>NZ_QRYG01000009.1:18183-94959 GCF_003462845.1 Collinsella sp. AF15-51 | reverse complement strand
TTTTCCGGTTCGACGAACAGCCGATCGTGTCAAATTTGGTCTAACAGAGCCATATAAATTCTTATTTGTTGAACTAAGCCGTGATACCATACTCTCCAATGAAAGAACGCCCTGATATAGCGAAATTTTGCCGTTTTCCTGCGTACGTGCGTACACACTCCACAGGAATTCTAAGGGGCCTGCCCCCTTAGCACACGGACTTTGGAACAAAGTCTAGTGTGCTACGCCTTGCCAGAGGTGTACAGGCTCCCGGTATGCACGTACGAAGCAATTGCCATCAATGCGCCATATAAGTGGCGATCAAGTTCGCATAAAGCGACCTTGATCCTGCAAAACAAAAGGCAGGATACCATCACCACGATGATACCCTGCCTCTGTTCGTTTCTGTTTACCGTTCCGAGTAGTCCTTCCGCAGAATTTCCGATAAACAAAAAACGTACCCGAACCCTTTCTCGTAAAGAATCGGGTTCGAGTACGAACTGAATGCTGGAGCAATAAAAAACCACCAGAAAGGTGCCCGTCCCCTTTGTGGTGGTTTTGGGTCAGTCCTAGAGCGTGTGGCCGTAAGCGTTGGCGGCCTTGATGGCGGCGGCGAATTTCTCGTCGGTGAAGGGCTCCGGGTTGCCTTGCTTCCATTCGTTGGTGGCGTGCGCGTACTCGCACAGGGCAGGGATATCAGCCTCGGAAAGCCCGACCTGCTCAAGCGTCACGGGCAGGCCCATCTGATTGTTAAAGGCGGCGTAGCGCTCAAGGTTCTCGGTATCGCCCGTATAGGCGAACAGTACCAGCACACCCAGGCTCACGACCTCGCCGTGCAGGTAGGAGCCCTCGCGCGGAATGCTGCAGGAAGCGTTGTAGAACGCGTGCGCCACGCTCGAGTTGTAGTAGTAATCGTTTTGGTTGGTCAGGTTGGAGACGTAGCCCGTGTTGACCACGATATCGAGCGCGATCTGCTTGACGGCTTCGGTCGACAGGTTCTGGCGAACGTCCTCAAGACCCTGCACGCCATAGGTAAACAGCGGCTCGGAGCAGGTGTGTGCGAGCGCCAGGCCAAGACCTGCGGTGTGCTCCAGGTTGCCGGCGCTCGTGGCGTACTCGACCTCGGGCTGCTTGGACAGGGCATCGCCCACGCCCGCCCAGAAGTACTCCGCCGGAGCCTCGGCGATGATCTTGGGGTTGATGAAGATGTGCGCGGGGCGGTTGGGGTACGAATAGCCCTCGAGCGAGCCGTCGTCGTTGTAGACGACGGCAATGGCGGTCGCGGCCGAGCAGTTGGAGCAGATCGTCGGCACCGTAAAGACGATCTTCTTGAGCTCGATGGCCGCCGTCTTCATGGTGTCGAGCGCCTTGCCGCCGCCGCATGCGATAAGCACGTCGGCTTCCTGGCAGGCGGGGGAGTTTACGACCTTGGCGATATTGGCGCGTGTACTGTTGGTACCGTAGACGCGCGTCTCTAGAATCTCGACGTCGGTACCTTCCAGCACAGCTTCGATACCGGGAAGTGCTGCGGCCAGTGCCCGCTTGCCACCGATGATTGCGACCTTGGTCGCTCCGTATTCGGCCAGCGCTCCGGGCAGCTCGTCAAAGCAGTCTTCGCCGACGGTATAATCGCTCATCCCAATCGTGCGCATAGCAACCTTCTTTCGTTCGATAAAGTGCTTACAGGCATTTTGCTCCAAGTGAGTGCTTGCGACCGTGAGAAATTACTAAAGTATGAAACCGATGTTGAGGGTTTTTCGCTGGCGCGGAACGTGCTAGCATACTCCGCATAAGCGTTGATGGGGACGAGTAGTCGGCCATCCGCATGCTACAGAGAGCGGGGAGTGCTGAGAACCCGCGCATGCGACCGATGAAAATCACCCCGGAGCTGCGGTCCCAACGGACGCGTCGTGCAGACACGTCTTAGTAGACATCGCCGAGATGGTCGTCGATACAGACCAGCCGAGTAACGGATGCGAGCGCGCGAATACGCGGGCGAGGGCATCTAAGCTGGGTGGTTAAGCGAAGAGCTTTTGCGGGCACACGGCCCGTTTTGTGGCGCTTCGTCCCAGCTTGTAGGGACGGGCGCTTTTTTGGTGCCCAGAGGGCGTGCGCGCCCACGACATGAAAGGGGTACCGTGGCAAACGAGTACAAGCAGACGATGAATCTGCCCAAGACCGGTTTTCCCATGCGTGCCGGTCTTTCCAAGTCCGAGCCCAAGCGACTCAAGGACTGGCAGGACAACAAGGTCTACGAGCAGGTTCTGAAGAAGAACGAGGGTCACAAGAAGTTCGTGCTGCACGACGGCCCTCCGTACGCCAACGGCCCGATCCACATCGGCCACGCCATGAACAAGATCTCCAAGGACATGATCAACCGTTACTGGATGATGCAGGGCTATGAGGTTCCCTATGTCCCCGGTTGGGACTGCCACGGTCAGCCGATTGAGCACAAGGTCGAGGAGAAGCTCGGCACCGAGAAGTTCAACCAGACTTCCACGGCCAAGATCCGTGAGCTCTGCAACAAGTTCGCTGTCGAGAACATCGAGCTGCAGAAGGCCGGCTTCCGTCGCCTGGGCGTGCTCGGCGACTGGGACAACCCATATCTGACGCTCTATCACCAGCATGACGCCGCCGACATCGAGGTCTTCAAGGCCATGTTCGATAAGGGCATGATCTATCGCGGCCACAAGCCGGTTCACTGGTGCAAGCACTGTCACACCGCGCTCGCCGAGGCCGAGATCGAGTACTCCGACGAGACGAGCCCTTCCATCTTCGTTCGCTTTGAGATGACCTCCAAGCCCGCCGGCCTCGAGAACTTCGACGGCCCGGTCGACTTTATCATCTGGACGACTACGCCGTGGACCATCCCGTCCGACCAGGCCGTTTCCCTCAAGCCCGGCGCCGCCTACGTCGCCGTTGAGCACGATGGCCGTGCCGAGGTCATGCTCGAGGACCTGGCTCCCAAGTGCTGCGATGAGTTTGGCTGGGAGTACACCCCGGTCATGGTCGACGGCAAGCCCTACGTGGTGCCCGCCGAGACCTTCCACCACATCCACTACAAGCAGCCGATCTTTGACGGCGTTGAGGGCGTGGCGCTGCTGGCCGATTACGTCGGTGTCGATGACGGTACCGGTATCGTCCACAATTCGCCCGGCCACGGCGTCGACGACTACTTCGCCTGCCTCAAGGAGGGCATCACCGACATTTGCATGCCGGTCGATGACGACGGCAAGTTCTACACCGGCGAGGAGTTTGGTACCGGTGGCCCCTTCAGCGGTATGGACACCGACGAGGCCAACCCACACATCATCGAGTTCCTGCGCGAGCGCGGTACCCTGGTCCTCGAGAAGAAGATCACGCACAGCTATCCGCACTGCTGGCGCTGCAAGCATCCGGTGCTCTTCCGTGCTACCGACCAGTGGTTTGTCTCGATGGACAAGACCGGTCTGCGCGAGCAGGCTGGCAAGGAGGTCCGCGAGAACGTCAAATGGTATCCGGCCCACGCGGCCAACCGCATTGGCGCCATGGTCGAGCAGCGTCCCGACTGGTGCATCAGCCGTCAGCGCAACTGGGGCGTGCCTATCCCCAGCTACACCTGCGCCGACTGCGGTGAGAAGGTCATGAACGACGCTACGCTCGACGCCGTCATCAAGCTCTTCCACGAGAAGGGCTCCGACGCCTGGTTCACCGACGCTCCCGAGAGCTACCTGGGCGAGGCCTGCGTCTGCCCCAAGTGCGGTGGCCATCACCTCAAGGCCGATAAGGACATTCTTGACGTGTGGTGGGACTCCGGCGTCTCCTGGAAGGCCGTCTGCGAGTACCGTCCCGAGCTGGAGTACCCGGCGGACGTCTACCTCGAGGGCTCCGACCAGCACCGTGGTTGGTTCCAGAGCTCGCTGCTCACCTCGGTGGGCGCCAACGGCCATGCTCCGTACAAGGCGGTCGTCTCGCAGGGCTTCACGCTCGACGGCCAGGGCCGTAAGATGTCGAAGTCGCTCGGCAACGTCATCGACCCCAACAAGGTCTGCGACGAGATGGGCGCCGACATCATCCGCCTGTGGGTTGCCTCCGTCGATACCAGCTCCGACGTGTCCATCGACCACGAGATCCTTGCTCGTACCTCCGATGCCTACCGTCGTTTCCGCAACACGCTGCGCTTCCTGCTCTCCGAGCTCGAGGGTCAGTTTGAGCCCGAGACCGACGGCGTCGCCTTTGCCGACCTGCTGCCGCTCGACAAGCTCATGGTTGCCCGCCTGACTCAGGTCCAGGCCGAGGTTGACGACGCCTACTCTTGCTACGAGTTCCCGCGCGCCTACCGTGCGCTCTACGACTTCGTGGTTACCGAGCTCTCTAACGTGTACCTCGACGCCCTGAAGGACCGTCTGTACTGCGATAAGCCCGGCTCGCTCGAGCGTCGCAGCGCCCAGACCGTGCTTGCCGAGCTCTTCTCGATGCTCATGCGCGACCTGCAGCCGATCCTGTCCTACACGGTCGACGAGGCCATGGCCTATGCGCCTGCCGGCTGCGTCGATCACCAGAAGTACGCTGCGCTGCTCGATTGGTATAAGTCGCCCATTACGGTCGACGAGGCCAATGAGTTCGAGGGCGTGCTCGAGGCTTCACTCGAGCTCCGTAGCGCCGTGACCAAGGCCCTTGAGGACGCCCGCTCCGCCGGTACCTTCACCAAGAGCCAGCAGGTCCGCGTCAAGGCGGTCGTTCCCGCCGAGATGTACGCGCTGCTGACCGGCGACAAGGCCGTCGACCTGGCCGAGTTCTACATCGTCTCCGATGTTGAGTTGACCCAGGGCGAGGAGCTCTCCGTTGCCATCGAGGCTGCTGAGGGCGAGTGCTGCGACCGTTGCTGGAACTACCGCACCACCGTCGGCGAGTACAACGGCCACGCTCACATCTGCGAGAGGTGTGCGAACGCTTTGTAGTTACGCGGTTTTACCAAACCGCGTAACAGGTTGACGCTGCAAACCCGCCAGAGCGGCAATCTGCCTTTCAGCTTCGGCGGCATGACCAGAAGGTCTATGCCGCCTTGCTTCAAGGCACCTTGCTCGCTCTGGCGGGTTTTCGCTGTTGGTAACGAATCATCGGCTATTTCGTTGCTGGTCAATATAAGATATTGATTTGCGTTAAACGTAATTCGATGTTCTTGAGGGTAGGGGATTGATTTGGGTCGTACTGGGGATATGACGCCGCCTTTGCGTTGGCGGTTGGGTGTTGCTGGTGGGATGGCGCTGGTTGTGCTGCTTCTTGACCAGCTGACCAAGTTTGCGGTTCGTGCCGTGGGCGACGCTTTGCATGTGACCGTCATCCCTGGTGTCATCGACTTTATGTTTGTCCGCAATATCGGTGCCGCCTTTAGCATGGGCGAGGGGCATGGCATCGCGTTTGCCGTGCTGGCGTTGGCGGTCATTATCGCTATTTTTGTGTACCTCGTTCGTGCACCCCAGCTTGCCCATCTTGAGGTTGTGGGCATGGCGATGGTTGCGGGCGGTGCTATCGGTAACGCAATCGATCGTTTGGCCTTTGGCTTCGTGACCGATTTTATTGCCACCACCTTCATCGACTTCCCCGTCTTCAATGTGGCCGATATCGGCATTACGGTCGGTGTAGTGCTCGCCCTCTTCGGTTACATGTTCTTGAGCCCCGCGGCCCGTGAGGTCGATGCGACCGCCGAGCTTAACGCCCGTGATGAGGCCCGCGCCAAGCGCAAGGCTAAACAACGTGGGGAGCGTGCCCGCAAGATTCGTGAAAGGAATGAGCGCTAATGGCCGACATCCATATCCTTGTTGCCGACGATGCCGCTGGTCAGCGTCTTGACGCCTATCTGGGCGCCAATGACGGCTGCCCTACGCGCTCTGCCTGCGCGCATCTGATTGAGGGTGGGGCCGTAGTGGTCAATGGCGAGACCTGCCTGTCCAAAAAGTACGCCGTGCGAGCCGGTGACCGTATTTCGGTTGATTTGCCCGAGCCGCACGATCCCACCGATGTGATTCCCGAGGCCATCCCGCTCGACATTCGCTACGAGGACGACTATCTCATCGTGCTCTCCAAGCAGCGCGGCCTGGTGTGCCATCCTGCGCATGGTCATGAGAGCGGTACGCTCGCGAATGCCCTGGTCTATCACTGTGGTATCGACCATCTGGGCACCGTGCAGGGCGAGGACCGCCCCGGTATCGTGCATCGTTTGGATCGCGATACCTCAGGTCTTATGCTTGCGGCAAAGGACGACGACACCCAGCGCGCGCTCCAAAATCTTATCCGTACGCGCACGCTCGACCGCCGCTACATTACGCTCGTTCACGGGCACATCGCCATGGACGAGGGCACCATCAACACCGGTATTGCCCGATCGACGCGCGACCGCGTGAAGATGGCGGTTTCGGACGATCCCTTTGCGCGCCAAGCCATCACGACCTTCAAGGTCCTTGAGCGTTTTGATTCCACGCGCTTTGATGACGGCTACACACTCGTTGAGTGTCACCTGTTTACCGGTCGCACGCATCAGATTCGCGTGCACATGCGCCATATCAACCACGCCTGCGTGGGCGATCCGCTCTACGGCAAGTGCGATGCACGCGCCGATCAGGGTCTGACCAGGCAATTCCTCCATTCCTGGCGCGTAGCGTTCGATCATCCCGTGACGGGGGAGCGCATTGAGCGCCGCGACGAGCTGCCGTGGGATCTCGCTGCGGTTCTTGACGACCTGGCCCCGCGTTCGCTTGGTCGCACTGCTGCCGGCGACGAAATCGTACCGCAGCTCGGCCTGCTCGAAGCCTAGCCAGTATTAGGTGGTTTCTTGAACGCCCCTAGCCTGCGGTAAGATATACGGTTGTTTACGTAACGCGTTCCTGGGAGCCTGCATGCTCGCCTTTTTACAAACCAACACACCCATCGTGATCTTCAACCAGATTGTCGTCACGCTGCTCACGGTCTGCTTCTTGTACCAGGTGGTCTTCTTTGTCATCGGTGCTCTCCGCGGCGAGGTCGCGCCTCCCAAGGCCAAAAAACTCCACCGGTATGCCTTCTTTATTGCAGCACACAACGAGGAGGCCGTTATCGCCAACCTCGTTCGCTCCATCAAGGACCAGGATTATCCGTCCGAGCTCATCGAGGTCTTTGTCGTCGCCGATGCCTGCACCGATAACACCGCGCAGCTCGCGCGCGAGGCGGGCGCTGTCGTGTACGAGCGAAACGACCTGGCCCGTAAAGGCAAGAGCTGGGTCATGGACTTTGGTTTTGACCGCATTCTTAACGAGTATCCCGATACCTTTGAGGGCTACTTTATCTTCGATGCCGACAACGTTATCTCCCGCGATTACGTCTCCAAGATGAATGACGCCTTTGACCAGGGATTCCATGTGGTCACAAGCTACCGCAACTCCAAGAACTTTGGCAGCTCGTGGATCTCGGCTGCCAACGCCACTTGGTACCTGCGCGAGGCGCGTTTCCTTAACAACGCGCGTAATATCTGCAAGACGTCCTGTGCCGTCTCGGGTTCGGGCTACCTCATCTCCGCCAGTGTTATCGAGGGTATGCACGGCTGGCAGTTCCACACGCTGACCGAGGATATTCAGTTCACCACGTTCTGCGCCATTCACGGCATTCGCATTGGCTATGCGCCGGCGGAGTTTTTTGACGAGCAACCCGTGACGTTTAAAGCGTCTTGGAAGCAGCGTATGCGCTGGACCAAGGGCTTCTACCAGGTGTTCTTTACCTACGGTAAGCATCTGGTCAAATCGACGTTTTGCTATCATCGCTTTGCCGCATATGACATGTTTATGACCATCGCTCCGGGCATGTTGCTGTCCCTGATCTCCATGCTCGCCAACGCTACCTTTCTCATCGTGGGCGGGCTTTCGCATGGCTTCTTGGCCACCGAGGTCGAGATGCAGGCTTGTGCCGCCTCGCTCATTATGACCTTCGCGATGATGTACCAGACCTTCTTTATCCTGGCGTTACTTACGACCATCTTTGAGTACAAGCACATTCATTGTGCGCAAAAGTGGCGCCTGGTGACCAACCTGTTTACCTTCCCGATCTTTATGTTCAGCTATATCCCCATCACGGTGGCAGCGCTGTTCCTAAAGGTCGACTGGGTCCCGACGCAGCACGCCGTCAACGTTACCCTCGACGAGGTCATGCAAGGCGCCAAATAACCACCATCAAAACCACCACAAAGGTGCCTGTACCTTTGTGGTGGTTTTTGCTTTTGAGCAGCTGTTCATGGAGGTGCACGATGGTCTATATCCCGTTTTGGATTTGTTTCTTTGCCGGCGCGGTGATTGATGCCCGTGAGCGGCGGTTTCCCAATCAGCTTGCCGGCGCGTGTGCGGTGGCGGCGCTTGCAGGCGTTTGGCTCGACAAGGGTGTTAACACGGCGTTTGACCACGCCGGTCTTGCGGTCATCGTCTACCTTGCCCTTGTGCTTACTGAGTCACTCTGGCGTCGTGTTCGCCACGTCCCTGGCATTGGCATGGGGGACGCCAAGGCGCTCTTCGCGCTTTGCACGCTCGACCCTATGGGCGGCATCGTGGCATTTGCCGTTGCGCTCCTGGCCCTTGCCCTCTCCTGCCTCTTCACAAAATCGCGCTCCCTGCCTTTGCTGCCGTTTTTGGTGCCGATTTTTGCCATAATCGAGGTCGTGGGCTGCACATTGTAACCGATTGCGCATCCTTCTTAAGGAGCATGCCATGGCATCTAATCAAGAAACGGCCGTCATTAAGGCGCGCATGGACCGTATTCCCTCGGCGTTATCGCCCGAACTTGTCGAGCGCATTGCCGCAGATCGTGCTTCGGGCTATGTCAACCCGTACCGTTGCGACGATGACCAGGTCATCCGTCGCGTTGATCGAGCCGCAGACGAGGGCACGCTCATGCGTCCGGCCTTTATGCGCGATACCGAAAAGATTCTTCATCTGCCTGCGTATGCCCGATACGCCGGCAAAACTCAGGTCTTCAGTTTTCGCAGTAACGATGACCTGTCGCGGCGCGGCCTTCATGTGCAGCTCGTCTCGCGCATTGCTCGCGATATCGGCCGTGCCTTGGGCCTCAACTGCGATTTGATCGAGGCGATTGGCCTGGGCCACGATTTGGGCCACACGCCCTTTGGCCATGCCGGCGAGCGTTTCCTCAACGATATCTATCACGAGCGTACGGGTCGTTATTTTTTCCATAACGTGCAGTCCGTCCGCGTGCTCGACGCGCTGTACGGTCGCAACGTGTCGCTCCAGACGCTCGACGGCGTGCTGTGTCATAACGGCGAGTATGAGCAGCGTGTCTTTGAACTCTCGGACATGGCGTCGTTTGACCAGTTCGACCGTACCGTCGAGGACAGCATTGCCGCGGGCTATGGCGCGATCGAGCACCTGCGCCCCATGACCCTCGAGGGCTGTGTGGTGCGTATCTCGGATATCCTCGCCTACGTCGGTCGTGATCGTCAGGACGCCATTGCGGCGGGCCTGCTGTCGCCCGACGCTTTTGACGATGGTCGGGGCGGCGCCTATAACAGCTGGATTCTCACGCACGCTTCCATCGATATCGTTGAGCATAGCTATGGCAAACCGCGTATCGAGATGAGCGAGGACCTGTTTGAGGAGATCCGCCGGGCGAAGCGCGAGAACTACGAGAAGATCTATAGCAAGGGCGGTATCGAAGGCGATTCCGAGGCAGAGTTGCGTGAGGCCTTCGAAAAGCTCTACGACCGTTGCCTGCAGGATCTAAATAAAGGCGACGAGTCTTCCTACATCTTTAAGCACCATATTTCGCGTATTGAGCAGCAGCTTTCCTACTACGACTGCACCTATGCATGGCAAGACGATAAGGATCAGACCGTCGTGGATTACATCGCAAGCATGACGGACGGCTATTTCTGCGAGCTGACGAGCAAGCTGTTCCCGGGATTGCAGTTTCCGCACCGTACCTATATTAACGAACGGTAGTTCGTATAATTCGGTATACTGTTGGTCGATAACGTTTTGATTGATGCACGGGATGGCTATGGACGACCTTTTTTCTGCTTCGACGCGCGAGCGTTCCTTTCAGAATGCACCGCTGGCGGTGCGCATGCGCCCCAATTCGCTCGACGAGTATGTGGGCCAGCAAAAGGCCGTCGGTAAGGGCTCGTGGCTGCGCGCCGCGATTGAGCATGACGTGCTGTCGAGCGTGATTCTGTACGGCCCGGCTGGCACGGGCAAGACGACGCTGGCCCACATTATCGCCAACCATACCAAGAGCGAGTTTGTCGAGGTCAGCGCCGTGACGGGCACTGTGAAGGACCTGCGCCGCGTAATCGATGAGGCTAAGACCCGTCTGAACACCTACGACCGCCGCACCATTCTGTTTATCGATGAGATCCATCGCTTCTCTAAGTCGCAGCAGGATGCCTTACTGCATGCGGTTGAGAACCGCACCGTCATTATGATTGGCGCCACGACGGAAAACCCGTACTTTGAGGTCAACTCGGCATTGCTCTCGCGTGGGCGTGTGGTAGAGCTTGAGCACCTGAAGGACGAGGATATCGCCATGCTCATTGAGCGTGCGCTCGAGGCGCCGCAGGGTTTAAACGGTAAGTTCTCGGCCGATGAGGATACAGTCAAGACCATTTGCACGCTGGCCGCGGGTGATGCGCGCTCGGCGCTCACGACGCTCGAGCTTGCGAGTGAGATTGCCGTTACGCGTCCCGATACTGAGGGAACGCCAGCGCCGGCGGCCGGGGAACGCTATCCCATTACCGTGGATGACGTGAAGATCGCCAATCCACGTCGTGGGTTTTCGTATGACAAAAACGGTGACATGCACTACGACATTATCAGTGCGTTTATTAAATCTATGCGCGGCAGCGACCCCGATGCCACGATCTATTGGCTCGCGCGCATGATCGATGCAGGGGAGGATCCCAAGTTTATCGCTCGCCGCATTATGATTCAGGCTTCCGAGGATGTTGGCAACGCCGACCCGCAGGCGCTTTTGGTGGCGCATGCCGCATTTAAATCTGCCGAGGTCATTGGCTATCCCGAGTGTCGCATCAACCTGGCTCAGGCTGCGCTCTATGTGTGTCTGGCGCCTAAGTCCAACGCGTGCGAGGCCTCGATCGATGCGGCGCTGGCCGATATCCACAGCAGTGGTCTTCGCGAGGTGCCCAGCTACCTGCGCGATCGTCACCGTCCCGGCAGCGACGAGTATGGTGTATACAAGTACCCGCACGATTATCCCGAAGGCTGGGTCGATCAGCGCTATTTGCCCGAGGGGTTGGAGCGCGGCGCGTTCTGGCAGCCTGCCGGCCGCGGTTGGGAAGAGTGGCGTGTGGAGCAAAGCGAGCGCGACCGTAGCGGCAACGCTCCCAAGTAGGCCATTGGCGCCTCGCGCATTCCCTTTGGGTATCTTTGCCCTTCTTTGGGGTACCATGAAAAACGTCTGTATTTCGATTCCTTCGGGAGGCTTGTATGAGTCCCATTCAAATCGCCCTGCTGGTGCTCGCCGTTGCCGGCGTGTGGGCTGTTGTCGAGCTCGCGCTCACGCTGCGCAAGACCCGCACCGTCGTCGACTCGCTCGACAAGACGGTGAGCGACCTCAATAATACGCTCGCCGAGGCACAGCCCGTGGTGGCAAAGCTCGATGGCGCCGTTGACGAGCTTACGCCGGCACTTGCCCAGATGGAGCCGCTCCTCAAGTCGAGCAAGACTGCCGTTGACGCCCTGACGTCTAACCTCGTTGAGGTTGAGGCGGTCGTTCGCGACATTTCCGAGGTTACGGGCAGCATGGCCGAGGCCAGTAATGCCGTGTCGAGCGTGACTGATTCTGCGGCCGGCGCCGTGCAGAAGCTCTTCAATAAGGTGAAGGCTCCTGCAGCCGACGCCGATCGCAAGCTCGCCGCTGCCGCCGCCGAGGCCGAGCAGCCTACTGAGCGCGTTCTGATTGGCGATGACGATGCCGCTGCTGACGACGATGATGTTCAGAAGTCCGCAGCCAAGCCTGCTCAGTATTACACCTATACGCCTGCCGAGACCTCCGAGGAGTCCTGCGATGAGTAGTGAAGCAACCTGCCCCATCACGCTGAGCGTTGCCGGTGATCCTCGTCTCGCGCGCTTGGTGCGCATGACGGCCGCCAACGTCGGCGCCCTGTGCTCTATGTCCGTCGATCGCATCGAGGATATCCGCATGGCTGCCGAGGAAGCCTTCATCTTTGGATGCACCGCGGTCGACTGCGACGACATCACGATCAATTTCGATGTGGACGAATCTCACGTCGGCATGACCTTTACCTTTGGGGAACAGGCCACCGTCGACGAGGATGACCAGGCTGCTGTGTATGCCGAGCTCATTCTTGCAAGCGTGTGCGATTCCTACGAAAAGACTGCGGCGCCTCTAACGCTTTCCCTCGACCTCAAGGCGGATATCTAATATGACCGAACGTTCCCGGAGCGGCAAGACCGCTTGGGACAAGGAGAAAACCCGCGAGCTGTTTCGTCGTTATAAGGAGACCGGCGATCCGGATGCTCGCGAGCAGCTCGTCATGTCCCATATGAACCTGGTAAGGTTTCTTGCCAACAAATTTAAGAACCGCGGCGAGCCGCTCGATGACCTTTTGCAGGTCGGGTACTTGGGCTTGCTCAAGGCTATCGATCGCTTTGATCCTGAGCGCGGACTCGAGTTCACGACGTTTGCCACGCCCACCATCTTGGGCGAGATTAAGCGCCACTTCCGCGACAAGGGCTGGAGCGTGCGCGTGCCCCGTCGTTTGCAGGAGCTCTCGGCCAAGGTCAACCAGGCTACCGATAAGCTCACCAACGAGCTGCAGCGTTCGCCCAAGGTTGAGGAAATCGCCGAATACCTGGACGTGACCGTCGACGAGGTGCTCGAAGCCATGGAGTCGTCCTCGGCCTACACCTCGGTGCCCATCGAGGCCCCCGGTGCGTCCGATTCCGATGATGCGCCTTCGATTCTCGATCGCTATGCCGACGACGACAACGAGCTCGACTTTACCGATGACCGCCTGGTAATCGAGGAAGCCATCCGCGATTTCTCGCCGCGCGAGCGCGAGGTTATCGAGCTGCGCTTCGTTAAGGGCATGACCCAGATCGAGATTGCCAAGAAGCTTGGCATCTCGCAGGTGCAGGTCTCGCGCCTGCTGCGCCGTACCCTTAAGAAGATTCAAGATAAGATCGACCCCGACGGAGTGATGATTCGTTCATGAGTGAGCACCCCCAACAAATCGACCGCACGCTTCGCGATACCCGCATTCTGACGCTGGGCATTTGGGGCGTCGTCGGCTGCATTGTCATCGCTGCCGTTATCTTCAACCTTATGGGCATCCTGGCACCGGTCATCGAGTTTCTCGCTGTCGGTTCCATCATCGCTTTTGTGATGTCTCCGATCACCAACTGGCTCGAGCATCACGGCGTCGGACGTGGCCTCGGTTCGCTCATCGCACTCATTGTGGTTGTTGCCGTGCTCGTCGGCGTCGTCTGCATCCTATCGCCTATTTTGCTCGGTCAAATCATGGAAGTCCTGAGCCGCCTGCCCGAGCAGCTTCGTGTTGCGGGTGGCGATCTCAACGAGATGCTCTCGCACGCTAAGACGCTCAACAACACGCCGCTCAAGGAGTATCTGGACGACAATCTTTCTTCGTTGGTTACCGTAGCGTCCAAGTACGTCTCGCAAATCGCTGCTGAGCTCGGCCGCGGTGTGTTTCCGCTCATTACCAACACGGCCTCGCAGCTGTTCGTCATCTTCCTGGGTCTGGTGCTTGCCTACTGGCTTGCCTGCGATTATCCCCGCATGCACCACGAGGTCTGCACCATCATCGGGCAGGAAAAGGAGACCTCGTACCGCTTTATGGTTGCCATCCTTTCACGCTCGGTTGGCGGCTATATGCGCGGCATGGTCGTGACGTCCATCTGCGGTGGCATCCTCGCCTTTATCGGCTTTACGCTCATTGGCCATCCATATGCAGCGCTCATGGCCATCTTCACCGGCATTATGCACTTGGTTCCGGTTGTCGGTCCCTGGGTGAGCGCGGCGATCGCCACGGTGCTTGGGTTTATGTTCAGCCCTATGCTGGCGTTATGGACGCTTGTCGTGACCATGGTGGCTCAAAACGTCACCGATAACGTGATTTCGCCTAAGGTCATGCAGAGCTCGGTGCAGGTGCATCCCGTTATGAGCCTGACGGCTCTCGTTGTCGGTTCGGCACTCATGGGTCCCATCGGCATGGTTATCGCCATTCCGCTGTGCGCGGCCCTCAAGGGCATCTTCGTCTACTACTTTGAGAACGAGACCGGCCGTCAGCTCGTGGCATACGACGGCGCCGTGTTTAAGGGCACGCCGTATCGCGATACCGAGGGTAACCCGGTCGCCGCCTACGACGCGCTCGGAGACGATACGTTCATCTATGAGTCCGAACTCATCGGCAACGAGACCGCTCCCGAGGCCCAGGCAATGCCCAAGCCCGAGCTCGATAATCCCTGGATTAAGCTCTCAGGCCTACAGCCCGACGCGACGGGTTTCTTTAAGAACCCCTTTGCCAAGGACGACGACACAAGCTCTGACGACGACACCAAAACCGGCATCGACGGCTCCATGGACGACTCGGATTCTAAATAGGTCCTATTAACGTTTCTTGAAGTTGAAAATGACAAGAAACGCGAGCAAAGCGATTGATAAGGGGCCGGCAACATAGAAAAAGAGAATGTCAATTGCGCGTAGAGTGTAATAAGCCTTATCGCCGGACATTACTGCATACAACACGTAGCCAAATGCTGGTTGGTTTGCGTACCAGCAGGTGAAAGCCAAAAGCGTTAAAAGTGTCGCTAACAGAAGTGCATTGAGGAAAAATCGTTTGCTTTTCATCGATCGCTCCTTCCGGGTGACTCTTATATGTAATTCTACAGCAGCCCTTTTTCAAAGGATCGCACAGTACTAAATAACGTGCACTTTCGCTGGAGGGTCGCTGTTTGGCGGCCCTCTTTTTTGCACAGGCGCGGTGGGATGGTAATATCGTTACGTTTGAACTGTTTCGATGTGAAACCGAGGAGATTCCCTCTATGAGTGCTGACTACCCGTCAATGACTACGGCTGAGATTCGCTCTAAGTTCCTCAACTTCTTTGAGGAGCGCGGTCTTAAGCTCTATCCTTCTTCGTCCCTCGTCCCCGACGATCCTTCGCTGCTGCTTGCCAACGCCGGCATGAACCAGTTTAAGGAGTATTACCAGGGCAAGAAGACCATGAAGGAGATCGGCGCAATCTCTTGCCAGAAGTGCGTCCGCACCAACGACATCGATTGCATCGGCGAGGACGGCCGTCACCTGTCCTTCTTTGAGATGCTCGGCGATTTCTCCTTTGGTGGCGTCTCCAAGCAGCAGGCCTGCGCTTGGGCCTTTGAGCTCATTACCAAGGAGTTCAAGCTGCCTCTCGACCGCCTGTACTTTACTGTCTTTACCGAGGACGACGAGACCCACGATGTGTGGCGCTCCCTGGGCGTTGCCGAGGATCATATCTCCCGCCTGGGCGAGGACGACAACTTCTGGGCCGCTGGCCCCACCGGCCCCTGCGGTCCGTGCTCTGAGATTTACTTTGACATGGGCGAGGAGGTTGGCTGCGGCAGCCCCGACTGCAAGCCCGGCTGCGACTGCGACCGCTTCCTGGAGTTCTGGAATCTCGTCTTTACCCAGTACGACCGCCAGGAGGACGGCTCCATGCCAGAGCTGCCGCACCGCAACCTCGATACGGGCATGGGCCTAGAGCGCATGGCTGCCATCATGCAGCACAAGACCGCCAATTACGACGGCGATCTGATGCAGCACCTCATCAAGCTGGGCGAGGAGATCAGCGGCAAGACCTATGACGCCGACGATTACTCCGGTGCCAGCCGCTCGCTGCGTATCATCGCGGATCACTCTCGTGCCGTCGACTTTATGATCTCGGACGGCATCCTGCCCGGTAACGAGGGTCGCGAGTACGTCCTTCGACGCCTGCTCCGCCGTGCCGTGTTCCACGGTCGCCTGCTGGGTATCGAGGGCGCCTTCCTGACCAAGTTTATCGACGAGGTCAACGCTCAGATGGGCGAGGCCTATCCCGAGCTGCTCAAGAACGTCGCGCTCGTCAAGGGTATCGTCGCCTCCGAGGAGGAGCGCTTCTCCACGACGCTCGACAACGGTCGCGTCTACCTGGATGAGGCCCTGGCAGCGCTTGCCGAGGGCGCTGTGCTTCCGGGCGATGTTGCCTTTAAGCTGCACGACACCTTTGGTTTCCCCATCGACCTGACCGTCGAGATCGCCGGCACCGCTGGCCACGACGTCGACATGGACGGCTTCACCGCCTGCATGGAGGACCAGAAGGCCCGCGCCCGCGCCAATGCCAAGGGCGACGCCTGGGGCAGCTTCAACGACGTGTGGGTCGAACTTTCCGACAAGGTCGCCGCGACTGAGTTCGACGGCTATGACAACGATGTGATCGTAGGCGCCAAGGTTGTTGCCATCGTGCGCAACGGCGAGTCCGTCGAGTCCGCTGCCGCCGGCGAGGACGTCGAGGTCGTTCTCGACCGCACCCCGTTCTATGCCGAGATGGGTGGCCAGCAAGGCGATGCCGGCAAGCTTTCCGCCGAGGGCGTTGTTCTGACCGTTGCCGACACCAAGAACCACAACGGTCTGTATGCCCACGTCGCGCACGTTGTCGATGGCACGCTGACTGTCGGTGCCGCTGTGACCGCCACGCTTGACGCCGAGCGCCGTGGCTTCCTGCGCCGCAACCACACCGCCACGCACCTGCTCGACGCCGCGCTTAAGCAGGTCCTGGGCGAGCATGTCTCCCAGGCCGGCTCGCTGGTGACGCCTGAGCACCTGCGCTTTGACTTCACGCACTTCGAGGCCCTGTCCTCCGAGCAGCTCAAGGCTGTCGAGGACCTGGTCAACCAGCAGATCTTCGCCTCCAAGCCGGTTGTGACCCGCGTCATGGGCATTGACGAGGCCAAGTCCGCCGGTGCTGTCGCCCTGTTTGGTGAGAAGTATGGCGACGTCGTCCGCGTTGTCTCCGTGGGCGCCGAGGACCAGCCGTTCTCCCGCGAACTCTGCGGTGGCACGCACGCTGCCAACACCGCCGAGATCGGCCTGTTCAAGATCATTTCCGAGTCCTCTACGGGCTCCAACGTCCGCCGTATTGAGGCCGTGACCTCTAAGGGTGCTCTCGACTACATGGCCGACCGTCTGGCGCTCGTCGACGCCGCCGCTGCTGCGCTCAAGTGCCGCGTGGATGAGGTTCCCGCCCGCGTGGAGAACCTGCAGGCCGAGCTGCGCGAGACTTCCAACAAGCTCAAGAAGGCGCTGACCGGTGGCTCCTCCGACGCTATCTCCAGCGCCATCGAGGGCGCCGTTGAGCTCGACGGCTACAAGCTCGTCGTCGCTGAGCTCCAGGGCCTTGAGGCTGCCGACCTGCGCAACGTCTGGGATACCGTACACCAGAAGGTCGCCGGTCCTGTCGCCTGCGTCGTCGCCAGCGTGACCGAGAAGGGCACCCCGGCCCTGCTCGCCGCCGGCTCCGATGACGCCGTCAAGGCCGGTTTCCACGCCGGTAACGTGATCAAGCAGATCGCGGGCCTGGTCGACGGTCGCGGTGGCGGCCGTCCCAACATGGCCCAGGCCGGTGGCAAGAATGCCGCCGGCATCGCCGATGCCCTCGCGGCCGCTAAGACCGCGCTCGGCGCCTAAGAATCTAGGTAGTCGCTGTGGTCGCGCTTGCGCTGGACATAGGGGAGACCAGGATCGGCATCGCCGTCTCGAGCCGTGATGGCAAGATGGCGATGCCTGTCAAGGTGCTCCCGGCTGCAGAGGTCACCGGTATGGCCAAGACGTTCCGCTACCTGGTCGAGGACTATGAGCCCGATATCCTGGTAAGTGGGCGTCCCCTGACCATGGCCGGTGAGCCCGGTCCCCAGGCCGAGCGTGTTGCCGCTGTTGCGCAAAAGATTGCCGACGAGCTCGATCTTCCGTTGGAGTTTGAGGACGAGCGCCTGTCCTCGCAAGAGGCCAAGCGTATCCTGCGCGAGCAGGGCCTCAACGAAAAGCAGATGAGGGGCAAGATTGACATGATTGCCGCCAGCCTGTTTTTGCAGACGTGGCTTGATCGTAAAAACGAGGAGGTTTCGCATGCCTAGCGCTCCCGATCCGCGCCAGCCGAATCGTACACGTCAGCCGTCGTCGCGCCCTGCCCAGCCTGGCCAGCGTCCGGCACAGCCGACCCAGCGCGCAGCTCAATCTGCCGCGCGCCCGGTGCAGTTCTCCTCTCGTTCGGCCCAACCTGTTCAACGGACGGGTCAGCAGTCTTCTGCTCGTTCGGTTCAGTATCCGGTTTCTCACGCGGCTCAGCAGCCCGCTGCTCGTTCGGCTCAGCCTGCAGGCGGTGCTCGCTTTAAGCATCAGGCACCTACTCAGCGAACGCAGGCCCCCCAATCGCATTCGCATCACGCTCGCGGTTCGCATGGCGTTGCTCCGGCGGCCCGCTCGAGCTACAACACGCATGCTCGTCGCGGTGCCCAAAAGAAAAGCTCCCCGGTGCCCATGATTGTCGGCGTCGTGGTGGCCGTAATCGCGCTTGCTACTATCGCTTTCTTTGTCGTGCCTGCCGTCAAGGGCTTCTTTACCGGTGAGGATACGAAGGTCGCGGCTGGTCAGCAGGTTACGGTGACCATTCCCGACGGTGCTTCGGGCGATACGATCGCCTCGATTCTCTCCGAGAACCATATCGTCGAAAATCCCAAGGATTACTACGCGGCGGTGAAAAAGCTCAACGCTGATATGTCGCTTAAGCCTGGCACCTACTCGTTCACCACGCTCATGGATGCGACCAAGGTTGTTCAGCAGCTCATGGAAGGCCCCAACGCGGGCTCCAATGCGCTGACTATCCCTGAGGGTCTGACAGTCGATCAAGTCGCCGACCGCGTGGCCCAGGCCTACGACAGCATCTCTAAGGAAGACTTCCTCAACCAGGCCAAGGCCTCCAATTACGTGGACGACTATAGCTTCCTTAAGGGCGCCGCCAACGATTCGCTCGAGGGTTTCTTGTTCCCCAAGACCTATTCGTTGGGTGATTCGCCGACGGCCGATGACGTGATTCGCGCCATGCTCGATCAGTTTAAGACTGAGTACAAGTCGCTTGACTTTGCGAGCTGCGAAGCCAAGATCAAGGGGCGCTACGGTGTGGAGATGTCCGACTACGACATCGTTAACTTGGCCTCGATCGTTGAGCGCGAGGGCCTCAACGCCGATCAACGTGCGCACGTGGCCTCGGTCTTCTACAACCGCCTTGCCGGCAAGCTCGACGGTCTGCGCTATCTCAACAGCGATGCGACCATGATGTATGTCACCGGTGGCGAGGTTACCGCCGACGACCTGCAGAGCGATAGCCCGTATAACACCTATAAGCACGAGGGCCTGCCACCCACGCCCATCTGCTCTCCGTCGCTCGAGGCACTCAAGGCCACGCTTGAGCCGACCGACTCCGATGACCTGTATTTCTACATTACGCAGGACGAGGAGTACTTCTCGCAAACCTACGAAGAGCATCAACAGTCTTGGAATTAGCATGAGGATTTTTAGCCCCAAACGATACGTTGCCTCGGTCGATCGCATCGACCTTGATACCCTGTGGGCCGACGGCAAACGCGCCATTCTGCTCGATCGCGATAACACTCTGGTGCCGCGCGACACCGAGCAGGTTCCCACTGCGGTTTCCGCTTGGCTCGACGCCGCCCGCGCCAAAGGCTTTAAGCTGTGCATGGTGTCCAACAACTGGCATCGCGACCAGGTCATTAGCTCTGCACGCGAGCTGGGACTCGAGGCCATCAGCCACGCCATGAAGCCCGCCCCGTTTGCCTTGAAGGCGGGTCTTAAGCGCCTCGGCGCCACGGCAGACGAGGCGGTGCTGATCGGCGATCAGCTGTACACGGACGTGTGGAGCGGTAACTTTGCCGGCGTTGACACCATTCTGGTCAAGCCGCAGGCAACCCAGGACCTGTGGTACACGCAGATCTTCCGTATCTTTGAGCGCCGGGCCCTGCGCGACCTTCCCTGCGAGGAATAGGTTTCGCCATGTCCCAGCACATCAAACACGGCTGCGACCATATCTTCTTTATCGGCTTTTTGGGCGCGGGCAAGTCGACGCTTGCGCGCAATGTGGGCACTATGTTCAAGCGTCGATTCATCGATACCGATCGCTTGGTTGTGCGTCGATGCGGCAAGTCGGTGACCGAGATATTTGAGACCGAGGGCGAGGATCGTTTTCGCGAGCTCGAGACCTCGGCACTCCGTTCGCTTCAAAGCGAGCGCAGCCTGCTGGTATCGTGCGGAGGCGGCATCGTCGAGACGCCGGTGAACATTGAGCTGATGCACGAGATGGGTACATGCGTGTACCTCGAAGGCGACTTTGAGGACTCGTTGCGCCAGATTCGTCGCTCCGATACCCGGCCCGATTTCCGCTCGCCCGAGCACGCTGCGCGCTTGTTTGAGCATCGCCGTCCGCTGTATCGCCAGGCGGCCGATATTACCCTTGATATTCGCAACAAGTCCTTCGAGGACGTTTCCTACCTTTGTGCCGAGATGCTTTTGGAGCGTGGACTGCTATGATTCGCCGTCAACTTATCAATTTCCAAAACCGCAGTGTCGATGTCCGCGTCGGATTGGGGGCGTTCGAGGAGCTGTCGCGCATGTTTGCCTCGGCTGTGGGCAAGCCTAAGCGTGCGATGGTGGTTTGGAACGACGCCACATCCGAGCGTTTTGGCGAGGTTGTCGAGCATGCACTGGTTGACGCCGGTTTTGCCGTGTCGCCGCTCGTCCTCGAGGTTTCGCCTGCCGGTGCTACGCTGGTCGATGCCGATACCGTCTTTGGCGCGCTGTCGGCTAACGGCATTACCTGCGATGATCTCGTTGTCGCTGTCGGCGACACGGCGACCTGCTCAGTCGTTTGCTGGTGTGCCAATCAGTGGTGCGGTCGCACCGAGTGCGCCTTGCTGCCGACGACGTTTGACGCCATGCTCACGGTCGCGACGACCATGAGGCCGCTCGTTGCCTCGTCGGCGAATGCGCTTCCCGCTATCGCGTTCCGTCCCGAGCCGGGGTTGGTCGTGTGTGACCTTGATCTTGTTCGCGAGGCGGACCCCGATGACCTCAAACTTGGCTATGTGGTACTTGTTGGCACCATGCTTTCGAGCAGCAAGTCCCGCTGGAATCAGTTTACCGAGACCGTCCCCGAGATTCTCGCGGGCGAGGAGGTCGCGCTCGTCAATGCCGTTCAGTGGTCTCAGACTGCCCGTAAGGACGTACTGATGGCTACGAATCCCAGCGCCCGCCACGCTCTAGACTTTGGCAAGACGGGGGAGCGTACTCTGCGCGTCTGCCTGGGCAAAGCCGCGGTGCAGGTTCCTGCCTACCAGCTGCTGTCCGAGGGGATGCGCTTTGAGGCGCGCCTAGCACATGATGCCTGCGACTTTGATATCGATTACGTCTTTGAGGTCGATGACTGCCTGGAGGACTTTGGTATCGAGGAGCTTGCCTTCGATCTGGAGCCTGCCGCATATATCGAGGAGTTCCGCAGGCAGCAGTTTGTTCGCTCGAACCGCAGCATGTTGCCGCTGCCCGCGGCGCTCGGCGCCATTCGTCTAACGAGCGTTGAGGACGAGGTTCTCGACCGCCATGCTCACGCATACTTGGCTTCTCGCAAAGAACTTCTCTAGGATTTATTGACATACATCGTCTTTCGTATCATGTTGAGGGGCGGGTTTCCAATCGGTTGCGAATCGCGCGCGATTCCATCTTTCGATCGAGGCCCGTCCCGCTTTTATGAGGACAATAAGAAAGGAATCTGCATGTCTGAGTTTGCTGCCGGTCCTGCCGGTCGTATCGAGCGTGTCCGTGCCCTGATGGCTGAGCGCGGCTACGACGCTATCGTCGTGCGCGACGAGGCCAACCTTCGTTGGCTCACGGGCGTGAAGGGCGTCTTCGACTACACCTTCGAGTTCCCGCACGCTGCATTTATTACGGCCGACCAGTGCCTGTTCCATACCGACTCACGCTATCTCAACAGCTTTGAGGAGAACACGTCCGCCGGCAGCCCCTGGGTCTACGACATGGACGAGGGCACCATCCCCGGTTGGGTCGCCGGCAAGATCGCGGCTAACAAGTGCCGTGTCTGCGCTGTCGAGGACGACATGCAGATCAACTTCTACCAGGGTATCCAGCGTGGCCTTGAGGATCGTTCCGTCGCCTGCATGCTGCCGCTGATGCATGACGACATTCGCAAGATGCGCGCCATCAAGGACGCCGAGGAGATCGAGCTCATGCGCCATGCGCAGTCGATTACCGACGCCGCCTTCCAGCACATGCTCGGCTATATTAAGCCCGGTATGACCGAGAAGCAGGTTCGCAACGAGCTCGAGAACTTTATGTTCGCCAACGGCGCCGACAGCCTGGCCTTCGGCTCCATCGTGGCGAGCGGCCCCAACACCGCCAACCCGCATGCCGTCCCGAGCGACCGCGTGATCGAGAAGGGCGACTTCGTTCTCATGGATTATGGCGCGGGCTATTGCGACTACCGCTCCGACATGACTCGTACCGTCGTGATGGGCGAGCCCACGCAGGAGCAGCTCGACTTGTACGCGCTCGTGCGCCGTGCGCACGAGGAGTGCGTCGCCGCCATCCATCCGGGCGTCGAGGGCAACGACATTTTCAAGCTTTCCAAGAAGATCATTGGCGATGCCGGCTATGGCGATTACTATAACCATGGTCTGGGCCACGGCGTGGGCATTGACATCCACGAGCTGCCCAACTTCAACCGCAGCAAGAATATCATCGAGGTCGGCTCGGTTATCACCATGGAGCCCGGCGTCTACCTGCCCGGCGTGGGCGGTGTGCGCCTGGAGGACTACGGCGTGGTCACCGAGAACGGCTACGAGCCCTTCACCAAGACGCCGCATGACCTTCACGTCATCGATTGCTAGTCTACTTCGGTAGATAGTTTGGGGCGGGGCCTCCGGAGCAATTCGGACGCCCCGCGTTCTCTTTTTATGCGCTCGCTGCAGGCGCCGTCTGCAAGTGTATAATTTCGCTCGTATGTAATTTGGACGCTTGTGCGTTCTGCCCATAACAAGAAAGGTCGCTATGCCTACCATTTCTACCGCCGACTTCAAGAACGGCCTCGGTCTCCGCATTAAGGACAAGGTCTACACCATCGTCGAGTTCCAGCATGTCAAGCCGGGCAAGGGCGGCGCGTTTGTGCGCTACAAGACCCGCGACATCAAGAGCGGCCGCGTCGTCGAGAACACCTGCAACGCCGGCACCAAGTTCGAGAGCGTCATGCTCACCACCCGTGAGTTCCAGTACCTCTACAACGATGGCACCGACTACATCTTCATGGACAACGAATCCTATGAGCAGGTTCCCGTTCCCGAGGACATGGTGGGCGAGAACTCCAAGTGGCTGCGCGAGAACGACATCTGCCAGCTGCTCTTCGCCGACGATGAGCTCATGGGCGTGACCCCGCCGATGTTCATCGAGACCACCATCGTCCAGACCGACCCGGGCTTTAAGGGCGACACCGTCCAGGGTTCTACCAAGCCGGCCACGATCGACACCGGCGCTGTCATCCAGGTCCCCATGTACCTCAACGAGGGCGAGGTCATCAAGGTTGACACCCGCGACGGCAAGTTCGTCTCCCGCGTCTAGCAACCAACTCTTCTAGGAGGACTCATGCCCCAGGAAATCAAGATTGACGGCATCGGCATTTCGCCCGATGTCCTGACCGCCATCGTCTCGCGCGCCGTGTCGGATGTCGAGGGCATCGCCTCCGTTGGCGTCAAGGACCTTGCCACCAACCTTGTCTCCATGATGCTCTCGTCCAAGGCCCCGGCCTCCGAGCCGGCGGTCGAGGCCGAGGTCGTCGGCGACAAGCTCGCGCTCACCGTGCGCGTCGTGGTGTTCTTTGGCTATCCGTTCAAGAAACTCGCCGAGGCCGTTCGCGCTGCCGTGGTCGCTGCCATCGATGCCCAGGTGGGCGTTGACGTCGAGCGCGTTGACGTTTGCATCGACGGCCTCGTTTTCCCCAAGGAGTAACCTTTGAGCCTTAAGGTTTATCGCGGGCGTACGCTTGCCCGCAGTCAAGCGCTGCAGCTGCTGTTTCAGGCCGAGGCCACGGACAGCCCGCTCGAGCGCGTCCTCGAGGGCGATTTCCTGATCTCGAAGGGCCCCCTCGACCCCTATGCGCTGGAGCTGTGCCGCGGTGCTTACGAGCATATCGACCGCATCGACTGCGCTCTGCGCGCCGTCGCCAAGAACTGGGATCTTATGCGCATGCCCGGCGCCGACCGCAATCTGTTGCGTATCGCCGTCTACGAGATGCGCTTCCTTACCGACGAAGAGGTCTCGGACGCTATCGTGATCAACGAGGCCGTCGAACTTGCCAAGGCCTATGGCACCGACCAGTCCGCGTCGTTCGTCAACGGCGTGCTGGGCAAGACCGCTCGCAGCGAGGAGCTGCCGGGTGAGGACTTGTACCAAGAGCTGCTCGCCGAGGATCGCGCTCGCGAGGAGGCCCAGGCTGCCGAGGCTGCCGCTAAAGTTGCGGTTGCCCAGGCTGAGGCTGGTGTTCTGGCCGAGGGCGCGGACGCCGCCGAGACTGATGTCGACTCCGTCGAGGAGTAGCCATGCCAGAGGGTTCTGTCCGCAACTTTGACGAGATTTCGGACCGTCTGGACCAGATCATCGCTACCGTTCGCTCCAAGGATACGTCCTTGGAGCGTTCACTCGATCTGTTTGACGAAGCGATTGAGCTGGGCTCCCGCGCGGTCGATATGGTCGACAAGTTTGAGCTGACGCCGCGTGAGGCCGATAAGCTCGAGCAGGAATACGATGAGGATGCGGCAAACGAATCCCAGGATAGCTAGGCCGCATCTCCGGATACGAATGGTTGATGGCATTCATGAAACGCGTGCGTCTTGATGACGAACTGATTTCACAGGGCATCTGCGCCGATCGCGCGGATGCCCTTCGCACTCTTATGGCCGGATTGGTCTCGAGTGGCGGCGAGCGCTTGACTTCGCCGGGCCTTAAGGTGATTCCGGGTCTGCCACTGCACGTGAAGGGGCGCATTCCCTATGTTGGCCGCGGCGGTCTTAAGCTCGAAGGCGCGCTTGATGCGTTTGGCATCAATCCGACGGGCCTTAGCTGTCTGGATGTGGGCTGCTCTACCGGCGGCTTTACCGATTGCCTGCTCAAGCGCGGAGCTGCGACCGTTGTCTCGGTGGACGTGGGTCGCGCCCAGTTTGATTGGTCGTTGCGTCAGGATGATCGCGTGACGCTGCATGAGCGCACAAACGTGACGCAGCTGCCTGAGTTTGGCTATGCCGGTGCCATCGACCTGGCTGTATGTGATGTCTCGTTTACCGGCATCGCGAATATCATCGACGCCGTGCTGGCGTGCCTGAAGCCTTCGGGTTCGTTCTGCACGCTCGTAAAGCCCCAGTTTGAGGCGCCGGCTGCGCTGGTGGGCGAGCGCGGTATCGTGACCGACCCCGCCGTCCGCCGCGATACGCTCGTGGCGGCGATTGAGCTTTTTGCCGCCAAGGGCCTGTTCCCGCTTGACGTGTGCGTGTCGCCCATCCATGGCGCTAAGGGCAACGTTGAGTTTTTCCTGTACGGCATAAGGTTTGCCCCTGGTGAACGCACCGACGATGAGCTGCAATCCCAGGTATCGGCTTTGAGCGAGAAAGCTGCAACGCTATGAAGGTCTTTCTGGTTCCCAATTACTACAAGCAAGAGGCGGTCGAGAGCGGCCTGATGCTCGAGCTTTGGCTTTCGCGCCAGGGCTACGAGGTCGCATGGGCTGCCGACCAGCGATCGAAGATTCAAAGCACGCCTGATATTGATGGCTCAGATCTGGTCATTACGCTCGGCGGCGACGGTACGTTGCTGCGCGCTGCCCGCATCCTCAACCATCGCGAGATTCCTATCCTCGGTCTTTCCTATGGTCACCTGGGCTTTTTAACTGCTGCGAGCCCCGAGGAGCGCGACATTCTGCAGGTTGTGAGCGATGCTCTGTCCGGCGAGCTCCACGTGAGCCGCCGCGCCACCATCGCCGCGGATATTGTGTCCGTGCGCGAAGACGGCGCGAAGGATGTCGTGCGCACGTTTGCCCTCAACGATATGGCACTTACGCGCGGCCCCCTGTCCGATATGGTCGAATTTGACATCACGGTGTCCGGCCATCATATCGACCGCCTTCGCGGCGACGGTGTCGTTGTTTCGACGGCGACCGGCTCCACCGGCTACGCGCTTTCCGCCGGCGGCCCCATTGTCAGCCCCGATTACACGGGTATGGTCTGTGTGCCCATCGCTCCGCATACCATTCAGGCTCGCGCTTTTTTGACCTCGCCGAGTGATGTCGTCGAGATCTTTATGTCCGATGACCGTCCGAGTGTTCCGGCGATCGCTATCGATGGACAGTTTATTACCTGCGATGGCACCGTTGAGAGCGTGGCCGTGCGCCGTGGTCCCGGCGACGTGCTGCTGCTCGATTACGGTCCCGAGAGCTTCTATAACTCGGTGAGCCGCGTGTTCTATGGAGTGCGCCATGATCGATGAGCTGCAGGTTTCCAACATCGCGCTCATTCGCGAGGCGACGTTGGTTCCGAGTGCGGGCCTAACGGTTTTGACCGGCGAGACCGGCGCCGGCAAGACCGCGCTGCTCTCGGCGCTCAAGCTCATTTTGGGCGAGCGTGCAGATTCGTCGACCGTGCGCGAGGGAGAGGCGCTGGCGAGCGTCGAGGCACGCTTGTTCGACGGCCCGCACGACACGGAGGGCTTTACCGTGCAGCGCAGCCTTTCTGCCGAGGGTCGCAGCCGCGTCAAGATTGACGGCCGCATCGCCAGCGTGCGCGAGCTTTCCGAGCGCGTCGGCGTGATGATGGATCTGTGCGGCCAGCATGAACATCAGCGTCTGCTCGATCCGGCGCATCATGTTGCCATGGTTGATGCCTGGGCTGGTCGCTCTGCGCTCGAGGCGCTCGACCGTTACCGTGCCTGCTTCAAGGCGTCGCGTGCGGCTGCCAAGGAGGTCCGTCGCGTAGAGGAGGCGTCGCGTGCGCAGGGGAGTCGCGTCGAGGAGGCGCGCTTCGCCCTGGAGCGTATCGCCGAGGTCGACCCCAAGCCGGGTGAGTATGAGGAACTCGAGGAACTGCTGCCGCGCTCCGAACATGCCGAGGTACTGGTTGCCACAGCTAACGATGCCCATGCATCGCTTGCCGCCGAAGGTGGAGCGCTCGATGCCGTGAACAGCGCCGTGGCAGAGCTTTCCCGTATGGCTACCGTCGATCGCAAACTGGGCGACATTGCCGATGCGCTTTCGGATGCCTGCATCTCCCTTGAGGATAGCGCGAACGAGCTTCGTGCCTATCGCGATGGCGTCGCCTTCGACCCGCGCGAGCTCGCTCGCATGCGTGAGCGGTATTCCGATCTCAAGGGCCTGTTGCGTCAGTGGGGTCCCACCATGGACGATGTTTTTGCCATGCGCGATCGCTCGCAAGAGCTGCTGTCCCTGGTCGATGATGGCGATGAACAGATCAAAAAGGCGCGTGAGGCACTCGGGAGCGCCGAGCGCGAGCTGTTCGCTGCCGCCAAGGCACTCAAGCGTGCGCGTAATACCGCTGCTCCGCGTTTTTGTCACGAGGTTGGCCGCCAAATGGCGCGCCTGGAGATGGGCGGCGCCGAGCTCGTTTGGGAGTCGCGTGATCTTCCGCGCGCCGAGTGGACGCCGGCGGGTCCTTCAAGCTACGAGCTTTTGTGTCGCAGCGGTGTCGGCTTGACGCCGCGTCCCCTGCGCCGCATTGCCTCGGGCGGCGAGCTCAGCCGCGTCATGCTGGCGAGCAAGGTGGTCTTGGGTAATGCTGACGGCGTCGACACACTGGTATTTGACGAGGTCGATGCCGGTGTCGGCGGCTCCACGGCTCGTGCTCTTGCTGGTGTGCTGGCCGATCTTGCCGCTACGCATCAAGTGATTGTCGTAACCCACTTGGCGCAAGTCGCCGTCATGGCCGACAAGCATTATGTTGTCAGCAAGGAGCCGGGCGATGTTCCCCAGACGCATTTGGACGAGGTAACCGGCGAAGCGCGTACCGCCGAGATTGCCCGCATGTTGAGCGGCGATCAGTCCGAGGCAAGCTTGGCCCACGCAAAGCAGATGCTCGAAGAAGTTCGAGACTAGGTCGTATCAGCGGTGTTGGTGGGACAAAATAGACTGAAATTTTTTGTCCCACTACGCGTTTTACTCAACGACCTTGTCCGGCTGGATGAGCTCCTCGTAGTAGCTGATATGTTCGCGAGCGTCTTCAATCTCGGGCAGCAGGAAGTTGTAGATAACTTCGATGATCATCGTGGCGCTGATCTTGGAGAACGCAAAGTCGCCCGTCGTCAGCAGCGCTTCGTGGTTGACGGTATTAAAAGTGTAGTCTGCCAGGCGCGCGAGCGGGGATTTGCTGTCGCTGCTGATGACGACTACGGTTGCGCCGCAGTCGCGAGCCGCTTTTGCCATGCGATTCAGTCGGCGCGACTTGCCGGAGTTTGAGATGAGCACGATGACGTCACCCGGGCGCAACGTGAGCGCAAAGCCGATTGATGTCTCGCTAATGGTGCTCGCCATGCAGCGCAGGCCCAGCTGCGAAAACTTAAACGTCGCATCGAGCGCGACCGCGTTCGTATTGCCCACAGCCGCAAACTCAATAACCCCTGCATGCTTAAGGGCATGCACAACAGCCGCCAACGTATCGTGGTCGATCCCGTCGATGGTCGCATTAAGCTCGCTCACCTTGGCAGCCAGGATGTTCTTAAGGCTCTGCTCCATATTGTCGAGCGAGACTTCGTCAGTCAGGCCCTCGTTGCGCTGGCTTTCCAAATCCCTCGCCAACGAAAACTGAAAGCTGCGGAAGCTGCCAAAGCCAAGCTTGCGGCAGAAGCGCGAAACGGTCGCCTCGGACGTGGCGGCGGCGCGCGAGAGCTGAGCCGCCGTGAGGCGTGGCGCCTCGGACTGGTGCTCCAATATATAGTCGACAATGCGCTGCTCGGACTCGCTGTATCCCTGATGGGTACTAATGAGGGAAAGTGCGCTCTTGCTACTATCGGTCATGGATGGCTCCTGGTTGGCATGAAAATCGGAATCGTTTTGTAATGTCATAGTATAGGGGGATTTTCAATAACAAGATACACCTTGCCGTTTCAAGTGTTGATGGTAAACTTTCACCTACCGTTTACGGTTATGAAAGAACCTTTCACCGGAGAATTGCGCCTTGTCTCTTCTCACGCGGACGGTAGGTTGGTATCTTTCAGTTGTGGAAAAGCGCGCAAGGACGCGCGTGTAGGGGAGCGCCTGCGGGCGCAAAACTTAAAAAGGAGGGACACATGGCTAAGTTTGACATCATCGCCGCCACCGGTTGCCCGACCGGCATCGCGCACACCTTCATGGCGAAGGAGGCGCTGGAGAAGGCAGCTGCCGAGCGAGGTCTGACCATTAAGGTCGAGACCCATGGCCAGGTCGGTGTCGAGAACGAGCTCACCAAGAGCGAGATCGCCGGTGCCAAGGCCGTCGTCGTCGCAGCCGATAAGGATGTCCAGGCTGAGCGTTTCGCCGGCAAGCCCATGGTTTCCGTCGGTGTTTCCAAGGCCCTGTCCGTTGAGGCCGCCGGTAAGCTGATTGACCGCGCGCTCGCCGCCAAGGGCGACAGCACGGTTGCAGTCGCTGCCGATGTCGAGGACGAGACCGAGGAGAAGGAGTCCATCGGCCACGTCATCTACAAGCACCTTATGAACGGTGTCAGCCATATGCTGGTCTTCGTCGTTGCCGGTGGTGTCCTGACCGCCGTCTCGTTCCTGTGGGGCATTACGTCCTTCGATTCGACGGCGTCTGACTACAACAGCTTTGCTGCGATGCTGAAGATCATCGGCGGCATCGCCATGAACCTCATGGTTCCGGTGCTTTCCGCCTACATCGCCGAATCCATCGGCAAGCGCCCGGCGCTCGTCCCCGGTTTTGTTGCCGGTATGATCGCCATCCAGGGCCTGCCTGTTAACGCCGAGACCGGCATGATCGACGCCGGTGGCGCCGGCGTGGGCTTCGGCTTCCTGGGCGGCATCGTCGGCGGCTTCCTCGCCGGCTATGTCATCCTGCTGCTCGAGAAGGTCTTTGCCGGTCTGCCCAAGAACCTAGACGGCCTCAAGGCCATCTTCCTGTACCCGCTGTTCTCGACGGCTATCGTCGGCCTGGTCATGCTCGGCATTTCGGGCCCCATGGCTGCCATCAACACCGCCATGATGGACTTCCTCAAGGGCCTGTCCGCCTCTGGCGCCGTTGTCCTGGGTCTTGCCATCGGCTGCATGTGCGCCTTTGACATGGGTGGCCCGGTCAACAAGGCTGCTTACGTCACCGGTACTGCTATGCTCACCGAGGCACTGGCTGCCGGCGTTGGCACCGATACCTACAACTTCGGCACCAACTTCATGGCTGCCGTCTCTGCCGCCTGCATCGTTCCGCCGCTGATCACTACCTTCGCTGTCGTTGTCGGCAAGAAGTACTTCAGCCAGGAGGATCACGACGCCGGTATCGTCAACCTCATTCTTGGTTGCACCCACATCACCGAGGGCGCCATTCCGTTCATGACCAAGAACATCTGGCCGGTCATGCCCATCATGATGCTCGGTTCCTCCATCGCCTCGATCCTGACCATTATGTTCAACGTCCACGATCCGGCGCCCCACGGTGGCTTCCTGGTCCTGCCCGTTGTCGAGAACGGTCCGCTGTGGGTCCTCGCGATCCTCATTGGCGCTGTTGTCGGTGGCATCCTGTTCGTGGCCTTCAAGAAGTACGACTTCGAGAAGAATCAGAAGGCCGCTCCTGTAGCCAAGCCGGTTGAGGCTTCCAAGGCCGCTGCCGTTGAGGCCCCTAAGGCCGAGGCTGTCGACTTCGTGAAGGTCGAGAATGTCTTTGTCGCCGAGGACTTCGCTTCTCGTGACGAGGCTCTGAGCTTCGTTTCCAACCAGGCTGTCAAGGCCGGTATCGCCAGCGACGCCGACGCCGTGATGAACGCCTTCCTGGCCCGCGAGGCCGAGGGCACCACGGGCATGATGGAGGGTTTCGCCATCCCGCATGCCAAGTCCGACGCCATTACCGAGGCTGCCGTCATCGTCGTTAAGGACGAGTCCGGCGTGACCGGTTGGGATACCATGGACGGCGCTCCCGTCAACGTGGCCATCGCTCTGCTCATCCCTGGTGCACAGGCTGGCACCACGCACCTCAAGATCCTGTCCAAGGTTGCCGAGGCGCTCATGGACGAGGACTTCCGTGGCACCGTCAAGGGTTCCACCGACGCCGCCGAGATCGCCAAGACGATCAATGCCCGCCTGGTCTAATCCCACAGTACGCGAATAACATCGCCCCCTGTAACAAAGGCGAGGACTCCACCAGGAGCCCCCGCCTTTTTCTATGCCCTCCCATAAGTTACGGTGAAATGGGGACTGTTTAAACGATTCAACCCCAAATTCAGTCCCTATTTCACCGCAACTTACAAAAGGGCATAGAGTGGGCTGCCTATCGAGTCTTTGTCGCGAACAAGTCATCAGCCAGAATTCCGTTCGCACGATATTACTTTGGACCGACCGAGTTTCCGCAGCTTGCTCGCCCCGGACCCCGCGCGCGGGGGCCATGAGATTTATCGCGAGTTCCGCACGAGCCGAAGAGCACTTAATGTGCTCTTCGTGCGAGCAGGACTGTAGAGCAGGAAATCTCATGGGTCCGCGCGCGGGGTACGGGGCGAGCAAGCGGACAGAACAGACAACTGTCCAACAATTCGTGCGAAACACAATGAAAAACCGTTTGATGTGAGTTAATATAAACAACGTCGTGAATCTGACTCCTGCCACATGCATGACAGGGGTTAAACACAAAAAAGGAGTCAACTATGGTTTCTGAGAAGGCTACCCTCGTTAATCCTCAGGGTCTGCACATGCGTCCGGCTGGTCTGTTCGCCTCCACCATGGGCAAGTACGCCTGTGACGTGACGGTCGTCACCCCCGAGAAGGAGGTCAACGGCAAGTCCCCGATGGCCCTCATGGCTGCTGGTATCCCCTGCGGCACCGAGGTCGAGGTCAAGTGCGACGGCACTGACGAGGCCGAGGCTCTGGCTGCTGCCATCGAGCTCATCAAGAGCGGTCTTGGCGAGTAGAACTCAAACGGGTCGCATGTTGAACAACTAAGTTCATATTTGGGGGCGCAGTGACCTGTTTTAAGGTAGCTGCGCTCTTTTGTCGTGGATATGGCAAAACGCTTTATCACATGACACGGAGAGAGGAATGGGAATGTATCAGGGAGTCAACGCTTCCGAGGGCATCGGTATCGGCACCGTCATGGTCGCCGTCGATCCCGACTTGACGTTTGAGCCGCACGAGGTTGCTGATTCGGCAGCAGAGAAGGAGCGCTATCAGACCGCTCTTTCGGTCTTTTGCGAGAAGACTCAGGCTCAGGCCGACCACATGAAGGAGACGGTGGGCGAGGCCGAGGCCGAGATCATGAGCGGACACATTGTCCTGGCTCAGGATCCCGGCATGACCGACGCCATCAACGCCGCCATTGACGGCGGCACCTGCGCCGAGCAGGCGCTCATGGACACCTCGACCATGTTCGAGAACATGTTCCTGTCCATGGACGACGAGATGTTCCGTCTGCGCGCGGCCGACATCGCCGACATCCGCACCGGCATTCTGGCCGAGCTGCTGGGCAAGGAGGTCGTCGACCTCTCCGTCCTGCCCGAGAACACCGTCGTTGTCGTGCACGACCTCACGCCGTCCATGACCGCCACGATCGATAAGGCCCACGTTGCCGGTATCGTCACCGAGACCGGTGGCCGCACGTCGCACTCCGCGATCATCGCGCGCGCCCTCGAGATCCCGGCTGTCCTTTCGGTTTCCAACAGCTGCACCGCGCTGCGCAACGGTATGACCGTTGTCGTTGACGGCGGCAAGGGTATCGTCGAGGCCGATCCCGATGAGGAGACGCTCGCCGCTTACACTGCCAAGGCCGAGGCTTTCGCTGCCGAGAAGGCGGCTCTCGAGGCCTTCCGCGGCAAGCCGTCCGTGACTGCCGACGGCATTAAGAAGATCATCGCCTGCAACATCGGCAACCCCGATGACGTGCCCAACGCGCTTGATCACGATGCCGAGGCTATCGGCCTGTTCCGTTCCGAGTTCCTGTTCATGGACTCTGCTGAGCTTCCTTCCGAGGAGGAGCAGTTCAACGCCTACCGTAAGGTCGCCAGCGCGCTCAAGGGCGCTCCGGTCATCATCCGCACGCTCGATGTGGGTGGCGACAAGGAGATTCCGTACCTGCACATGGTCAAGGAAGAGAACCCCTTCATGGGCTTCCGTGCCGTGCGTTACTGCCTGGCCAACCCCGATCAGTACAAGGTCCAGCTCCGCGCCCTGCTGCGCGCCAGCGCCTTTGGTGACGTCAAGATCATGATCCCACTCGTCACCTGCGTCGAGGAAGTCTTGGCTGTCAAGGAGCTCGTCGAGCAGTGCAAGGCCGAGCTGACCGAAGAGGGTCGCAAGTTCAACGAGAACATCGAGGTTGGCATCATGGTCGAGACGCCTGCCGCCTCGCTGCTCGCTGACCGCCTGGCCGAGGTCGCCGACTTCTTCTCCATCGGCACCAACGACCTGATCGGCTACACCATGTGCGCCGACCGTGGCAACGACACCATCTCCAACCTGTACCAGGTTTACTATCCCGCCGTGCTCCGCTCGCTCAAGAACATCATCGAGAGCGGCGTGAAGGCCGGCATCATGGTCGGTATGTGCGGCGAGGCCGCTGCCGATCCGTTGCTCGAGCCGCTGCTGATCAGCTGGGGCCTGGAGGAGTTCTCGATGAGCGCTCCGTCCATCCTGCGCGCCCGCAAGACCATCAGCCAGTGGACCAAGGCCGAGTGCGACGAGCTCGCCGAGAAGGCGCTCGCCTGCAACACCGCTGCCGAGGTCAAGGCACTGCTCGAGTCCGCAGCTCGCTAATTTGGTATCAGAGGTAACCGCGTGGTTGGAATGGGCCGGCCACGCGGCCCTCACATATACAGGGGGTACTGTAAATGTTCTACACGCTAACCGCTAACCCGGCTGTCGACATGACGGTTTCGAGCTCTCCGCTCGAGCCCGACGAGAACGTCCGCACCGGCTCGGCCAGCTACACGGCTAACGGCAAGGGCCTCGACGTGTCCTTCGCCTTTAAGAAGATGGGCGTCGACACCGTCGCGCTCGGTTTCTTCGCTGGCTTCACGGGCAAGTTCATCGTCGAGGAGGTCATGAACCTGGGTTGCCTCTGCCGCCCGGTCTGGACCGACGGTATCACGCGCATTAACACCTACGTCAACGATGGCCAGCACGAGTACGGCATCCTCAACCCCGGTGCTCCGATCACGCCGCAGCACCAGGAGGAGCTCTACAACATCCTGGACACCGCGGGCGACCTTGAGTGCCTGATCGTCTCCGGCTCCGTGCCTCCCAAAGCTACGCCCGACTTCCTGGCTCAGGTCATGGAGCACGCTCAGGCCCGTGGCGCCGACGTCGTCCTGGACCTGTCCTCCGACAAGCTCAAGGAGCTCGCTCACAAGAAGCCGCTGCTCATTAAGCCGAACCATCACGAGATGAAGGCTATCTTCGGCGTGCCGGTCGACACCGACGACGAGGTCCGCGTTGCCATGAAGCTGGCTCACGAGGCCGGCGTCCAGAACGTGCTGCTCACCCGTGGTAGCCGCGGTGACGCTTACTTCTCCAACGGCGAGGACATCTGGTATGCCAAGCGTGAGTTCAACATCAAGCTTGTCTCTTCCGTCTGCGCCGGCGACTGCACCCTCGCTGCGTTCCTGCACAAGTGGTACAGGGATCGCGACAACGTCGAGGAGGCCATGAAGCTCGCTATGGCCACCGGCGCCAACGTCGCTGAGTCCGTCGGCATCGGCGACTTCGGTCACGTCGACGAGTACAGCAAGCGCGTTGCTGTCCGCAAGCTGGATCGCAAGTAAGCGAAACGCGACATATTCTTGCGCATGCGGCGCTCCGGTTTCGGCCGGGGCGCCTTTTTTGTTCCGCCATGGTGGAGAGGTGTCCTGCCGTACTTCATCGCTTCCACACCGTTCACCGAGTTGTTGTAGCCTTTTACCGAAGCGTGGAATATACTTTCATTAACACGTTGCTTCGTGAAAGGATCATTCATGATTTACACGCTTACTGCAAATCCCGCCATTGACTACAACATCTCCTGCGACGGTCTTGCTGCCAACACCGTCACGCGTACCCGCAATGCCGTCTACACGCCCAACGGTAAGGGTCTCAACGTTTCGTTTACGCTCGACCACTACGGCGTCGACACCACGATCCTGGGCTTCTTCGCCGGCTTCTCGGGCGAGTTCATCGTTAAGGGCGCCGAGGCCCTGGGCGTTCCCGTCAAGCCCGTGTGGACCGACGGCATCACGCGTGTCAACGTGTTCCTCAATGCCGGTCCCGACACCGAGTACAACATGGTCAACGCCGGTGCCGCCATCAACGAGGCCAACGAGCAGGAGATGTTTGAGCTGATCGATTCGCTCGAGGACATGACCTGCCTGGTCATTAGCGGCTCGCTGCCCCCCAACACCTCTGAGGGCTTCCTGGCCGAGGTGCTTCGCCGCGTTAAGGCAAAGGGCGCCGAGTTCGTGCTCGATATTTCGAGCCATCAGTTGGCCGACCTCATTGCTATGGAGCCGCTCCTCATTAAGCCTAACGACGACGAGCTGCTCGACATCTTTGGCATTAAGGTGAGCGGCGGCGACGATGAGTCCGTCAAGGCTGCCATGGCCGAGCTGCATGCCAAGGGCGCCAAGAACGTGCTGTTGACCCTGGGTGGCGCCGGCGCGTACTTCTCCAACGGCGAGCACATCTGGTTTGCCAACCGTACCTTTGAGGTCAAGCTGCTGTCGACCGTTTGCGCCGGTGACTCTTCGCTGGCCGCCTTCCTGTCCGTGTGGCACGACGCTCCCGAGCGCGTCGAGGACGCCCTGCGCCTCTCGATGGCCACCGGCGCCAACGTGGTCGAGTGCCCGGGTCTGGGCGATTTTGCCAAGGTCGATGAGTATCAGAAGGGTATTGCAATTCGTCAGGTTTGCTAGTTCCGGCACCTTGCCTGAATAGTTCAATTATTTCGCATCCGTCTTAGACCAGGACGGATGCGTTTTTGTTTATCGGACTTGCGTGTGCAGTGGAGGCTGTTTCTTGCTAGACTTCTTGCAGACGCAATCGATAGCCAATTTGATAGTCGCAGGAGGCCATAGGCATGTGCAATGTTTCGCTCAACGGTACGCAGCCGACCGATGCCTCTATCCGTGTCCTGCGTGCGCTTGAGGCAGCAGGTCTTGAGGCTTGGTACGTGGGCGGTTGGGTACGTGATGCCCTGATGGGACGCCCCAGCCACGATGTTGACATGTGCTGCAGCGGCCTGTGGCAGGAGTCCAAAGAGGCGCTCGAAGCGGCTGATATTGCCGTGGTTGAGTCGGGCATAAAATTTGGCGGCATCACGGCTATTTGCGATGATGAGCGCATTGAGGTCACCACCTACCGCCTAGACGGCTTTTACACCGACGGCCGCCATCCCCAGAGTGTGGAGCGTGCGGCGTCGCTTGAGGACGATCTGGCGCGTCGTGACTTTACCGTTAACGCTATGGCCTGGCATCCCGAGCGTGGTCTTGTCGACCGCTACGATGGTCAGGGCGACCTAGACCGCAAGCTCATCCGCGCCGTTGGAGATCCCAAGCGTCGTTTTAACGAGGACGCGCTTCGCATGCTGCGCGCGGTGCGTTTTGCCTGCCGTCTGGATTTTATGATCGAGCCTAAGACTAAACAGGCGCTTGCCGAGTGCGCGCCGCTGCTCGATGCTGTGGCGCGCGAGCGCGTGGGCATTGAGCTCGAGGGTATCCTTTCGACCGGCCATGGGGGAGACGCGATGCTGCGCTACCCCGAGCTTGTTTGCGCCGCCGTGCCCGAGCTCGCGTCCGCTCGCGGGTTTGATCAACGCAGCGTCTATCATGCGTTTAACGTCTACGAGCATATCGCCCGCGTGCTGACGGTGGCAGGGGAGCTGGCGCTGTGCGACGGCGTCGCGCCCTCGTCGAGCCTTATGTGGGCTACGTTTTTGCACGACGTTTCCAAACCCGAGTGCTTTACGGTCGATCACGACGGCAGCGGCCACTTCTACGGTCATCCCGAGCTCGGCGCCAAGAAGGCGCGTGTCATCATGGATCGCCTGGCGCTCTCGCACGATTTGGTGCGCGATGTGTGCCTGCTGATCAAATACCATGACAAGCCGCTGCGCCCCGAGCGCTCCTGCCTGCTCAATATGATGCGCGCGCTTTCGGGCGAGGGTGTCGATACGCCGCGTCTGATGGACGAGCTCATGGACCTTAAGCGTGCCGACACGCTCGGCAAGGCGCCCTCGTGCTTCTATTACGTCGAGACGATCGAGGAGATGCGTACGCTCGCCCACGATCTGCTGCAGGCGGGGGAGCCCTATACACTCAAGATGCTTGCCATCAATGGTGGCGATCTGATCCGCGCCGGCGTCAAGCCGGGGCCGGAGCTGGGGCAGCTTCTCAACGCTGCCCTCGACGCCGTGATCGAGGACAACATCCCCAACAACCGCGAAGCCCTCCTGGCTCATCTCAACTTGAACTAGCTAACCAGTTGACCTGCGCGTTCCATAACCTGCCGACAATTTTTTCGGCAATTTGGAATTTCTTCTTGCGCTGATGTTTTTTGTCCCGTAATATATTTCCTCGCAGCACGGCAGTGCAGATGTCATGTGGCCCGTTCGTCTAGCGGTTTAGGACGCCGCCCTCTCAAGGCGGAGATCACCAGTTCGAATCTGGTACGGGCTACCACTTCTTTTCTGCTGAGGCTTATGGCCCGTTCGTCTAGCGGTTTAGGACGCCGCCCTCTCAAGGCGGAGATCACCAGTTCGAATCTGGTACGGGCTACCATGAATCTGAGACCCGGACTTCCCACGGAAGCCCGGGTTTTTTATTTCCGAGCAAACCATCTGCAATTCCCATTTGGCCCATAGCTTTACGTTCTGCTTGTGGCCCTTGCGGGTACAATATGCAAGATATTTGGACGGTCAGAAGGAGCCTCATGACGGAGTCCTTTCAGCATACATCTAAGCCCCGGGTCGAGGTTGAGGCCTCGGGCGGCGATGACAACAAGGGTGCACGCCGCGGTGCCATTTTTATCGGCGTCGTGCTGGTTGGCTATATCGTTTATCTGATTGTGACCGGTCAGATGGGACAGTTCTGGGCTGCCATGTCGAGCGTTCAGGCGCCGTGGCTCGTTGCTGCATGCTTTTGCATGTTCCTGTACCTGTTCTTTGGCATCGTCGCCTATGCGATCGCCGTCTGGCTCGATCCCAATTCGCCCGTCGGCATTCGCGACCTGATCTCGGTCGAGGCGAGCGGTATCTTCTTTGGCAACCTGACGCCCATGATGATGGGCTCTACGCCCGCCCAGATCTACCGCCTGACCAAGGCAGGCCAAAATGTCGGCGAGGCCGGTGCCACGCAGTTCACGCGCTTTATCGTGTATCAGTTTGGCCTCGTTGCCTGGGGCGCTATCCTATTGCTTGCTCGCATGCCGTTTTTTGCCGAGCGCTATGGCGACATGACGCTGCTGTGCGTCTTTAGTTTTGGCGGCCACTGCTGCATCTTGCTTGGTATCTTCGCCGTCGCGCTCATGCCTAAGACCGTCACGCGCGTCGCCCATTGCATCATCAATTGGCTCGAGCGCATAGGTGTCTCGGCCACTAAGATCGAGGGATGGCGCACGTTTGTCGACGGCGAGATCTACTCCTTCTCCGAGAAGTTCAAGCTTTCGGCCGGACATTTTTCTTCCATGCTGCTCACCGTGTTTATCACCATGCTGCAGCTCGCGTTTTTCTATCTGGTTCCATATTTCCTGATGCTTGCTTTTGGCCACCACGAGGTCGACTTTTTTTCGGTCATGGCCGCGAGCGCCTTTGTCCAGCTGCTGAGCTCTGCGGTTCCCTTGCCCGGTGGAACTGGTGGCGCTGAGGGCGGCTTTGCATTGTTCTTGGGTCATTTCTTTGGGTCGGCTTCGACCGCCGGCTATCTGCTGTGGCGCCTCATTACATTTATTGCGCCGATCATTTTGGCTGCGCCCCTGCTGGGCCTTAAGAGCGCCCACAACGAGAGCATCCATGCGCGCTGGGATCGCGTGATGCGCAAGCTCGGCCGCGAGCCTCAGACGCCCTCTGCGCCCACTAAGCCGCACCCCACGAATGCTGTTACCGTTGATCCCAGGAAGCACGCTCAGAAGGCTTCTGGGACCGCTAAGCCGGCTCATAAAGCCTATGTGCGCCAGACGGGCGACGGTATCCGCGTATCTCCGTCGGCGCTCAATAAGAAGAAGCACCCTAAGTCGCGGTAGGGCAGTCGTGCGTTCTTCATGATGCGGGGCATATTTGAGCTGTATGGGGGATAATCCTCTTACGTAGATTATCTCTCATCTGTTGATGAATGCTCGCATATCGAAGGGACACACCCATGGCCACCAGTAAACCGCGTATTGATCGCCGTATCGTTCGCAGCCGCAATGCCATCCTTTCCGCTTTTGAGCGCTTGCTCATGGAAAAGCCGCTGGCAGACATTACGGTGAGTGCCATCGCGCGCGAGGCCAATGTCGACCGTAAAACCTTCTACGTGCACTTTGGTACGGTTGATGGCTTGCTCGATGCCATTGCCGTCGATGTGGTGGAGATGATTGTCGACTCGGTCGAGAAAACGCTTGCTTCCATGGACGGTGACACCAACGAGCGCGCCCTGGGCGCGGCGGCGACCTTCTTTAAAACCGTTAACGAGGCGCTGTGCAACAACCTGGTGCTCAATCGTCAGCTGATCGAGAACATTCCGCTCGATGATTTTATGGCTCGTCTTCGTGCGCCGCTCGAGCACGAGATTGCCGAGCGCGATCTGCTGCCCCACGGTCTCAAGGACGAGATGTTCGACTACTATCTGGCGTTTTTGCTGTCGGGTATTATCGGAATCTATCGCACATGGGCGCTGTCTGACGACTCGGTTCCTATCGAGCGCGTCTCGGAGGTCGCCAACGACCTGACTCTCAATGGCCTGTCGAGTCTGGAATCTCGCTTGGATTAGGCGCAGGCTCGAGTTCGCGAGGCGCTTGTCGGGGTGCAGCCCGATCGATCAGGCGACGAGCATCCCGCCGAAGCAGTCGACGACCGGGCTCAGGTAGACCTTCTCGCCGCCCGGGAGCCTGAACTCGGTGATGTCGGTGAGCCACAGCAGGTTGGGCTCGTCGGCGTGGAAATTCCTGTTTACGAGGTTCTCCGGCGCCTTGTAGACCTCGCCGGCGTAGGAGCTGTAGCCTGAGGATCATTAAAAGAAAGTCCAGTTTATCCTTCCCACTCCAATTGGGAATCCTCCGATGCGCCTTCGCACGCTCACATGACCTCGATACCATGCGAGCGTGCGAACTCGACGAGCTCTGCGTTGCGGGCGTTTATGGTGCCGAAGGCGGCGGGGCACACAATAAGGCGCGCGCAGTGGACGAGGAGCTCTTTGGCGCGGGCTATGGTTTTATCCCCGATCGGCTCGAAGGCGCGCTCGGCCACGCATTCCGCTGCCAGGTCGCGCGCGAGCTCGCAGTCGATGTCCCCTTCGTGCAGAACGCCCGCGTAGAACGCCTTGCCCTGCCGGACGAGCTGGCGAAACACAGCCGACCCCGTACCTGCGCCGGCGATGACGAACGTGTGCGCATCGCCGTGCGGGCGCCCAATTTCCACGCTGCCGAAGCGCTCGTTGAAGGTGCCATGCTGAAGGCCGTAGAGCTCGCCAATCGTCTCGCGCGTGAATATGTCCTCGGGTGCGCCGGCGCGGAAGACCCGGCCGTCCTTCACGCAAATCACCTTGTCGGCGCTTTTCTGCGCGAGCTCGAGTTCGTGGATGGACATGATGACAGCCACATTCCGCGATTTCGCAAGGTGGCGAAGTATTCGCAGCAGGTCGATCTGGTAGCGGATATCGAGATACGACGTGGGCTCGTCGAGCACGAGCACACGCGGATCCTGCGCGATGGCGCGTGCGAGCATGACGCGCTGGCGTTGCCCGTCGCTTATCTGCATGAAGTCGCGCTCGGCGAGCTCTTCCACATGTGCGGTTTTCATGGCCTCGTCGACCCGACTATTGTCGTCGGGCGAGAGTGTGCCCATTCGCCCGGTGTAGGGATGCCTTCCCGCCTCTACGATATCGCGGCAGGTGAGGAGCTCGGTCCGGGGGCGATCTGTCAGCATAACGGCAAGGTTCCTTGCGAACTCCGCCGTCTTCCATCGGGAAATCTCCCGCCCGTCGAGCTCGACCGCGCCGGCAAGCGGTGCCAGATGGCGTGTGATGGTTTTCAAGATGGTCGACTTGCCCGAGCCGTTCGGCCCGATGAGCGCCACGACGTCGCCCGCGCGAACCTCCAGATCGACGCCTTCGACTACGACCTTCTTGTCGTAGCCCGCCGACAGGTCGCTTATGTGGAAAAGCGGCGCTCCGTCAGCCTGCGTTTCGACCGTAGTTTCGAGGTTCGGCTCCGCTCGGAGGAGGCGTTCCGCGCGCAGTTCCGCACGAGCCGAAAGTGCCTTCTGGCGCTTTCGTGCGAGCTCAGGACTGTCTAAGCATGGAATGTCCCCTCCGAGCGTTTTGGGCCGCGGCACGAATTCCCCCATCTACCTCACCCGCTTCTTCAACATGAGCGCGATAACCACCGGAGCGCCGAAGATGGCGGTGACGGCGCTGATGGAAAGCTCGACGGGAGAGAACAGCGTGCGCGCGATCAAATCGCAGCCCGCGCAGAAGATGGCGCCTCCCAAGAAGCACGCAGGAATCACGCGGATGGGCTTCGACGACTTTAGCGCCGACTTCACGAGATGCGGAACCGCGATGCCTACGAACGACACCGGACCAGCGAACGCGGTCACGCAGGCGGAGAGCATGCTCGCTAGAAGGACGAGCACCACGCGGAAGCGTTCGACGTTCACGCCGACGCTTTTCGCGTAGGCTTCTCCCAGCTGGAAGGCGGAAAGGGGCTTCGATATCGCGAATACGCATGCGCTCACGGTGATCACCACGACCGCGATGATCGCGATGTCGTCCCAGCTCGAACCCGAGAAGCTACCCAAAGACCAGTTGTGCAGGTTCACGATGGACTGGTCGTCGGCGAAGGCGATGAGGAAGTTCGTCGCCGCCGAGCAGATGTATCCCACCATGACGCCCGCCACGATGAGCATGACCATGGAACTTATGCGCCGTGCGATGAGGAGCACGAAGCCGATGGTGATAAGCGAGCCCAGAAACGCTGCGGCCACCATGGCCGGCGAGGACATGGCCTGGTTCGCGCCTAGAAGTACGATCATCGTAAGCGCGACGACGAACTTTGCGCCCGAGGAGACGCCCAAGATGAACGGGTCGGCGATGGGGTTGTTGAAAAACGTCTGCAGCAGGAACCCGGAAAGCGAAAGTGCCCCGCCGAGAAGCACGGCTGAAAGCACGCGCGGCAGGCGAATCTCCCAGATGACCTGGCTTTCCATGGAATTGGCCGCGCCGCCCGAAAGGATGCCGGGGATGTGGTCTGCGGGCACGAGCACGCTCCCGATGCACAGGTTGGCCCCGACGAGCACGATGAGGGCAACAGCGAGCAGCGCCGTCACGACGCGACACCGCGCGGCGCGCCCCGATTCGTCGTATGCCATGGAAAGCCGGCTTCTCATGGCGCTAACCGAGCTTCCTCAGATAATGGAAGTCGCTCGCGTCATCGCCGGTGAACGCCCCGTGCAGCTCGTCGATAATGTCGGCGGTAGAAGTCATCTGCTGGTACATGTCGGCGCTTGTGACCCAGACGTTGCCGTTCTTCACGGCTTTGAACTGCGACAATAGCGCGTTTTTGCCTACGAAGTCGTTCAAGGTGGCAACCGATTCGTCGATGGTGCCGTTGTAGACGATGATGTCGGCATCCTTCGCCGTCGCGTAGAAGCGCTCCATTTCGAGCGTTACTGACGAACCTGACGTCGACGCCGTCTGCGCGTCATCGAGCGCATAGCTGCCGCCTGCAAGCTCGATCATCTGCGCCACGTAGTCGCCCGCCCGCCGCGTGACGGCGGCCCCGTTCGAGTTAATGTAGAAATACGCCACGGTTTTACCTGACGACGCGAGCCCCGACGTTTGCTCGACGCGGGCCTTCTGCTCGTTGAACAGGTGCGCGGCCTCGTCTTCCTTGTCGAACAGGACGCCGAAAAGCTTAATCCACTCGACGCGCCCGAGTGCTTCGGGCTCGCTCGACGACTGTTCGGTGAGCACGACGAGCCCGAGCTTCTGCAGTTTTTCCTTCACATCGGGCGTGTGGTTGATCATGGTGTTCTCGATGGCGAGCGTGCAGCCCGAGGCCGATATTCGCTCGTAGTCGGGCGCGCTGTACTTGCCGCCGTAGGCGATCGCCCCACTTTCGAGCGCGCTTTTGAAGCCTGCGACCGAGCAATCGTCGGCCTTCGTGCCCGACATGATGATATTGGAGTTCGCATCGAGCGCGTCGACCAGGCACATCGTCGCCGACGACACGAGGTACACCTTGTCGGCGGGGCGCCTTATGACCGCGATGTCGGAGCTCAACCCATCGGGTACCTTCGCATCTTGCGGCACCACGAGGAAACGCTCCCCATTCGAAACGCAGATAAGCCGCAGACCGCCTTCGAACTCGTCGACAGTGAAGTGCTCGGCGTATTCAAGCTGAAGCGCCCCCGTCGGCTCCCAGCCGCAGCCCAAATCGGCGTTGTGGAAGTCGGCCGCGGCGCTTGAAGCCGTTCCTGCAGGGGAGCTGCCGCTTGCATCGTCGCCCGATTTCTCCTTCATGGTGGATGAGTCTAAGTGGATCGTGTAGTCGATGGTGTGCGGCGTCGACATGGCGACGGTCTCGGCCGACACGGCGATGTCCTCGTCGAGCGTGACGGGTATCTCGAACGTGGAGTTGCCGCCGTCGTTTACGGGCGCGTAGTCCACGCCGTCGACGGTCATCTTGTCGTAGTTTGAACTCGACCAGGTGATGGTCGCGGTGTAGGTGTCGCCATCCTTCACAATTGTGGTGGGTGAGGCGATGCTTGCGCGCCCTGACCCGCCGGAAAGCGAGACACTCACAGTGTATTCCTGAGAGCCCGCCGTGCCACCGGTCGCGTTCGGGCTCGCACTGCACCCCGCGAAGGAAAGCGCGAGCAGGGCGACGAGAACGCAGGCGATCGCGCGCGCCGCGATGCTGTGGAGCTTCCTGTTTTCCCCCTTGGGAAGAATCGACCGCATGGCGTTACTTCAGTGCGTCGGCGCGCAGATCGACGCCGGCGGATTCGAACACAAGCGTGCGGTCGTACCACTGCTCTTTTCTAATACTCCACGCGGCACAGGCGGTGTCCTCGTCGAGCGCATCAACGGGCACGTCGTAGGTGTACTTGCCTTCCGCGTTTTCCACATAGGGGATGAAGTCGGCCTCGCTCGCGGCGGCAGCCTCGTCGCCCGTGCCCATGAAGAGCTTGCCGTAGCCCGTGCCGGAAAGCGTCATCACGCAGTGCATGGAGCCGTTTTCCACGATGAGCTGGGCGTCCACAATCCTGAACATGTTCGAGCTGGAATCTACGGTGATCGGATAGGTGCCGTCGGCCACCTTGTCGGCGGTGATGGGGGCAGCGCTTGCGCCCTCGGTCGCATCGGCCGCCTGCTCGGTCTTTTTCTGGGAATCGGTATTGCTTGCCTTTGCGCTGTCGCTTGAATTTCCGGCGCAGCCGGCGAGCGAGAACGCGAGAAGCGCCGCCGACAGGGCGAAGACGAGGGTTTTCTTCAACATGGAGGGGTTCCTTTCAATCGCTTCTACCGCCCGCGCCGTGCGGTGGGCGGGCGGGATGCGAATGCAACGGGCATGCGCCGTCGGTCGGGGAAGGCGCATGCCCGTTGCACGGGGACGCGACCGGCGCCCCCGTGCGCGGCGAGTTTACAGCTTGGCGATGGCGTCGTCCACGTGCGAGACGTAGATGTCGTCGACCGCGGCGTTCTGTCCCAGACCCTGGAGCAGGCACGTTACTTCGAAGCCGGCGGCCACGAACTTCGCAGCCCAGCTGTCGGGGTCGGTCTCGTCTGCCATGTCGTTGTTCGCGTGGTCGCCCGCGACCACCATGAACGGCGCGAGCACGGCCTTCTTGTACCCTGCGGCGCTCGCGGCGGCGATAACATCCTCGCAGGTCGGTTCAGCCTCGACGGTGCCGACGAAGAACTGCGTCAAGCCCTCGTTCTTGAACACTTCCTGCATCTTGGCATAGTCGGCGTTGGAATCGGCTTCGGTGCCGTGGCCCATGAGGCACAGCGCCGTCTTGCCGTCGTCGAAGGACGCCATGTTCTCCTTAATGGCTGCGGCCACCTTCTTGTAGTCGTCGTCGGAGGTGAGCAGCGGGTCGCCGAGCGAGATCTTGTCGAACTTGTCGGCGTACTTGTCGAGCTCGTCTTTCACGTCGGCGTATTCCAGGCCAGCCATGAGATGCGTCGGCTGCACGACGATTTCCTTCACGCCGTCTTCCACGCAGCGGTCGAGCGCCTCGGTCATGTTGTCGATCGTGATGCCGTCGCGCTTCTTCAGCTTGTCGATGATGATCTGCGCGGTGAAGGCGCGGCGGATGTCGTAGTCCTGCCAGTACTTCTCGCGGATAGCGTCTTCGATGGCGCCGATGGTGATGTGGCGCGAGTCGTTGTAGCTCGTGCCGAAGCTCGTGACGAGAATGACCGGCTTCACGGCCATCTCCTTTTCGCTCGATTTCTCGGAACTCGCGGAGGTGCTGGAGCAGCCCGCGAGCGCGACTCCGGCGAGCGCGACGGCTCCGGTTGCTGCGGCGCCCATGAAGCCGCGGCGTGACATCTGGTCGGACATGGTTTTCCCTTTCCTCGGTTTGCCGGTCCCCCGGCGACAGTTGCTTATCGGCACAAGCGAAAGAAAAGCGCGCTCGTCCGCAAAGGGATAGCGCGCCTGTTTCTTGCATTCGAAAGGGAAGCGCACTCCTCGGGGTTCACAAGGAGCTAACGCCACGGCGATGCCGTGAGGAAAAGGCGAAGCAGTCTGGCTTGGGGCGCGAGGCGGTTCGCCCGCGCGTCCTACACAGTAATGTCCCTTGCCCAGGATTCCCACCTGGTTCCCTCCGCAAGCCAGCGCGGACTGTGTGGGCGCCGCGCCGGTCGTTTCCTTTTATTCGATTGTCATATGCTCGTTGCCGAAACTACCACTATGATAGTGGGCGTTTGTGGGCGTGTCAAAGCCAGGGCGGGCGGCATTGCGCCTCCTGCCTACGTATTTGCGCCGATTGCCGCTGCGGGCGCCGTGTCTTGCCCGCTGTGCGAAGGGCGGCGTAAACGGTTGCGATGAGAAACGGGAAGGGAAGGCTCGGATGATTCATATCGTTGGCGCAGGTTCGGGCGCCGCCGACCTTATCACGCTGCGCGGGGCGCGTCTTCTGCGCGCGGCCGACGTGGTCGTTTGGGCGGGGAGCCTTGTGAACCCCGAGCTGCTCGCCGAGTGCAAGGAATCCTGCGTCGTCTACGACAGCGCGCACATGACCTTGGAGGAAGTGCTCGACGTGATGTGCGCGGCGGATGCGCGGGGCGAGGAAGTGGTGCGCCTGCACACGGGCGACCCGTGCCTGTACGGCGCCATCCAGGAGCAGATGGACGCGCTCGACGCGCGCGGCGTGGACTACGAGGTGGTGCCCGGCGTGTCGAGCTTTTGCGGTGCCGCGGCGGCGCTTCGCCAGGAATACACGCTGCCGGGAATCAGCCAGTCGGTCGTGATCACGCGGCTTTCCGGGCGCACCCCCATGCCCGCGGGCGAGGGCATGCGCACCATGGCGGAAAGCGGCTCGACTATGGTCATCTTCCTGAGCTCGGGTATGCTCGCCGAGCTTTCCGCCGAGCTTTTGGCCGCAGGCCGCAGCTCCGACGAGCCGGCGGCGCTCGTGTACAAGGCGACCTGGCCTGAGGAGCGCGTGGTGCGATGCACAGTGGGCACGCTCGCCGATGCGGGCGCGCGAGAGGGCATCGACCGCACGGCGCTCGTGGTGGTGGGCCACGTGCTCGGAGCTCGCGGCGGGCTTGCGCACAACGGCGCGCAAGCGGAGTCGTACGAGCGCAGCAAGCTATACGACCCTTCGTTTGCCACGGGGTATCGGAAGGCGAGCAGCTAGCGTGGCCTTCGAGCACTACATATATACCGGGACGACCCGCCTGCGCTGCGGCTACACCACGGGGAGCTGCGCCGCGCTCGCGGCGAAGGCGGCCTGCGAGATGCTCTTGTCACGAAAGCCCGTCGGCCGCGTGTCGATCGTCACCCCCGGCGGGCTGCCCGTCGAGGCGAACGTGGTCGACGCATGCATCGGCGAGGGGTGCGCCCAGTGCGCCGTGCGAAAGGACGCAGGCGACGATGCCGATGTGACCGACGGCGTGCTCGTGTACGCGCGCGTGGAACATGCGGGGTCGGGCACGGGCACTGCGGGCAGCAAGGGCGTGCCCGCGCGCGAATCGGAAGTTTCCGTCGATGGCGGCGTGGGCGTGGGGCGCGTGACGTTGCCCGGGCTCGAGCAGCCGGTGGGGGCGGCCGCCATCAACGCGACGCCGCGCGCGATGATCACTTCGGCGGTGCGCGAGGTGTGCGCCGCGCACGGCTTTTCTGGAAATATTGCTGTGACGATTTCGGTACCCGAGGGTGTTGCCCTTGCCGAAAAGACCTTCAACCCGCACCTGGGGATAGAGGACGGCATCTCCATCCTGGGCACGACGGGCATCGTCGAGCCGCGCAGCCTCGCTGCCTTGCGCGACAGCATCGAGCTCGAGATCCGGCAGCATGCGGCTATGGGGCGGCGCGGAGTCGTGCTCACGCCCGGCAACTACGGCGCGCAGTTCATCTCGGGGCATTTCCATCTAAACGGTGCGCCGGTGGTCTTCATTTCCAACTTTGTGGGCGATGCGATTGATTGCTGCGTTCGCGAGGGATTTACCAATGTCCTTCTTGTGGGACACATCGGCAAGCTGGTGAAGGTCGCGGGCGGCATCATGGACACCCATTCGCGTACCGCCGACTGCCGTGCGGAGATTCTGACCGCCCACGCGGCCTTGGCCGGCGCGGGCACGAAGACCGTGCGCGATATCATGTCGTCGGTCACGACCACGGCGGCGCTCGAGGTAATCGAGGCCGCCGGCGTGGGGGACGCTGCGCGCGCCTCGCTCGCTGTGGCAATCGAGGACAGGTTGCGCCGCCGCGCGGCGGGCGGATGCGACATCGCCGCGGTCGTGTTCGACGCCGAGCGCCGCGAGCTTTTCCGCACGTCGGGCGCCGATGCAGTTATCGGGGAATTGGGGGCGACGTATGAGTAAAGGCGTGCTGTACGGGGTGGGCACGGGGCCTGGCGACCCCGAGCTGCTCACGATCAAGGCCGTCCGCACAATCGAATCGTGTCCGGTCATCGCCGCACCGCAGACGGCGGACGGGGCCATGGTCGCGCTCGACATCGTACGCGGCGCCGTCGACCTTACAGGCAAGACGGTGGTCCCCGTGCGATTCTCGATGACGCGCGACGTCGAGCGCCGCGCGGCCGAGCATGCCTCGCTTGTTCGCGAGCTTGTCGCGCACCTGGATGCGGTCCGCGACGTCGCGCTGCTGAACCTGGGGGACCCGAGCATCTACGCCACCTTCCAGCGCATAGCGCCCGACGTGCGCGCCCGCGGGTTCGAGGCGCGCGCCATTCCCGGCGTGCCGAGCTTCTGTGCGGTCGCCGCGGCGCTCGAGCGCGACCTCACGCCCGAGATGTCGTCGCCTCTGCACATCGTGCCCGGCGGCTACGACGACGTGCGCCGCGCAATCGGCTGGCCGGGGACGAAGGTGGTCATGAAGGCGCGCCGCTCGCTTGCGGACACGAAGCACATCCTTCGCGAGGAGGGCGCCTTCGACGGTGCCGAGCTCGTAGAGGACTGTGGGCTTCCGGGCGAGCGCGTGTACCGCTCGGTCGACGATGTGCCCGATCGGGGCAGCTACTTCTCGACGATGGTGGTGCGCTAGATGAGGGTTTCCTGCATAGCGTTCACTGAGAGGGGGTATGCTTTGGCGGAGCGCACCGCTCGTGCGCTTTCCGATTGCGCGCAGACAGGTGAAGATGACCCTGGCTGGGACGTTTCCGTTTCGCGCGGGTTCGGCGAGGGGAAGGCCGACCTGCGCGCATGGACGGCGCTCGCGTGGGAAGCGTCGGAAGCGCTTCTGTTCGTGGGCGCGGCGGGCATCGCCGTGCGGGCGATCGCGCCGCATGTCGCCTCGAAGGCAAACGATTCCGCGGTTGTGGTGATCGACGAGGCAGGGCGCTTTGCCGTCTCGCTTTTGTCGGGGCATTTGGGCGGTGCGAACGAGCTTGCGCAAACTGTGGCACGCGCGGCAGGGGCCATCCCCGTCATCACCACGGCGACCGACGTCCGCGGCGTGTGGGCGGTGGATACGTGGGCGCGCTGTGCGGGGCTCGCCGTTTCGAATCCCGAGGCTATCAAGCGAGTGTCGGCGCGGCTGCTTTCGGGCGGGCGCGTGGCGCTCTATTCCGCCATGCCGATTTCGGGACAGCCGCCTGAGGGGGTTGACATTGTGTCCGACCGCGCTCGGGCCGATATCGTCGTGTCGCCGTTCGCTGGCGCGAATGCAGGTGCGTCCGTTCGCACGGCGGAGACAACGGACGAGGTCGTGCCCGCCGGTGAGACGGGGAAGCCGGCGGGCGTGCGGGCGCAGGCGCCTGCGCCCGAGCCGCTTCACCTTGTCGTGCCCTGCATCGTTGCGGGCATAGGGTGCCGTCGCGGTGCGTGCGCCGAAGCGATCGGGGAGGCGTTTCTTCTCGCGTGCGGGCAGGCGGGCATCTCGCCTTCGGCCGTTCGCGAGGCGGCGACGATCGACGTGAAGGCGCGCGAGGAGGGCCTGCTCGCCTTCTGCCGCGCGCGCAATATCCCGCTCGCGACGTATTCCGCAGAGGAGTTGTCGCAGGTCGAAGGCAGCGTTTCGCCATCTGATTTCGTGTGCGCGACGGTGGGGGTCGACAATGTGTGCGAGCGCGCGGCGCTCGCGGACGGGGGTAAACTTATCTTCCCGAAGCTCGCTCACGGCGGCGTGACCGTCGCGTTTTCCAAGGTAACTTTCGAACTTTCGTTTAAGGAGCGGTGATGGGAAAGCTCTTCGTGGTGGGGATCGGCCCGGGCGGCCCCGACGGCATGACGATTGCGGCTCGGCGCGCGCTCGAGGCGGCCGACATCGTTGTGGGGTACACGAAATACGTGGAGCTCGCGCTCGCCGCCGTGCCTGACGCGGCGCATCTCGCGACGCCGATGATGCACGAGGTCGAACGGTGCCGCCTGGCGCTTTCACGCGCGCAGAGCGGAGAAGCCGTGGCGCTCGTGTGCAGCGGTGACGCGGGCGTGTATGGCATGGCGAGCCCCGTGCTGGAGCTTGCGGAGGACTACCCCGATGTTGACGTGGAAGTTATCGCCGGGGCCACCGCGGCTCAGAGCGGGTCGGCGGTGCTCGGCGCCCCGCTTGCCCACGACTTCGCGGTCGTGTCGCTCTCCGACCTGCTCACGCCGTGGGATGTCATCGAGCGCAGGCTCGCCGCCGTGGCGAGCGCCGACTTCTGCATCTGTTTGTACAACCCGCGCAGCAGAAAGCGCGCCGACAGGCTCTCGCGCGCGGCGAAGATTATGCTCGAATGGAAGGCCCCCGACACGCTCTGCGGCTGGGTACGCAACATCGGGCGCGAGGGGCAGCAGTCGGGCATGTGCAGGCTCTCCGAGCTGGAGGAGTTCGACGCCGACATGTTCACCACCGTGTTCGTCGGCAACGCGGACACGAAGCGCGTAGGCGGCCGTATGGTCACGCCGCGCGGGTATCGGGAGATTCCATGCGAAAGGTAACGATCATCGGGGCGGGGCCCGGAAACCCCGACTTGCTCTCGCGTGCGGCGCTCGACGCGATCGACATCGCCGACGTGGTCATCGGCGCTCATCGCGCGCTTGTCGGCATCGACGTGCCGCCCGACGTGGTGAAATGCGAGCTCGTGAAGACGGCGGACATCGTCGCCGCGCTCATTGATGCGGCGTCGTGGCAGCGCGCCGTGGTCGTGATGACGGGCGATGTGGGGCTGTTCAGCGGCGCGCGCCGCCTGATGGAGGCTCTCTCCGGCGACGCGCAGGTGGACGTGCACGTCATTCCCGGCATAAGCTCAGCGTCGTATCTCGCCGCGCGCCTCGCGCGTCCATGGCAGGATTGGCGCTTCGCGAGCGCTCACGGCGTGGCGTGCGACATCGTGGCCGAGGCCGAGCGCGCAGGTGAGCTCTTCCTCGCCACGTCGGGCGGGGAAGACCCCTCGCGGCTTTCGGGCGAGCTTGTGCAGGCGGGCTTCGCGGACGCGCGCGTGACGGTGGCCGAGCGCCTGTCGTACCCCGACGAGCGCATCACCTGCGCGACCGCAAGTGAAATCGCAGGTCAGACGTTCGACGACTTGAACGTGATGCTTATCGAGTTCGCAGGCTGCGCCGGGTCGCCTGCGGGCTCTAGCGCAGCCTCCGAGGCGCCGGCCGGCGCGTCTGCGCCCGCGGCGGCTTCTTTCGCGGCGGACTCTGCGGGCGCATTCCGCGCCGCGAGCTCCCGCTGGCCGTACGCTTCCTCGGGCATTCCCGACGAGCTCTTCATCCGCGGCGAAGTTCCCATGACCAAGCAGGAGGTGCGCGCCGTCGCGCTCGCGAAACTGCGCCTTACCGCGACCGACACCGTGTGGGACGTCGGCGCCGGCACGGGGAGCGTGTCGATCGAGGCGGCGCTCGTCGCGCGAGCGGGGTCGGTATGGGCGGTCGAGCGCAACGCGGCCGGCGTGCGGCTCATTCGAGAGAACGCGGATGCATTCGGGTGCGGCAACGTGCATGCGGTCCCCGGTGTCGCCCCCGAAGCGCTCGCGAAACTGCCTGTCCCCGACGCCGTGTTCGTCGGCGGGAGCGCGGGCGAGCTTCCCTCCATCGTGGAGGCGGCGCTCGAGAAGAACTCGCAGGTTCGCCTGTGCGTGCCATGCGTCACCGTTGAGACGCTCACCGAGGCGTGCGCGCTCCTCTCGGGTTCGCGCTTTAAGGGGTTCGAGGCGTGCCAGGTGTCGGCCGCCCGTGCCGAGGCTGTAGGCTCGCACCATCTTATGAAGGCGCAAAACCCCGTGTTCCTCGTCAGCGCGCGTGGTGCGGGCGCGGATGCCGAGGAGCTTGCCGAAGTCGGCGCGCTTGCTGAGTCGCCTGTCGGGGAGGACCTCTCTGTCGAGGGGAACCCATCCGTCGAGGTAGTCTCGCTTGCTAACTGCGGCGCCGCAGGTGGGGAAGGCGGCGCCCGGTGAGCACGTCCATCCCGCGCTTCATGGTCGCTGCGCCCTCGAGCGGGAGCGGCAAGACGGTCGTCACGTGCGCGCTCCTGCGCGCGCTCGCGCGTCGCGGCCTTGCATGCGCGGCTTTCAAATGCGGCCCCGACTACATTGACCCGCTCTTTCACCGCCGCGTCGTGGGTGCGCGCTCGGGCAACTTAGACGGCTTCTTCACCGACGCCCCGACGCTGCGCGCCCTGCTCGCACGCGGCGCCGCGGGCGCGGATGTCGCGGTGCTCGAGGGGGTTATGGGCTTCTACGACGGCATGGCGCCCGGCGTGGCCGACGCGAGCAGCTACCAGGTTGCGCGCGACACGGAAACGCCGGTCGTTTTAGTGGTGAACGGGCGCGGGGCGTCTTTATCGCTCGCCGCCGTAATCCGCGGCATCGCCGAGTTCCTGCCTTGTGCGAACGTGCGCGGCGTCGTGCTGAACAAGACGAGCGCCGCTGCCTGCGCCTACGCGGCGCCTGCGATCGAGAAGCACACGGGCGTCGCGGTTTTGGGGAATATCCCCGCCGACGAGGCGTTCTCGCTCGAAAGCCGGCATCTGGGGCTTGTGACCGCCGACGAGGTCGAGCAGCTCTCCGCGCGCATCGACAAGATGGCCGAGCTGGTGGAAAAGAGCGTCGACGTCGACCGCTTGCTCGAAATGGCGGCGACGGCACCCGATATCCGCGAGGAACCTTACCGGTTGGAGCCGATCGCGGGAGCGCGGCCCATCGTCGCCGTTGCGCGTGACGAGGCGTTCTCGTTCTACTACGAGGAGAACCTGCGCGCGCTCGAGGATCTGGGTTGCGAGCTGGCCTTTTTCAGCCCCCTGTGTGATAGCGAGTTGCCCCGGGGGACAAGCGCCCTCTATCTGGGGGGCGGCTACCCGGAGCTCCATGCGCGGCGGCTCTCCGAGAACGCGTCGATGCGCGAGGCGGTGCGGCGCGCGGTGGAATCCGGCATGCCGACGGTCGCCGAATGCGGTGGGTTTCTTTACCTGCAGCGCGAAATCGCCGATAGCGAGGGGCGGCGCTGGCCTGTTGCGGGCGCCCTTGAGGGCGCAAGCGAGAACAGGGGAAGGCTGTCCCATTTCGGGTACGTGGAGCTCACTTCCCAACGCGACGGGCTCTACGGTCCGCCCGGCACACGCATCCGCGCGCACGAGTTCCACTACTGGCAGTCCACCTGCCCGGGCGGCGACTTCTGGGCGCAGAAGCCCCGGCGCGACAAGGGCTGGCCGTGCATGACGACCACCCCGTCCCTGGTGGCGGGCTTCCCGCATGTGTACTATCCTGCGAACCCCGACGTTGCGCGCGCGTTCGCGTCTGCCGCAGCGTCGTTCGCAGAGAGGAGGCGGCATGGCTGAAGCAACCGAAACCGCGCTCGCCTGCATCCGCGAGGAAGTCGAGCGCGCGTTCTCGTCGGCGCCGGGCGCCGTGCTCGAAGCCGCGCTTTCCCGGATCGCGCCCGCAGACGAGTGCGCCCGTGCCGCCGCGTACGCCGCGTGGGACTCCATCGCGCACCCCTTGGGGGGATTGGGCGACTTTGAAGACGCCGTCGCGTGTATCGCCGCAGCTCAGGGGAGCGCCGAGGTGGCCGAGTTTCCCCGTGCGCTCGCGGTATTCTTCTCCGACAACGGGGTCGTTGCCGAAGGCGTGTCGCAAAGCGGGCAAGATGTGACGCGAGCCGTCGCGCGCAACATGTGCGAGGGGGCCGCGAGCGCCTGCCGCATGGCGGCGTTCGCGGGTGCCGAGGTCGTGCCCGTCGACGTGGGTATGGCCCGGGGCATAGAAGACGCGCGCATGGTGCGCGCGAACGTGCGGCGGGGGAGCGGCAACATCGCTCACGGCTCCGCTATGTCTCGCGATGGGGCCGTGCGCGCGATTGAGGTCGGAATCGCCGTCGCGTGCGGGCTTGCCCGCGCCGGCGTGCGCCTTCTCGCCGCGGGCGAGATGGGCATCGGCAACACGACCACCTCGGCGGCGGTGGCCGCAGTGCTCATCCGGGCGGACGCGCGGAGCCTCGTCGGGCGCGGCGCGGGGCTCTCGGACGCCTCGCTCGCGCGCAAGCGCGACGTGGTCGAGCGCGCTATCGACGCGAACTCGCCCGATCCCGCCGACCCGATCGACGTGCTCTCGAAGGTTGGCGGCTTCGACATCGCCGCGATGTGCGGCTTCTACCTGGGGGCCGCGGTCTCGAAGGCGCCGGCGCTCCTCGACGGGGTCATATCCTGCACGGCGGCCCTGTGCGCGGCGCGCCTGTGCCCCAACGCCTTGGGCTACCTCGTGGGCACCCACGCATCAAGCGAACCCGCAAGCCAGGAGCTCCTTCGCGAGCTCGGCATAAAGGCACCCCTCGACGCAGGCATGCACTTGGGCGAGGGCGCGGGCGCCATGGCGTATCTGCCCCTTCTGGATTCGGCGCTGCGCGTGTACCGGGGTGGGAAGACGTTCACGGCGACTGGCATGGCTGCTTACGAGCATTTCGAGGCCGGGAAATGACGGTGACGCTCGTCATCGGCGCCGCCGCGAGCGGCAAGAGCGCCTACGCCGAGTCCCTGTGCCTCGGGCACGACGGCCCCCGCGTGTACCTGGCAACGATGGAGCCCTTCGGGGAAGAGGGCGCCCGCCGCATCGCGCGCCATCGGGCGCTGCGCGAGGGCAAGGGGTTTTCCACCCTCGAGCGCACGCGTGACGTGAGCGCCGCAGTGCCCGGGCTTCCGCGCGGCTGCACGCTTCTTTTGGAGGACGTGGGCAACCTGGTTGCGAACGAGCTTTTCGCGGAAGGCGGCTTGTCCCCACGTGACCCCGACGCTGCGGCGCGCGAGGTGCTCGGAGGCATCGAACGGCTCGCTCAGGCCGCTGCGTATACGGTGGTGGTCACCGTCGACGTGTTCGCCGATGGGATGCGCTACGATGAGGGGACCGAGGCATGGAGGCGCGCGCTCGCGCGCGTGAACGCGGGCGTGGCGGCGCTGGCCGACCGCGCAGTCGAAGTGGTATGCGGGATTCCCGTGTGGATGAAAGGTGAAGGACCTACAAGGTGAAGATGGTAGAGGCAATCGGCGCGGCGTTCGGAACGTTCTCGCGCATCCCCGTCCCGAAATCGGCCTGGACCGATTTCGGGTCAACCCATGCACTTGCCGCGTTTCCCCTGGTGGGCCTTGCGGAGGGCTTCCTCATGACGGTGTGGGGGCATGTGGCGAACCTGCTCGGCGTGCCTGCGACCATCGTCGCGGCCGTGCTCTTGGCGCTGCCTGTGGCGGTGACGGGAGGCATCCACCTAGACGGGCTCTGCGACTCCTCCGATGCGCTTGCAAGTTGGGCCCCGCGCGAGCGAAAGCTCGAGATCATGCACGACCCGCGGGCGGGCGCCTTCGGGGTCATCGGTGTTGTTGTGTACCTTATTCTGCAGTTTTCCCTGTTCACCGCGCTGCCGCTTACGGCGGGGGCGTTCCTCGCGCTTCTGTGCTCGCTCGTGTTCTCCCGCGCGCTTTCGGGACTCGCCGTTGAATGCTGGCCTGCCGCGCGGGCGGACGGCATGGCCGCGGGGCTCTCGCCTGCGAAGAAGCGCGCGGCGATCGTCGTGCCGCTTTGCGCTTTCGCTGCGGCTTCGGCTGCAGGGATGGTCGCGTGCGTTCAGGCCGTCGGCGCCCTTATGGCGGTGGCGGGGCTTTTGGCGCTCGCGTGGTACCGCCATGTTGCCCTGTCCCGCTTCGGCGGGGTGACGGGGGATTTGGCCGGATGGTTTCTGCAATGGGCCGAGCTCGCGATGCTTGCCATGCTGGTGGTGGGGGGCATGCTCCTATGATGCTCGTGGTAGGTGGCGCGCATTCGGGGAAGAGGACCTTCGTGCGCGAAAAGCTCGGGTTCGCGGCGGACGATTTCGTCGACGCGGCGCAGCTTGCGGAGGGCGGCGTGCCCGCGGCTTTTGCCGGCCGCGTCGCATACCATGCTGAGGAACTCGTACGTGCGCTCGACGCTGACCGGGCGCTCGAGCGGCTGATCGGCTTCGACGCAGTGATTCTGCCCTTGGTCGGCTCGGGGGTCGTCCCCATGCGTGCGGAAGACGCCCAATGGCGCGAGCGCGCGGGGCGCCTGGGATGCGCGCTCGCTGCGCGCGCCGACGTCGTCGTGCGCATGACGTGCGGGATTCCCCAGGTCATCAAAGGAAACCTTGCCGATGCGCCTCGAGGGACGCAGGGCGCGGGCGCGCCTTTGGAAGTCGTCTTCGTGCGCCATGGTGCCACGGCGGGCACGGAAGACCATCGCTACAGCGGGGCGGGCACCGACGAGCCCCTGTCGAGCGCGGGCGAGCGCGCTTTGCGCGACCTCGCGTGCGATCGTGACACGTTCCGTGTTATCACGAGCGGCATGGCCCGCGCCGACCAGACGGCGCGCATCCTCTTCCCGAACGCGGAGCTTATGGCGTGCCCCGGTCTGCGCGAGATGGATTTCGGCGACTTCGAGGGGCGAAGCGCCGCCGAGCTTAAAGAGGATGTGCGCTACCGCGCCTGGGTAGACTCCTGGTGCGAGACGCGCTGCCCGCATGGCGAGGGCAAGAGCGATTTCACCCGCCGCGTCGTCGCGGCGTTTCGGGAGGCATGCAAATCGGAGCGCGCCCAGGGGAGTGGACGCGCCGTCTTCGTCGTTCACGCGGGTACCGTGAAAGCGCTGCTCTCCGAGCTAGCTGTCCCGAAAATGGGATACTTCGACGTGCATACCGAGCCGGGCGGCGCATGGGCCGCCACCTGGGATGGGCGCTGCCTTCGCGACGTTCGCCCCGCTTCGGGGGGCGATGCCCGGTGATGACGATTCTTGCCGTCGCCGCCGGGTTCGCGGCCGACCTTGCCTTCGGCGACCCGCGCTGGCTTCCCCATCCCGTCGTCGCCATGGGGCGCGCGATCACGTGGGCCGAAGGCCGCCTGCGGCGCGCGTGCCCGCAAACGTCCGCGGGCACGCGCGCCGCAGGGCTTGTGCTCGCCGTGGCGCTTCCGCTTACGTGTGGGCTTTTGACCTGGGGAATCCTGCATGTTTGCGGCATGGTTCACTCCGGCTTGCGCTTCGTGGCCGAGGCATGGGCGAGCTATCAGATTCTCGCGGCATGCGAGCTGCGCCGCCAGAGCCTGGCCGTTGCCCGCGCGTTCTCGAAGGGCGGCCTTGTCGCGGCGCGCGAAGCCGTCGGGCTCATCGTGGGACGCGACACGTCTGTTCTCGACGAGCACGGCGTCGCGCGCGCCGCCGTGGAAACGGTGGCGGAGAACGCGAGCGACGGTGTCATCGCGCCGCTTTTCTACCTTATGATCGGGGGTGCGCCCTTGGGCATGGCGTACAAGGCGGTGAACACGCTCGACAGCATGGTGGGCTACAAAAACGAGCGCTACAACGACTTCGGCTGCGCCTCGGCGCGCCTCGACGATGCGGTGAACTGGATTCCCTCGCGCTTATCGGCCCTGCTCATGATCGCCGTGTGCCCGATCGTCGGGCTCGACGCGCGCGGGGCGGCGCGCATCTGGCGCCGCGACAGGCGTCGCCATGCGAGCCCGAACGCGGCGCAGACCGAGTCGGCGTGCGCGGGCGCGCTCGGGCTGTGCCTGGCAGGACCCGCGGTGTATTTCGGCAAGCTCGTTGAGAAACCGACGATAGGCGACGCGTCCCGTGAAATCGAGTGGGGCGACATCGCCCGGGCGACAAGGCTCATGCTCGCCGCGTCCGTATGCGCGCTCGTCGTCTTCGGCGCCGCGCGCGCGGCGGTCGTGCTCGCCGTGGGGGCGATGGCATGAGGAAAGACCACGCCGCGTCCCGGGCTGCCGGGGGAATCCTGCGCGCCCGTACGCATGGGGGCAGCGCGCAATCGCTCGGCATCGCTTGCGAAGGGGGCGCCTCCGACCTCATTGACTTCTCAGTGAACGTGAATCCGGCAGGCCCCTCGCCGCGCGCCGTCGCCGCAGCTTGCAAGGCGCTTTCTCGAATCGACGCCTACCCCGATAGGGAAAGCCTCGCCCTCGTTCGCGCCCTGGCGCGTGCCCAGGGCATTCCCGAAGATACTATCGTCTGCGGCGCGGGCGCGTCCGACATCATCTGGCGGCTCGCCGCGGCGGTGCGCCCGAAACGCATCATCGTGTGCGCGCCGACGTTCTCTGAATATGCTGAGGCGGCATCGTACTACGGCGCATGCGTGCAGGAGTTCCCGCTCTCTGAAGCGGACGACTTCGACGTGCCCGCCTCCTTCGCCCGCGCGATCGAGGGGCCGGGAGACGTGGCGTACCTCTGCAATCCGAACAACCCGACGGGGCGCCTCGTCGACCCCAGCGTGATCGAGGCCGCGGCTTGCCGCTGCGAGCAGGTGGGCGCGCTGCTTGTCGTGGACGAGTGCTTCCTCGGATTTGCGCCCGACGCCCGCGAAAGGAGCGTGGCCGCACGCGCCGCGTGTTCGCGCCATGTGGCCGTGCTCTCCGCGTTCACCAAGCTCTACGGAATGGCGGGGTTGCGGTTGGGATATCTGATCAGCGGAAACGCCCAACTCATCGAGGGGATTCGCCGGGCGGGGCAGGCGTGGCCCGTCTCCTCGGTCGCCGAGGCCGCGGGCATCGCCGCCCTGGAAGACATTGAATACGTCTCGCGCACGCGCGATGTATTGGCGGGCGAGCGAGCGTGGCTTTCCCACGAGCTCTCCTCGCTCGGGCTTTCCGTCGTGCCGTCGGATGCGAACTTCCTTTTAGTCCGCACGCCGGCGAAAGACATCCCCGAGCGCCTGTATAAACAGGGGGTTTTGGTCCGCACGTGCGACTCGTTTTCGGTACTGTCCCGTTTCTGGTGCCGCGTCGCGGTGCGCACGCGCAAGGAGAATGCCCGGCTTGCGATGGCGTTCAGCCGCGTGCTTCGGGCGGAAGGTGCATCGGGCGTAGGCGAACCCGACGAACGGGGCGGCGCTTCTTTCAGCGGCGCTATGGCGGGCGCGGATGGCCGAGGCTCGGCGAAGGAGGTCGATACCCGTGGGTAGGGCGAAGCCCATCATGATCCAGGGCACCATGTCGAACGCGGGGAAGAGCCTGCTTGCGGCGGGGCTGTGCCGCGTGCTTTCGCAGGACGGCCTGCGCGTGACTCCCTTCAAGAGCCAGAACATGGCACTCAACAGCGGTGTCACGGCCGACGGGCTCGAGATGGGGCGCGCCCAGATCATGCAGGCCGAGGCGTGCGGCATCGCGCCCGACGTGCGCATGAACCCCATCCTGCTCAAGCCCGAAAGCAGCCACCGAAGCCAGCTCATCGTGGCCGGCAAGGCGCAGGGAGCCTTCGCTGCGAGGGACTACTTCGCGCGAAAGAAGGCGCTCATGCCGCAGATTTTGGAGGCGTTCGATTCGCTCGCGGAGGAAAACGACGTCATCGTCATCGAGGGCGCCGGCAGCCCCGCCGAAATCAACCTTGCCGAAAACGACATCGTCAACATGGGGCTCGCGCGCGCCGTGTCCTCCCCCGTGCTGCTTGCGGGCGACATCGACCCGGGCGGGGTATTTGCCCAGCTCTACGGCACGGTCGCGCTCCTTGCGCCCGAGGACCGCGCGCTTTTGCGGGGGCTTGTGGTGAACAAGTTCCGCGGCGATGTGGAAATCCTGCGCCCGGGTTTGGCCCCGCTCGAGAAGATGTGCGGAGTTCCCGTCGTGGGTGTCGTGCCGTATCTTACGCTCGACCTGGACGACGAGGACTCGCTCGCGCCGCGCCTATCTGCCCGCGAGGCGCGCGGCGTCATCGACGTTGCCGTCGTGCGTCTTCCGCATCTGTCGAACTTTACCGACTTCGACCCGCTTTCGCGCGTGCCCGGCGTGGGCGTGCGCTACGTTTCCTCGACGACCGATCTGGGCCGACCCGACCTGGTGGTGCTTCCCGGCTCGAAGACTACGCTCGACGACGCGCGCTGGCTTGCGGCTAGCGGCATCGGAGCCTGTGTACGCGCGCTTTCGGGCGCGGGCACGCCGGTGCTCGGCATATGCGGAGGCTACCAGCTTTTGGGAGACGAGCTTTCCGACCCGCACGGCAGGGAAGGCGCTGGCACCGCGCGCGGGCTCGGGCTCATCCCTGCAAGTACGGTGTTCAAGGAGGAAAAGCGCCTCGCCCAGTCGACACTGCGCATCACGGGCGCCCAAGGCGCGTTCTCGGTGTGGAACGGCATGACGGCGCGCGGGTACGAGATTCACGACGGCGAAACGACCGTCTCCTGCGCCCCTGCGGGCACGATTGGCGGCAAACCAGAAGGCGCGGCCTGCGGAAACGTGTTCGGAACCTATCTCCACGGCCTGTTCGACGAACCGGGGGTGGCGCTCGCCCTCGCGCGCTCGCTTGCGCGCATGCGCGGCCTGCCCGAGAGCGTCGTGGGTGTTGCGGGCGCGGCGTCCGCGGCCGATCACCGTGCGCGCGAGTTCGACCGCCTGGCCGACGTCGTGCGCGAGGCGCTCGACATGGAGTATGTCTACCGCATTATCGAGGAGGGCGTATGATCCACGTGTATCATGGCGACGGCAAAGGCAAGACCACGGCGGCGATGGGCCTCGCCCTTCGCATGCTCGCTGCAGGCCGCCGCGTCGTCGTCGTGCAGTTCCTGAAAGACGGCGAAAGCGGGGAGGTGCGCCTGCTCGCCGAGCATTTTGGCGTGCCCGTGTTCGCGGGGAAGGCGTCAGACAAGTTTACCTGGTCGATGACGTCGGAAGAACTTGCCGCGACGTGCGAGCTGCACGATGGGAACCTCGCTTCCGCGCTCGCCGAGCTCGAGGGCGCGCAAGAGGGACTGCTCGTGCTCGACGAGGCGCTCGACGCGCTTTCGAAGGGGCTTGTCGACGAGGCGCTCGTGGACCGCGCGCTCGATATGTCCGCGCGCGGCGTCGAAGTAGCGCTCACCGGGCGCGCGCCTTCCCGCAAGATCGTGGAGAAGGCCGACTACATAACCGAGATGCGGTGCGAGAAACATCCCTACGAGCAGGGGATATGTGCAAGGGAAGGAGTGGAGTACTAGATGGATTCCAAGGAGATGGCGCCCGGCGACATCGAGCGGCGCAGCTTCGAGATCATCACCAAAGAGCTCGGCGGCCGCACGTTCCCGCCGCTCGAAGAGCCCGTCGTGAAGCGCGTCATCCACACCACTGCCGACTTCTCGTACGCCGATTCGCTCGTGTTCACCCATGACGCCGCGCACTGTGCGCTCGACGCACTGCGCGCAGGGGCCACGGTGCTCACCGACACGAACATGGCGCTCGCAGGCATAAGCAAGCCCGCGCTCGCGAAGCTCGGCTGCAAGGCCGTGTGCTACATGGCCGACCCTGATGTCGCCGCGGCTGCGCGCGCCGCGGGCACGACTCGCGCCGTTGCGAGCATGGACAAAGCTTGCCGCATCGAGGGTCCGCTCATCGTGGCCGTCGGCAACGCTCCTACAGCACTTCTGCGCCTCGCCGAGCTCATGGACGCGGGGAAGATCGCGCCCGCGCTCGTCGTTGGGGTGCCGGTCGGGTTTGTGAACGTGGTCGAGGCGAAAGAGGAGCTACTCGCGCGACGCGTGCCGGCCATCGTCGCGAGGGGTCGCAAGGGCGGCTCGACCGTGGCGGCGGCCATTATGAACGCGCTGCTCTACCAGATCACGCGCACGGGTGGCGCGAAGTGACGGCCCCTGCATCCGTGCCGGCGCTGCGCATCTTCGCCGGCACCACCGAGGGCCGCCTTCTGTGTGAATGGGCGAGCGGGGCGGGCATCCCCGCCCGTGCCTACGCGGCAACCGAGTACGGAGGCGAGCTTTTGGGTGAGCTTCCGGGCATCGAGGTGCATGCGGGCAGGCTCGACGATGCCGACATGGAGCGCGAGCTTTCCGGCGCGCGTATCGTCGTCGACGCCACGCACCCCTTCGCTACGCTCGCAAGCGACAACATCCGGGTCGCTTCGCTCGCCGTGGGTGCACGATGCCTGCGCCTTGCGCGCCCGGTCGAGGCGCTGCCCAAAGGCGTCGTGCCGGTCGCGTCGATCGCCTGCGCGGCGCGCTTTCTCTCCGAGAACCCGGGTCGCGTTCTTCTCACGACGGGGAGCAAGGAGCTTGCTCCCTACACGCGCGTCGCCGATTTCGCGGAGCGCTTCTTCGTGCGTGTGCTCCCGCTGCCCGGTGCTATAACGAAGTGCATCGACGCGGGGTTTTCGCCGTCGCACGTCATCGGCATGCAGGGGCCCTTCACCCGCGAGCTCAACGAGGCGATGCTTCGGCAGGTGGGCGCCCAGTGGCTTGTGACCAAGGACTCGGGAACCGTAGGCGGCACGGCCGAGAAGCTCGCCGCAGCGCGCGCCGTGGGAGCGCGCTGTATCGTGGTCACCCGTCCCGCCGAGGGAGGCGGGGCCCTTTCGCTTCGGGAAGTGGAAGATGCGCTCTTACGGGAGTTCGCGCGCTAGGCGCTCGCCGCGCCTAGCGCGCCCTCCCGCCCGCGAGGAGGAGCGTCCCGAGCAAGCTCGACCCGTACAAGCCCGTCATCCATCAATAGCTCGAGGACGACGCCCAGAACTGGCGCAAACAGCCCTTCAATAAGTTGCGGTGAAATAGTGTCTGTTTTTGCTGCTAGATAGCATATTCAGTCCCTAATTCACCGCAACTTGTTGGTGGTGGCTTACTGGTAGCTGGTGGTGGCTTACTGGTAGCGTAGGCACTCCACCGGGTTGAGCTTTGCCGCGCGGCGAGCGGGGTAGAAGCCAAAGATTACGCCGATGCCGACGGAGACGCCGAAGGCCAGCAGCACCGTGGCGATTGAAAAGCTCGGTGTGATCTCCCCACTGGCACCGAGCTCGTTGAGAACCCCTGATCCTGCGGCAAACATCGCGAGGCCCCAGGCCAGCAGATAGCCAATCAGGACACCCAGCAGGCCACCGGTGACGCACAGCGCCGAGGACTCGGCCAAAAACTGCGCGGTGATATCGCGGCGACTGGCGCCCAAGGCACGGCGAATACCGATCTCGCGGATGCGCTCAGTCACGTTGGTAAGCATCATATTCATAATGCCGATTCCGCCGACAAGCAGTGAGATACTGGCGACAGCGCCCATGATGAGCGAGAAGGCGCCCATAAACGAGTTGAGTGCATCGATGGCGCTTTTCATGGAGGTCGCCGATACGCTGTCGTACTCATCATCCTCCGAGATGCCCTTCATCGCGCGCACCTTAGACTCGATGGTCTTGCAGAGCTCGTCCATGTCTGTGCCCTCGGCGGCAAGTGCCGTCACGCTGGGAAATGAAGGATTCTCGTCGCCAAACAGGCCGGAGATGGTTTCGCGTGGCATATACAGCGTGAGCGAGCCCATGGAGTCGCTGCCGCCATCAATCACGCCTACAATCTGCACCTCGCCGTTGGACACCTTGATGGTTTTCCCCAGTGCGTCCTGTTCGTTGCCGTAAAGCTGATCGGCGCCGCCACGGCTGATGAGCGCCACGCGCGAGCCTGATTGAGACTCTGCCTGTGAATAGACACGTCCCGCAACGAGCTTGCTGGCGCCCACGGCATCAAGCATGTCGCTATCGACGCCGTGGGCCATGACGGTATAGCTTTTATCCCCGACCTTGTACTCGGAATAGGCGCTATCGACGATGCCGATCTGCTCAATCTGCGGCACCAGTTTGCGAAGCTTTTCCACATCCGAATCGGTGAGTTCTTGGGACGAATAGATCTCTACCATGCGGGCCGCATTGAGGCCCAGGCTGTTGACCAGGCTGTTTTGGATACCGCCGATGAGCGAAGTCATGGCGATGACCGAGGCGATGCCAATGACGATGCCAAGGATGGTGAGCAGGCTGCGTCCCTTGTTGGCCTCGAGCGAGTGAAGGGCTTCTTGGACAAGATCGCGGGTGCTCATGCCTTCGCTCCTTTCGGCTGATTGGTGGTTGCAGAAATCGCGGGCAGGTTTTTGACGGCCCCGCGTAACGTATTCGGTGTATGCGCGACATATGCGCCGTCATGGATTCGCCCGTCACGGATGGTTACGGCTCGATCGGCCTCGGCGGCGATGCCGGGGTCATGCGTAATGAGTACGATGGTCTTGCCGCGTTTCTGGAGCTTGTGGAAGGTTTCCATGACGAGCGCCCCGGTTGTCGAGTCTAGATTTCCCGTTGGCTCGTCGGCCAAAATGATGGGCGGGTCGTTGACGAGGGCGCGCGCGATGGCGACGCGCTGCATCTGTCCGCCCGAGAGTTCCGATATGCGGTGGTCCCAATGGTCGACCGGCAGTGTGACGGCTTGCAGCGCGTGCACGGCGCGCATCTCGCGCTGGCTACGCGGCACATTGGTGTAGGACAGCGGCAGCATGACGTTTTCGATCACCGTCAGACGCGGCAGCAAGTTAAAACTCTGAAAGACAAAGCCGATGCTCAGCGCGCGCACCTCGGTGAGCTCATCATCGTCGAGCTCGGCGACGTTGAGCCCTTGCAGGAAATAATCACCCGCCGTCGGCTTGTCCAGGCAGCCCAGGATGTTCATGAGCGTCGACTTGCCCGAGCCCGAGGGGCCGGTGATGGCGACGAACTCACCGGGGTTCACCGCCAGGCTCACGTTGTGCAGGATGTGGGCGCAACCGGCCTCGCTCTCAAAGATGCGGTGCACGTTGCGGATGTCGATGACGGGACGCATTACTTGCCCTCGTCGGCAGACATATTGTCGCCGCCGTCTGCCGTCATGCCTGCGCCGGTATCCGTCACGATGGTGTCGCCGTCGCGTAACTTGGTAACCGGGACGTCTGGGTTGATCTCGTTGCCCTGGTCGTCGCGCTTGACCTGCGTCTTACCGACTACAGCCTCGTTGTCGTTTTGCGTCACGACGGTCACCTTCACGCGGCGCGTCTTCTTGCCTTCCGAATCGGTGGCCAGATTGACGTAATAGTGCTCGCCATCTTCGGTCATCAGCGCCATGGTCGGCACCATAACCACGTCGTCGAGCTTCTCGGTCACTACCGAGACCTCGGCAGTCATACCCGGCTTAAGGCGACTGTCGGGTGCTTCGATGAGGATGTCGACGTTAAAGGTCACGCTGCCGCCGCTACCGGAGCCGGAGTCAGAGTTTGCCACCGAGGCGATAGCCGTGACGGTGCCCTGGCTCACGATATCGGGAAACGCGGGATAGGTCACGTTGGCGCTTTGGCCCACGGCAATTTTGGCGATATCCTTTTCGCCCACCTGAACCGTCACCTTCATCTTGGACAGGTCGGCGATTTGCATGCACTGCTTGCCGCCGCTCGTGTCGCCTTCGCACATGATCGTGCCTCCGGTCACCGTGGCACCGACTTTGGCGTTGAGCTCGACGATGTTGCCCGAACTGGGGGCCTTTACGGTGCGCTCGGCCGCCTTTGCAGTTGCCTGCTCCAGCGTTGCCTGGGCCGAGGCGAGGTTGCGCTGGGCGGTCGAGACGGCATTTGCGTTGGCGTTTGCGTCCGATGGGCCGGTCGATCCGTCACTGTCCGTTGTCGGTGCGGCCTGTGCGGCCGCGAGTGCCACCTTTGCATTGTTCAGGTCTTCCTGGGCGGCCGCGACCGCGCGCTGCGCCTCGGAAACAGCGCTATCGAGCGCGTCGTTCTTAATGGTCATGAGCACGTCGCCCTCGTTGACGCTCTGTCCGGCCTGCACGTTGATCTTTTCAACCGTACCGTCGACAGAAGGGGAGACGACCGATGCCGAGATGGGCTTAAGCTGCCCCTTGGCTTCGACTGTGGTGGTAAACGTGCCTTCGGTGACCATGTCGGTCACCGGTCCGTTGGTGCCTGCGGGTTGCGCGTTGATGACCAGCGTTGCGATGATGACAATGAGCGCGATGGCAACAACGACGCCGGCGGCAATACCGCGTCGAATCAGCTTTTTGCGTCGACGTTCGGCACGTTTTGCCTTGAGCTTGGCATATGCCTCTTCATCGGAAATCTCGGCCGTATCGTTCGTGCGTCCGTTCTGCTTGTCGGCATGTACGTTTGTAATCAGAGGAAGCGTTTCGGCGGCATCTTCGGGCGTGTGCTCGGTATCATTCGGGCCCGGGGTGATCGTGGGGACATTCGGCATAGCGTCTCCTTTATAGAAAGTTCCTCAATAAGTATATGCGCCCGTCGCGTAAGGCGGGCGCATATGGCGGATTCTTTCGGAACTGTTAGATTGGTCGCAGCGGCTCCACGTTGTGGGAATGCGCGCGTTGCACTACGAGTGGACAACCACGCACAGGCCGACTTTGATGCAGTCGTGAAGTGCCTTTGCATCGGCCAGGCGCAGGTTGATGCAACCGTGGCTGCCGCACCACTTGTAGGAGTTGGGGTCGTCGAAACTCTTGTCGTTTTGCCACGTTGCATCGTGGAAGCCGACCATGTTTCCCTCAAACGGCATCCAATAGCTTACCGGGCTCTCGTATTTGGGCTTACCGGTCTCGCGGTCCTTGGTACCGATAAGCTTGCTGGCGCCATCGTTGCTGTTGATCTGCCATACTCCCTCGGGGGTGGCGTCCTCGCCCGGCTTTCCAGAGATAAAGTTGGCCTCCCACACGATATTGCCGCTCTCGTCGTAGTAGCGCGCGTGCTGCTCGGACAGATCGACGTCGATATACGCCTTCCAGTCGGGCTCTCCCTTTGCGGTAAAGGTGTCGGCCTTCTGGGAGTACTTGATCTCGATTTCGCCGGTCTGCTTGTTGTTAATGGCGTCCTCGACCTGCTTGGCGAGCGAGCTGCTGTCGATGGACCAACCAAAGTCGCCGCCTTCGACGGCGCACTGCTTGCCATCGGCGCGCGTCCACCAGCGAGTGGAGCCCACGGTGTTAAAGCCGTTGGCGAGCTCGGCTGCCCAGCTGCTGATCTGCGACGTATCGAGCGTAGGTTTGGCCGGATCGGCAAAGCTGATCCACTGCAACACGGAGCTGCCATCAACTTTGCCGGCATCCTCGCCGTTGAGCTTGAGGGTCACGTTGACGCCCAGGAAGTTGTTGGCGGCATCGCATGCGGCCTGAATCTGATCATCGGTCAGCGTTCCGTTGAGCGGCTCATAGGCATCGTTGCCGAGCTTGGAAAGATCTACGGTCTCGGCCAGCGAGGCAAGCTCGAGCTCGGCATACTTAATGACATGCTCGCGGTTGAGTTTTTCGTTGGAGCGCGCCTTCTCGACGGTAAACTTGCCGGCCTGCTCGTCATAGGAGCTATTGGCCTCGAACGCGCCCGAACGCCTCTCGTTAAACTCATCGATGGCGGTGCCCAGATCCTTCTCAAACTGCTTTTGGTCAAAGGTATCGGAGAGCATGGACAGGTCGACGTCTTGATCAAGATCTACTTCGTTGGAGGTAGCGGTTGTTTTGGTCTTGCCGCTTAAGGATTCTACAAGGCGGACCGGCCATACAAAGGCTTCGTTGTGGTTGATGATCTCTTTTGCGGCAGCTTCGCCGTCGACGATGGGCTCATCGGACTCGGGCTGATAGGTCCAGCTAAAGTCATCGCCCGCCACGGTGAGCTTATAGTGCTTCCACGCCGAGTTGACCTTGGTGGCGGCAGACGAAGCGTTGGAGAACGAGACGTCGACGCCGGCGATGGTGGTGTTGGGGTAGGCTACCTGCGAAAACGCTACGACGCCTACGATATAGACAATGACGATAAGACCCAGGAGGACAAAGAGCGTCGTCTTTTTGCCCGACTTATTGTTCCCGGTGGGTTTGCGCGCGGGGCCGCGATCGCCTCGACCGTGCGTGGGGGGCTGCTTGGGCGTATTGCCGTTTGCCTGGCGCTGCTGGTTCGGGCGTTGCGAAGCGTTTGCCGCACCACGCTGCTGACCGTGGCTCGGCGCGATAGGACGCGGCGACTGAACGCCGCCGGTGTGCCTGCTCGGCTGCTGCGGATCGGGAATCAGTTGAGTTCGATCGTTTTGCGACATCGTGTGCATATCCTTCGAATTTCGCCTTGCGGCTCATCGTGTTTTTACTGGGCTTGCATTATAGCGATTACCTAGTTGATTGTGGTATGGAAACGGTGGCATTCAAAAGAGGTGGGACATTTGTCCCACCTTCGAGTCGTTCTTTGTCGCTATCCGCACACACCGCATTTTGCACAGGCCGAAAGTGCGGCCGGAGCCTGCGCGATGCCGCCCTTTGCCGTCTCGCGCAGCGTGGCCGGCAACGCGTGGCCCACCGAGAGCATGACGTGTGCCATCTGGTCAAACGGCACCAGGCTCTTAATGCCGGCGAGGGCGAGTTGTGCGGAGCTAAAGGCGGCTGCCACGCCGATGGCGTTGCGGTTTTGGCAGGGCACCTCCACGAGGCCACCGACGGGGTCACAAACGAGGCCCAGCAGATTACTCAGCGCGATGGAACTGGCGTCGAGCGCCTGCTCGGGTGTGCCGCCGAGCATCTGCACTAGCGCGGCGGCGGCCATGGCGGCCGCACTTCCGACCTCGGCCTGACAGCCGCCCTCGGCGCCGGCGACGCAGGCGCTCGTGGTGAGGTTGAGGCCGATGGCGGCTGCGCAGTAGAGCGCGTCCATGACCTGCTCGTCGTCGAGCTGAAGGTGATCGGCGAGCGCCAGCACGCAGCCGGGCACGACACCCGCGGAGCCTGCCGTGGGAGCGGCGACGATCACTCCCATCGTGGCGGAGCGTTCGAGCACGGCCATCGCGCGGGCCACGGCGTCGGTTTGAACGGTGCCCATCAGGCTCGTGCTCAAATCGTTGCGGCCGGTGGCATCGACGAGTTTAGCCTCGCCGCCGATAAGCCCGCCGAGCGATTGCTGCGGATTGACGATGGGGGTCGTGGTCTCCTCGCGCATGACGTCGAGCACGCGGCGCATGGCGGCGACGGCGTGGGCCTCGCCGGTCAGACGTGCCTCGCGCACGGCCATGACGGCGCCGATGTTGAGCCCCAGTTCCTCGCACGCATCGAGCAGCTGCTCGCCGTCGTCGAAGATTTCCTTTGCCGAGACGCCGGGGGAGAGCGACGAGGCAGAACCGGGGAGTTCGATAAAGGTCGCGTAATCGACATTGTCGAGCTTGCGGAGCATGGGGACGACGGTGTCGTCGGGGGCGCCGTCGGTCTCAAAGACGGAGTAGGCCTGGCCGCCCACTTCGGTGCGGTAGGTGCGGCAGAAGGCGATGTTCACATGGGCGTAGGCGAGCAGGTTGGTGAGCGCTGCGAGCACGCCGGGGACGTCCTGGTGCGCCACGAAGAGCGTGGAATACATGCCCGAGATGTCGACGCCGACGCCGTTAATGCGGCTGATGCGCATCTTGCCGCCGCCTAAGCTCTCGCCGCGGACCTGCGCCGTGGCGCCCGTGGCGTCGACCATATCGATGTCGACGGTGTTGGGGTGGATGGAGGCGTCGTCGCCCTTGATGTCAAAGTGATATTCGAGGCCCTGCCCACGTGCGAGGTCAAAGGCCTGCTTGATGTTCTCGTCATCGGTGTCGAGGCCCAGAATGCCCGCGACGAGAGCGCGGTCGGTGCCGTGGCCGCGGTAGGTGTGGGCGAAGGAATTCCACAGGCCAAAGGTGACTTTGGTGATGCGGCCTTCCAGCAGGCTGGCGGCAACTTGTGCGCACCGCAGGGCGCCAGCGGTGTGCGAAGAACTGGGGCCGACCATGACGGGGCCCAAGATCTCGAATGCCGAGGTCGTAGCTAGTGTTTGCGGCTTGCCTGCCATATGCGCTCCTGTTCTATCCCGTCGTCCCGAGGGGCGGGGCATAAGGTCGCCTGCTCGGACAGTCCTGCTCGCACGGAGAGCACATTAAGTGCTCTCCGGCTCGTGCGGAACTCGCGATCGACCTTATGCCCCGCCCCTCGGGACTAAGGATACATGGTTGGAGCTGCTAGATGGCAAAATTCATTAGCTAGTGACGTGTCTTACCTTGCATATCGAAACATCTTCACCACCGTTTAAATAAAAAAGAGGTACCGGTTGGAGCCGGTACCTCTTTTGGTGCGTTGTTATTTGGCTGAGGCTTTTTGGGTTAACTTACAGACCGCAGGCTGCTTTGAGTTCGTTGACTCGATCGGTCTTCTCCCAGGTGAAGTCGGCGTCTTCGCGGCCGAAGTGACCGTAGGCTGCCGTCTTTTCGTAGATGGGGCGACGCAGGTCTAGGTCGCGGATGATTGCGCCCGGGCGCAGGTCGAAGGTTTTCTCAACGGCCTCAACGATCTTGTCCTCGGCAACATGCGCGGTACCGAAGGTGTCGACCATGATTGAGAGGGGCTTGGAAACGCCGATGGCGTAGGCAAGCTCGACTTCACAGCGGTCGGCCAGACCGGCGGCGACCACGTTCTTAGCGACCCAGCGCGCGGCATACGCGGCGGAACGGTCGACCTTGGTGCAGTCCTTGCCGCTAAAGGCGCCACCGCCGTGACGGCCGTAGCCGCCGTAGGTGTCGACGATGATCTTGCGGCCGGTGAGGCCCGTGTCGCCCATGGGGCCGCCCACGACAAAGCGACCGGTGGGGTTCACGTAGATCTCCGCGTTGTCCCACGGCATGTTCTCGGCGGCCATGACCGGGGTGATGACGTGCTCGATGAGGTCGGCCTTGATCTTGCCCATGTCCTCGATCTCGGCGGCGTGCTGCGTGGAGATGACGATGGTCGTGACCTCGACGGGCTTGCCTTCCTCGTAGCGCACGGTGACCTGGGTCTTGCCGTCGGGACGCAGATAGGCGAGGGTGCCGTCGTGACGCACGGCGGCCAGGCGCTCGGCCAGGCGGCTCGCCAGGTAGTGCGGCATGGGCATGAGGGTCTTGGTTTCGTTGGAGGCATAACCGAACATCATGCCCTGGTCGCCGGCGCCGATCAGGTCGATCGGGTCGGTGGTAGCGCCGGTCTGGGTCTCGAAGGACTCGTCAACGCCCTGGGCGATATCGGGCGACTGCTCGTGGATGAGGCTCATAACGCCGCAAGTGTCGCAGTCAAAACCGAACTTGGCACGGTTGTAGCCGATGCGGCGGATAACACCGCGGGCGATTTCCTGTACGTCGACGTAGGCCTGGGTGCGAATCTCGCCGGCGACGATGACAGTGCCGGTGGTCACGAGGGTCTCACAGGCGCAACGGACGTTCTCAACGTTGGCAGGCACGCCGTTGGGGGCGATGTAGCCCTGCTCCTGGAGCTCTATTTCTTTGGCGAGGATTGCGTCGAGGACGGCGTCGCTGATCTGATCAGCGATCTTATCGGGATGACCTTCGGTCACCGACTCTGACGTAAAAACAAAGGACCCGTGTTGGGGTGGAATGGAACGAAGTTCTTCTGACATGATTGTCCTTTCAAAAACGTGTCCCAGCGACCGTTACCATTCCGCCGGGCTCTCTATGCAAGGGCACATCATAGCGCGTAAATCAAACATTCACACCCTTTCCGCACCTACTCATTGGGGACAGACTTAATTACTCATTGGGGACAGACTGAAATGACCAGTCTTAAACCAAGAATGTCCCCAATGACTACAACGACTGGTCATTTAAGTCTGTCCCCAATGAGTAGTCCCCAATGACTGGGTCGGTGCCCTTTGTGCGGAGGTTGCTTTGATGCTTTATAATGGTGCGGTTAGACATCCATCCTGCAATCGAGGAGATTTCCATGGCATCAGACGTTCGCGTCCGCTTTGCACCCTCACCGACGGGCAAGCTGCACATCGGCGGCGCCCGCACCGCTATCTATAACTGGGCTTTCGCCCGTGCAAACGGCGGCACGTTCATCCTGCGCATTGACGACACCGACCCCACCCGCTCTACCGACGAGAACACGCAGATTATCCTGCGCGCCATGCGTTGGCTGGGCCTGGACTGGGACGAGGGTCCCGAGGTGGGCGGCGATTTTGGCCCCTACGCCCAGACCGAGCGCCTGGACCTGTACAAGCAGGCCGCCCAGAAGCTTTGGGACGAGGGCAAGGCCTATCCCTGCTTCTGCACCAAGGAGCAGCTCGACGCCGATCGCAAGGCCGCGCAGGAGCGCAAGGACCCCTTCCAGGGCTATCAGCGCCGTTGCCGCGACCTTGATCCCGAGGAGGCCCGCCGTCGCATCGAGGCCGGCGAGTCCTACGTCCTGCGCATCAAGGTGCCCGAGGACCGCGGCGACGTCGTCATCCACGACGCCGTTCACGGCGAGGTGACCTTCGACGCCAAGGAGCTCGACGACTTTGTCATCTTCCGCTCCGATGGCACGCCCACGTACAACTTTGCGACCGTCGTCGACGACGCCATGATGAAGATCACCCATGTCATCCGCGGCGACGACCACCTCTCCAACACCCCGCGTCAGGTCATGGTCTACGAGGCACTCGGCGCGCCCGTGCCCACGTTCGCCCACATCTCCATGATTCTGGGCGCCGACGGCAAGAAGCTCTCCAAGCGCCACGGCGCCACCTCAGTGGAGGAGTACCGCGACGCCGGCTACCTGTCCGACGCTTTCGTCAACTATCTGGCGCTGCTCGGCTGGTCGCTTGACGGCGAGACCACGATCATTCCGCGCGATGTCCTGGCCAGCAAGTTCTCACTCGACCGCATCTCCAAGAACCCGGCGACCTTCGACCCCAAGAAGCTCGACTGGGTCAATGCCGAATACATCAACGGCATGTCCGATGCCCAGTTTGCCGACGAGATCATGGTCCCCGAGCTGCACGAGGCGGGTCTCATCGAGGGCAACGTCGAGTACGGCGAGGACTGGATTGACGCACTCGCTGCCATCGTCAAGCCGCGCACCAAGATGCCGGCCGACGCCGTGACCGTCGCCGCTCCCATCTTTGCTACGGCCGAGACGCTCGAGTATGACGAGAAATCCGTTAACAAGGGCCTGGCCAAGGAGGGTATGGGTTCAATTCTGGACGCCGCCAAGGCCGCGCTCGAGGGCGTGGACGAGTGGACAGCCGCGAACATCGACGCCGCGCTTGAGCCGCTTCCCGAGCAGATGGACCTCAAGAAGCGCGTGGTGTTCCAGGCCGTGCGCGTCGCCGTTTGTGGCAACATGGTGAGCCCTCCGCTGGGCGAGACCATGGCGCTCGTCGGCCGTGACGACTGTCTGGCGCGTATCGACCGCGCCCGCACGATGGCGCTGTAGTCGCTGCACAAACGTTTGTATCCGAGCCCCGTTCACCCCGAGCGGGGCTCTTGTTTCTGTACCGATGAGTGGGTTGCTGGGACATAATAATCAGTAGTGTTTGTCCCAGCTCTTTCAGGTCTGTTCGTTAGAGGTGGTGTATGGCTCAACAACTGTCGCTGTTTGGTTCACCGGAACCGGAGGAGTCTCCGGCGGCACCGGCATCCGCTGCTGCCTCGGCCAAGCCCGAGCCTGCACCTGAGCCCATTGCCGCCTACGCGAGCGTGGTTCTCGACATTCCTACCCGAGCGCTGTCCGAGCCATTCGCCTACTGCATTCCCCAGTCCCTTGCCAACGAGGCGCAGATCGGATCCACGGTCCTGGTTCACTTTGGTAACCGTGCCGCCGCGGGCTATGTCGTCGACATTGCGCCTGAGCTGGGCGACCTGCAGGGTAACAACGCCCTCGACCCCGCGCGCATTAAAGCCGTCGAGGCTATCCTCAGCAAACCGCTCTTTACCGCCGAGGCTGCACGCATTGCGCGCTGGATGAGCCGCGAGTATGTCGCGACGCTTTCCGAGTGCCTGCGCCTGTTTTTGCCACCGGGCGGCAGCCCGCGTGTGGTCAAGGGCGACGACGGCGTGTGGACGGTTGAACGTCCAGCCGTCAAACCCATCCAAAACCGCTGGGTGATGCTTACGCCCGAAGGCTTTGACTACACGCCACCCAAGACCGCGGTCCGCCAGCGCCAACTCATCGAGGCGCTCCAGTGTGGTCCTGTCACGACGCGCGACCTCAACCTTCTCTATAACAGTATGTCGGCGACCATCAAGTCGCTCGAAAAACGCGGCGTCGTGGTGGTGGAAGAGCGCCGCGCCTGGCGTGGCTGCAGCGAGCAGACCACGCTGTCCTCGGCAAGCGGCAAGGCGCCGGTCTCCCTTACCAACGGCCAGCAACAGGCACTCGCGCAGATTGAGCGCGCCCGTCTGGACGCTCATGGCGACGTGGTGCTGGTCGACGGCGTCACCGGCTCCGGCAAAACCGAGGTTTACCTCTCCGCCATCGAGCGCGTGCTCGCAGCCGGTCGCTCTGCCTGCGTGCTGGTGCCCGAGATCTCACTGACGGCCCAGACCGTCGGCCGCTTCCGCTCGCGCTTTGGTGAGACGGTCGCGGTTTTCCACTCGCGTCTTTCGGCTGGCGAGCGCCTGGACCAGTGGGACATGGTTGCCAGTGGCGCCGCGCGTGTGGTCGTGGGAGCTCGTTCGGCGCTTTTTTGCCCGCTCAGCGACCTTGGTCTCATCATCATCGACGAGGAGCACGAGACTAGTTACAAGCAGGGCTCCAGTCCGCGCTACCATGCGCGCGAGGTGGCAGCCGAGATGGCGCGCCGCTATCGCTGCCCGCTCGTGCTGGGGTCGGCCACGCCTTCTGCCGAGGCCCTCGACCGCTGCCGCCGCGGCATGTATAACGGTGCCACCTGGACGCGTGTCGAGATGCCCGAGCGCCCCGGACACGCCGTGCTGCCTACGGTCCGCATTGCCGACCTGCGTCGCGAGTTCGCACACGGCAGCCGCTCCATGTTCTCAAAACCGCTGATGGAAGGCCTGGAGCGTGTGGTCGAGCGCCGCGAGAAGGCCGTGTTGCTGCATAACCGTCGTGGCTTTGCGCCATTCCTGATGTGCCGCGAGTGCGGCTGCGTTCCCACCTGCAACCACTGCTCCACCGCGCTTACGTATCACGAGCGCACGCACACGCTGCAGTGTCACACATGCGGTTCGTCTTGGCGCGTGCAGCCGTATCCCGCGCCCACGAGCCGTTGCCCCAAATGTGGCAGTCGCTACCTGGCAAAAATGGGGCTGGGCACTCAGCAGATCGAGGACGCGCTGCACCAGATGCTGCCCGAGGACGTCGCCATTATTCGCATGGATGCCGATTCCACGCGCGGCAAGGATGCGCACAAAAAGTTGCTCGAGCAGTTCGATGCCGCCGATTGCGCGGTGCTGCTGGGCACCCAGATGATTGCCAAGGGCCTCGACTTTCCCGAGGTCACGCTTGTGGGCGTGGTCAATGCAGACTTTGCGTTAAAGCTGCCCGATTTTAGAGCAGGGGAGCGCGCCTACGATTTACTGGAGCAGGTCGCCGGCCGTGCCGGTCGCGGCGATCGTCCCGGTGAGGTGATCATCCAGACCTACCTGCCCGAGGATCCGGTCATTCGCGCCGTCGCTAAGCACGACCGTTCGATCTTTACCGACTACGACCTGGACCAGCGCCGCGACGCCCTGTATCCACCGTTCGTGCGTCTGGTCAACATTTTGGTGTGGTCGGCGAACCGAGACGACGCGCAAGACTACATCGGCCGCATCGCCAAGCTCCTCAAGCGTCGCTGGCATGCCGCCGCGCCCGATTTTTTGCGGGCAGGGAGTGCCGCGCCGCAGGTGCTGGGCCCGGCTTCGTGTGTAATCGAGAGAGCCAAGGACCGTTACCGCTTCCATCTGCTTGTGAAGTCGCCCGTGGGGTACCATGTCTCTGATGATATCGACGCCTGCCTCAAAGAGGTGGGCTCCGTGCGCGGCGTGAGCGTGAGCGTTGACGTCGACGCCTATGATTTGATGTAACAACCTGAAAGGATGGCCATGGAAGCCAACGGAATCGTACTGTCGCCCGACCCTCGTTTGCGCCAGGAGTGCGCCGTCATCGAGGAGATCAACCCGGCGATCGAGGCGCTTGCCGAGAAGATGAAGAAGATGATGTTCGAGAACGGCGGCTGCGGCCTGGCTGCTCCGCAGATCGGCGAGCTCATCCAGCTCGTCACCATCGACTGCGACTACACCGACAAGAACGACTATGACCCGTACGTGCTCATCAACCCCGTGATCGTGGAGCAGAGCGACCATCTGGTGCCGTTTAGCGAGGGCTGCCTGTCCATCCCTGGCATTAGCTGCGAGATCGAGCGTCCCGACCATGTCGTCGTCGAGGCGTACGACTTGGACGCAAACCTGATTCGCTACGAGGCTACGGGCGACCTGTTCTGCGTGTGCCTGCAGCACGAGATCGATCACCTGCATGGCAACACTTTGTTCGAGCGACTGAAGCCCATGCAAAGGCTCAAGGCCGTCAAGGAGTACCAGGACGCCCTGGCCCGCGGCGCTCGACCGGGCGAGACGGAGTAGGTTTGTCCGTCCCCGGGG
>NZ_QRYG01000009.1:0-18173 GCF_003462845.1 Collinsella sp. AF15-51 | reverse complement strand
GGGGCCCCCCGCCTATATCATCCCGTGCTCAAACATTCTCGCTGCGCTGCGAAACTGCGCGCGGAACGATATAGGCGGGCGCCCCGGGGACTACGTTGACGCTGCTTGACTCGCCCGGGTGCCGTCGGGCCAGGGATGGGCGTCTTCGCTGATAGGTGCTTTGCTGAAAGAGCTGCTTTTATTGCGGCTCTTTCTTTGGTTTTGGGTATATTTGTTCTTGTTGAAATGTTATTGCGGATGGGCTGGTGACTTGGCTTTCCGCTGTTCTTTGTAGCCGTCTCGGCTTTGGTTGAGAGGAGACGTTCTTTATGCGAATTGTGTTTATGGGTACGCCTGATTTTGCTGTGCCTTCGCTGACTTCGCTTGTTGCGGCTGGTAATGAGGTTGCGCTCGTTATTACTCGTCCCGATGCTGTTCGTGGGCGAGGTAAGAAGCTAGAGCCGTCTCCTGTTAAGGCTAAGGCACTGGAGCTGGGGTTGCCGGTCATTGAGGCTAATCGTATGACGCCTGAGGTTGTTGAGGTGCTCAAGGCTGCGCAGGCTGATATTTTCTGCGTGGCAGCCTATGGTTGCATTTTGCCCGATGAGGTGCTGCATATGGCGCCGCTTGGTATTGTGAATGTTCATGCTTCGCTGCTGCCTCGTTGGCGTGGGGCTGCTCCTATTCAGCGTGCCATTCTTGCTGGTGATGAGATTGCTGGCGTTTCTATTATGCGCATTGGGCATGGCGTGGATACCGGCGCCTATTGTGCGCAGGCCTCGACCTCGGTTGCCGGTAAGCATGCTGAGGCACTGACTATGGAGCTCGCTGAGCTCGGCGGCAAACTGCTTGCCGATACGCTTCCTTCGCTTGCCGATGGCACCGCCGTGTGGACTGAACAGGATGAGTCGCTTGTTACCCATGCTGCCAAGATTTCTAAGCAGGAGATGCGCTTGGATCCGCACATGGCGGCGCTTGATTGCGTGCATCATGTGCTGGCCTCGTCCGATACCGCGCCTGCTCGTTGCGTGATTGCCGGCAAGACCGTGCGCGTGCTCGACGCTGCGCCGGCTGATGTGTCGCTTGGTGAGGGGCTCGTCGCCGTTCAGGCTAAGCGTGTTTACCTTGGCCTTTCCGATGGCTCGGTTGAGTTGCTCGAGGTTAAGCCTGATGGCAAGCGTGCTATGGCCGCTTCTGCTTGGGCTGCTGGCCTGCAGGGTGCCGATCTTTCGTGGGGTGTTTTGTCATGAGCAAGCTGTCTCCCGCGCGCAAGCTTGCGCTCGATGTGCTGATGGAGGCCGATCGCCGCGGCATGTACGCGCGCGACGTGCTCTCGTCCCGTGCTTCCGCCAAGGCCATTGACCAGCGCGATTCCGCTTTTGCCGCCCGCTTGGCGCTGGGTGTTGCCGCCACGCAGGGTATTTTGGACGAGCTGCTCGACCAGTTTCTCGATAAGCCCAAAAAGGTCGCTCCGCGTGTGCGCATGGCGCTTCGTATCTCGGCCTTCGAGATGCTCTACCTGCATACGCCTGGCCGCGTTGCCGTGAGCCAGGGTGTTGAGCTGGTGCGCAGTGGTGCTAAATCGGCCGCCGGTTTGGCGAATGCCGTACTGCATAAGGTTGCGGACAACGTCGATGATTTTGCCGCCGCGGTGGATGCCGATGAGTCTGAGCGCCGTTTGGTTCGCCTGTCTCGCCTGATGGGTCTGCCGCGTTGGCTTTGCGCTCGCATTATGGCGTCGTTTGACACGCCAGAGGGTGCGCTTAACTTTGCCGGCAATCTGGCTCCCGCGCCGCTGGCCCTGCATGAGAACGCCTTTGCGACTAAGCCCGATCCGTATATCTCGCAGCTCGTCGCGCCTGTTTTCCCGGGCTGCCATGCCCCGGTTGATGCCCAGGTTACGGTTGCGTCGGGCGTATTTGAGCGTGCTGCTGGCGTGGCCTCGGACCTTAACGCCCAGCTTATCGCCACAGCTGCCACGCGCCCTGGTAGCTGCCTTGAGATTGGTGCCGGTCGTGGCACCAAGACCTATGTGATGATGTGCCAGGCCAAGCGTACGGGCTATGAGCGTCAGCATACGGCGCTCGATCTGCATGATCGCAAGTGCGATCTGAATCTCGCTCGCCTGCATAAGGCCGGTATTCAGGGCGTTCGTACGGTTTCGGGTGATGCTTGCGAGCTTGATGAGGTGCTCACATCGTTTGATGCCATGCTTGGCGAGCCGGTTATGTTCGACACAGTCTTTATCGATGCGCCGTGCTCTGGCACTGGAACCATGCGCCGTCATCCCGAGATCCCGTGGCGCCTTGCCGAAAGCGACGTGACGTGCGAGTTGCCCAAGCTGCAACTGACGATGCTCAAAGAGGCCTCCGCGCGCGTGGCCGTTGGCGGTGAGCTCATCTATGCGACGTGCTCGGTGTTTGATGAGGAGAACGCGCAGGTTGTGGATGCCTTCCTGGCTTCTTCCGAGGGCGCCGGCTTTAGCGTGGCGCCGCTTTCTGAGGCGCAGATTCTGCAACTGCCCGAGTTTGCCCAGGCCAAGAAGCTCGTCTGCGTACGCCAAAACGACCGAGGCCTCTTCCAAAGCGTGCCGGTAAACGCTGACTCCTACGACGGCCACTTCTGCGCCAGGCTGGTCCGCCAGTAAATCGAAGCCCCGTCCCAAATCAGCTAACTTGGGACGGGGCTATTTTAGCTACTTTGTGCCTCTTCGATCCGTTCGCCATGAAATGCGGTTATTTACTACGTTAAACCGGCTGTCCTCATCCATGCCGAATTTTGTGAAATCAAAACCGCAGGTAGACGGCTTGTCGTTTTTGCAAATACGCTGCTATGCTCGACCAATACGGGTCAAACGTAGTAAATGGGCCGCTTTCGTGGCGCAACTCCAGAGTAGTCAATTTGGGAGCGGGGCTACTTGCCTGTTAGTGGTTGTGTGGGCAGTTGGCGCAGCAGCCGCTGGTGGCGCTGGTGCTTGAGCCGCCGCTGCGCTGGTCGGTGTTGTAGAAACCGCTACCCTCAAATTTAATGCCGCTGGCCGAGAACGTCTTGGCGGCCGGAGCGCCGCAGTTGGGGCACACGACCTCGGGGGTCTCGGACATGGGATGCTCAACCTCAAACACGTTGCCGCAGCTCGAGCACTTGTAATCGTAGCGCGCCATAATACTTCCTTTTCAGCACAAAGCGGGCAGATCACTCTGCCCGCATAAATTCAAACGTCTGTAACTGTACCCTATATCGGGCGTTTTATCACGCTTCGCCCCAGAATCTATGCGTGTTGCGCAGGAGCTGTGCGGTTTTGCCCTCAGCGGCCGCAACGTCGGCCTCGTCAGCCTGCCAGGTCCAGTTGCCCGTGGCCACGCCCGGTACGTTCATGCGCGTGTCGTCGCCAAGCCCCAGCACGTCCTGCAGCGGCATCATCACCAGGGGAGCGTCGCTTGTCAGCGTGTCGCTCATCAGCTTGGCTGCCACCTCAACACCGCTCGGCTCGTCGCCGCCCGCAAAGGAGCGCGTGCACCAACCCGCGAGCGTCGACGTGTCATGCGTCGATGTGTACAGGATCTTGCCGGGCGTAGGGTGCACGCCGCAACGAACGTCTTAATCGCTAAACTCCAGTACGTCCATACCGGGGAAGCCGCAAGTCGAAGCCATGGCGCGAACGCCGGGCGTCAAATAGCCCAGGTCCTCGGCGATAAAGTTGAGCGGCCCCAGCTCGTCATAGGCGGTCTGGAACAGGTCCTTGCCCGGACCCGCCAGCCAGCGGCCGTCGGCGCAGGCCTTGCCGGCGGGAATGCTAAAGTAGCTGTGGAATCCCAGGAAGTGATCCAGACGCACGCGGTCGTAGAGCGAGAACGCGCGACGCAGGCGATCCATCCACCAGCTATAGCCGTTCTGCTTCATGTGGTCCCAGCGGAACGTTGGGTTGCCCCACACCTGACCCTCGGGTGCAAAGTTGTCGGGTGGCGCACCGGAGATCTCGATTGCCTTGCCGGTATCGGACAGCCAGAAGTTCTCGGGCTCGCTCCATGCATCGGCCGAATCGTCCGAGACATACATCGGAATATCGCCGATGACCTCGATGCCCTTCTTGTGCGCATAGTTCATAAGCTCGCACCAGGCTAGGTCAAAGCGGTACTGCATGTACGCCTGCAGCTCTGCCTCGTCGTGGAAACGCTTGTCGTCAATCAGGTGCTCGTTGTAGCGCGCGACATCCGCCGGCCAATCGTGGCGCGACTCGCCCTCAAAGTACTTCTTAACGGCCATGTAGACGCAGTATTTCTCGAGCCAATCGGCGTTGCGATGTTTAAACGCGGTGTAGAGCGGATCGGCATCTTCGCCGCCACGGGCCTTCCAAGTCTCAAAGTCGGCCGCCAGCTCCTCTTGGCTCTCGGGCAGCAGGTCAATATTGCCCGCAAAGGCCGAAGGCCCGGCGTAAGGGGAGCGGAAGAAGTCCGTTGGGTTGACAGGCAGGACCTGCCAGTAGCGCATGCCCATAGCGGACAGATGGTCGATAAAGCGACGCGTGGGTGCGCCGATCGTGCCGGGCTTGCCGTCATCGGTCGGTACCGAGGTGATATGGCACACAACGCCTGCGCCGTGATCGAGCGGCTCCTGCAGGCGCTGCTCGGCATGATGATAGATGATCGACGAGCCCAGCGGATACAAATCGAGCGTGACCGTGCCGTTGTGGATCTCGCACTCGTGACCGCTGATCACGTCACTCGCGCATTCGGCGAGCGCCGGAATCGTCACGCGGTGCGAATTGCGCAGACTACGGTTGATGATAACCGTCGCGGACTCGCCATCCTTGCCCGTGCGGTTGTATGCCAGCACCTCGTCGTTGAGCGCGAAGGCCTTGATCTCGCCGTCGATCATAAACGGCAGTGCGCGGCGTACGGCGGAGGCGTTTTTGACAATTGCCAGCGTGTCGAAGTCGTGCAGTTGGTCCTTGGTCGGCAGGGTGCGGCGGTTGCCCGGATCGGTTAGACCCTCCAGGCCGTATTCGTCGCCGTAGTAGATCGAAGGCACGCCGGGGAAGGTCATCTGCATGAGCGTGGCGAGCCAAAAACGGCTCTTGGCCAGGCCCATCGAGTTCTCGTCCAGGCGCCATTTACTGCGCTCGCACTCGGGCAGCTGCGACTCGTCGGGGCCGCCGCCGAGCACCGAGATAATGCGCGGACGGTCGTGGCTCGAAAGCAGATTAAGTGCGCAGGACAGGGCCTCACGGGGATAGTTCTCGCGCAGGGTTTCGATATCCTCGGCTGCCTGGTAGGCGTTCTTGTAGCCCATCAAAAAGCCGATGACCATGTCGCGGAAGGGATAATCCATGGCCGAGTCCAGCTCGGAGCCTTGCAGATAGCGGCGCAGATGGCCGTAGCTGATCTTGTTGGAGGCGTCTTCCCAGACTTCGCCGAGCAACAGTGCATCAGGCTTCTCGGCGAGCACGGCCTTTTTGATCTCGGCCAGGAAGTCATCGGAAAGCTCGTCGGCCACGTCTAGGCGCCAACCATGAGCGCCGGCACGTAGCCATTTACGGATCACGCCGTCCTTGCCCAGGAGCCGCTCGCGTACCAGCTCAGAGCTCTCATTGATGGCGGGCATATTGCCCACGCCCCACCAGCAGTCGTATGAGCCGTCCTCGTGGAAATAAAACGCATCGCGCCATGGAGAATCCTCGCTCTGCCACGCGCCCACGCCGGGGTAGTTGCCGTAGCGGTTAAAGTAGATCGAGTCGTCGCCTGTGTGGTTGAACACACCGTCCAGAATAATTGAAATGCCGAGCTTCTCGGCCGCCTCGCACAGCTCCGTAAAGTCCTGCTCGGTGCCCAGGATTGGGTCGATCTTGGTGTAGTCGGCCGTGTCGTAGCGGTGGTTGCTCGCGGCCTCAAAGATGGGGTTGAGGTAGATGGCCGTAAAGCCCAGCTCCGCGATGCGGGGTAGGTCATTTTGGATGCCCTTGAGCGAGCCGCCGTAGAAGTCCCAGGTCTTGATGGAGCCGTCCTCGGCGCGCTCGTATACGGGCGGCTCGTTCCAGTCCTCGACCATGCGGCGCTGGATTCCGTTGCGCGGTTTTTCGACTTCGGCCAGCGTGCGCTCGCGCCAGTTTTCGTCGCGGGCATAGCGGTCGGGGAAGATCTGGTAAACCATGCCACGCTCGTACCACTCGGGACGAACTTCGCGGTGCTTATAGACGGTAATCTGGAAGGACGGCACCTCGGCGTAGTCGTAGGTTACGCCCTCGCCGCCGGTGCGGCCCTGCGGTGCGCCCAGACGAACCTCGGGCTGGCCCTCGATATTGCAGATAAAGCTGTACCAGATAAGACAGGGCTCGGTGCACTCCAGCTCGGCGGTAAAGATGCCGTCGCCCTCGTGCGTCATGGGATACAGAGTTTCCCCGATCTCATCGACCCAGGTTCGCAGCGTAAGCGTTGCCTGGTTGGGGTCGGCATCCTCCAAAATTACCGACAGCGAAACGGAAGTTCCTGTGGTCACAGCGCCAAACGGAGTGCGAAACTGCGGCAGACGGCTGTTGTGTATCAATCTCATAATACGGTCCAGTTCAATAGAATTACGGCCTGCGGGCCATGGCTTTACGCACAGGATGTAAGTATATCTGTTGTACATAGGCTGTATAAACAACATCCGTTTACCATCGGCGAACGGTTGTCCTAGAAAATCGTTTTACCAACTATTAACAGAGAAGGGGCGCCCGGTTGGAGCGCCCCTTGCTTAGGGTTTGATGAGGTTTTGGATCGTCTGGATTAGCGGCGCTTGCGGGTGGCCGTTGCCTTGCGGACTGAAGTCTTCTTGGTCGGAGCCTTTTTCTCGGTCGGAGCGGCAGGGGAGACCGGGGTCTCCTTGGCAGGCTCGGGCTTGGTCTCCTCTTTGACGGCGGCGGGCATAGCCTCTGCCTTAGGAGCGGCAGCCTTTGCCGTGGTCTTCTTGGCCGTCGTCGTGCGCTTGCGCGTGGTGGTTTTGGCGGTCGGCTTGGCCTCGACAGCTGCTTCGGCCTTGGGCTCGGCAGGCGTCTCCTCGACCTTGACGGCGGGCTTTGCGGCAGCCTTCGGAGCGACCTTGGTCGCAGTAGCCTTGGCGGCCGTCGACTTCGTTGCCGTGGTCTTCTTGGCAGCTGTTGCCTTCTTGGCAGTCGTGGTCGTCTTTTTGGCAGCGGTCTTTGCCGGAGCCTTGGCGGCCGGTTTGGCCTCAGCGACCTCGGCCTTTACCTCGGGAGCAGCCTCGGCCTCGGCGGCCTTCTTGGCAGCGGCGGTCGTGCGCTTGCGCGTGGTCGTTGTCTTGGCAGCCGTTGTTTTAGTCGCGGCAGCTTTGGTCGTCGTAGCCTTCTTAGTGGTCGTCTTGCGGGTCGTGGTTTTCTTAGCTGCGGGCTTTGCAGCGGGCTTGACCTCGTCCTCTGCCTCAAGAGCAACCTCAGCCTTCACCTTAGGCTCGGCCTTTGCAGGCTCAGCCTCAACCGGCTTCTCTTTGGCCTTGGGCTCTTCAGCGGCCACCGGCTCAGCAACAGCTTCAGTCTCGTCGACAACAGCCGCAGGCCTCTCAATCTCCGGATGCATAAAGAAGTACAGGTCCAGATACTTGTCGGCCGAGCGCGTCCAGCTAAAGTCCTGGCTCATGGCCTGCGTGACCAGCTGGTTCCAAGCGTCGCGGTTATCCCAGAACAGGCGCGCCGCGCGGAAGACCGCGTCGCCCATCTCGTCGCCATTAAAGTTGCTAAACGAGAAGCCCGTACCCTCGCCGGTAAACTCGTTATACGGGATAACGGTGTCCTTCAAGCCACCGGTCTCGCGCACGATGGGCAGGGTGCCGTAGCGCATGGCGATGATCTGCGACAGACCGCAGGGCTCAAACTTCGAAGGCATCAGGAACATGTCGGCGGCGGCGTACATACGCTGCGACAGCGCCGGGTCAAATTCGATGCGCGCGGCCATGGTGCCGGGGTACTTGTCCTGGAAGTAGCGCAGGCCGTCCTCGTAGTCGCGGTCGCCGGTACCCAGCACGGCCACCTGAACGCCGCCGGACAGGATGCGGTCGAGTGCGTACATGACCAGGTCCATGCCCTTCTGGCGCGTCAGGCGCGTGACCATCACCATAAGCGGGCGGTCGTCGCGAACCTCGAGGCCCAGCTCCTCCTGCAGCTTGGCCTTGCACACGGCCTTGCCGGAACGGTCGTCAACCGTGTAGTTGGCGGCAATGCGCTTGTCGGTTGCCGGGTCAAAGGCCGCCACGTCAATGCCGTTGAGGATGCCCTGCAGCGCATAGGAGCGCTCGCGCAGCACGCCGTCCAGGCCCTCGCCAAACTCGGGCGTCTGGATCTCGCCCGCATAGGTGGGGCTCACCGTGGTGATGGCATCGGCATAGTGCAGCGCGCCCAGCATGTAGTTGATGCTGCAGGCGTCGCAGCGCAGCTGCGTAGCTGCCGCCGGAATATGCGCCACGCCCAGGATGTCCTCCATCACGGTGTCGCTAAACTGGCCCTGGAACGCCACGTTGTGGATCGAGAACACGGTCTTGACGCGGTCGTACAGCGGCAGGCCCTGGTAGAACTCGCGTAAGAACACTGGTGCCAGTGCCGTCTGCCAGTCGTTGCAATGCAGGATGTCGCACTCAAAGCCGGCCGGCAGGTGCTGCAGGCTTTCGGTGATGGCCTTGGAGAAAAACGCGAAGCGCTCGCCGTCGTCAAAAAAGCCGTACGGATAGTCGCGCGCAAAGTAGCGCTCGTTGTCCACGAACATATAGGTGACGCCGTCGCGCTCGAGCTTCTCCAGCCCGCAGTATTCATTGCGCCAGCCTAGGCTCACGTAAAAGTCGGCAAAGTGCTCCATCTGCGCCTTGTACTCGTCCTTTATGGTGGCGTACTTGGGCACCATCACGATAACCTCGGCGCCGGCGCGCACGAGTGCCGCAGGCAGCGAGCCCGCCACGTCGCCCAGGCCACCGGTCTTAACAAACGGTGCGCACTCGGCCGAGGCAAACACGATCTGCATCTTTTTGCTGGTTTCTGCCATATTGTCTCCCATGTTGTTATTCGAGAATAGCCGCCTGGCACAAACCGGGCGGCTATTCTACATGTTACGAGCGATGTAGCGGTGCCAACGTTAACGTACGATGGTGGTGTCGGAAGTTAACGGAGCCTTGCCCAGCACCAGGATGTTCTCGGGCGTGCCGCGAAGCTCGGTGTTGGTGGGAACCACGTTGTTCTTGTCCAGGATGGCGTTCTCGACGCGTGCGCCGCTCTTGATGATGCAGCTCTGGTTGATGATCGAGTTGGTCACCGATGCGCCTTCCTCGACCACGACGCCGCGCGACAGGATCGAGTTGCGCACGGTGCCCTTGATAATGCAGCCGGCCGAGATGATCGAGTTGCATGCGTGGCTGCCGGTCGCATAGCGCGAAGGCGGCACGTCGTGGGCCTTGGTCAGGATCGGGCGCTCGGGATCGAAGAGCTGGTCGGCCACGGTCTGGTCGAGCAGGTCCATGCTGCGACGATACAGCGACTTCTCGCTAAACACGCCCACGACCTCGCCCTTGTATTCGTAGCTGCACACGTCGATGTTGCCAAAGTCGCCCTGGAGTGCCTCGAGCAGGTCAAGATAGTCGGCGGCCTGGTAGTGGTCGATGATCTCGAGCAGCGTCTCGCGGTTGACGATGCAGCAGTCCATAGAGGCGTTGTCGCCGTACACGACGCCGGCGCTCACACCCGTCAGGCGGCCGTTCTCGTTAATCTCGAGTTTGGTCTCGTCGTCGACGTTGCGCGTGGCCTTGCAGTACACCACGGTCATCTGGGCACCGGAGTTCTCGTGCGCATCGATGATGGTGTTGAGGTCCATGTTAAAGATGATGTTGGTGCCCATCATCACAACATAGGGCTTGTCCGAGCGCTGGAACAGCGTCTTGTTGGAGATGATGTCGCGCAGCAGGAAGCGCATACCGCCCTTGGTGGTGCCATACGCGTTGCCGGGCACCATGAACAGGCCGCCCTTCTTGCGGTCCAGGCCCCAGTCCTTGCCCGAGCCCACGTGGTCGATCAGCGAGCGGTAGTTGCCCGGCATGACGACACCGACGGTCTTAATGCCGGCATTCATCATGTTGGACAGCGGGAAGTCGATCAGGCGGTAGCGGCCCAAAAATGGAACGGACGCGATGGGACGGTCCTTGAGCAGCACGCTACCGTAAGTCGAAGAGTAGTTAGCGGTGATATAACCGATGGCCTTGCGATTGATCATCGGATCATTCCCCCTTCCCGATAACGACGTCATTTCCAACGACGGCCGTATCCTTGGTGGTATCGACAGAGCCGAGCTTCACGCCCTCTTCGACCGTGGAGTTCTCGCCCAAAATAGCGCGGCAGATGTGCGCGCCGCTCTTAACGTGCGCACCCGGCAGCAGCACGGAGTCCTCGACCACGGCGCGCTCATCGATGATGACATCGGTCGAAAGGATCGAGTGGCGAGCGGTGCCGTAGATCTTGCAGCCGTTGGAGACCAGGCAATCGTCCAGGCGGCCGTCCGGGCCAATGTAGTGCGGCGGACGCGTGGTGATGTTGGACATGATGGGGAAGTGCTTGTCGAACAAATCGAACTCGGGGTTGTTGCCCAGCAGGTCCATCGAGGTCTCGTGGAAGCTGGCGATGGTGCCGACGTCCTTCCAAAAGCCGTGGAACTCGTAGCTGTACAGGCGCTTGCCCTCGCCGAGCAGCTTGGGGATGATGTCCTTGCCAAAGTCGTGGCTCGAGCGCTGGTCCAGAGCGTCCTCCTCGAGCGCCTCGATCAGCACGTCGGCCGAGAAGATGTAGATGCCCATGGACGCGAGGTTCGAATCGGGCTTATCGGGCTTCTCGGTGAACTTGGTGATGCGGCCGTCCTCGGGGTCGGTGGTCAGGATGCCAAAGCGGCTGGCCTCCTCCCACGGCACGGGCATAACGCTCACCGTGAGGTCGGCGTTGTTCTCAATGTGCGTCTTGAGCATCTTGCGGTAATCCATGCGATACAGGTGATCGCCCGAAAGTATCAGGACGTACTTGGGGTCGTTGGCCTTGATGTAGTCGAGGTTCTGCGTAATGGCGTCGGCCGTGCCCGCATACCAGGCGCCGCCGGTCTGCGTCTCGTACGGCGGCAGGATCGACACGCCGCCGTCGCGGCTGTCCAGATCCCACGCCTCGCCGGAACCAACATAGGCATGCAGCAGGTAGGGGCGATACTGCGTCAGAACGCCCACCGTGTCGATGCCCGAGTTGGAGCAGTTGGAGAGCGAAAAGTCGATAATGCGGAACTTGCCACCAAAGCTAACCGCCGGCTTGGCGATCTTTTGGGTGAGTGCCCCCAATCGGCTGCCCTGTCCTCCTGCGAGGAGCATCGCGATGCATTCTTTCTTACTCATCGATTTCTCCTTCTGTCATCGATGTTCCTAAACCCATTAGCGACGGGCGCGGCGCAACGTCACGCCCGTCGAGTAATGCTGTGCTGGCATAGGGGAGCTCGCGCGCCTTTACGCGTGCCAGATCTCGTCGCGGTACTCGCGAATGGTGCGGTCGCTCGAGAACCAGCCCGAGGAGGCGGTGTTGAGCAGCGCCTTGCGGTTCCAGGTCTCCTGGTCGCCATAGCTGCCGGTAAGCTTCTCCCACGCATCCACGTAGCTGCGGAAGTCTGCCATGACAAGGTCGGGGTCGTTGTTGTTCATGAGCTCGTTGTAGATGCTCTCGAAGTTGCCCGAAAGACCCGCAAACGTGTTGTCCTTGAGCTCGTCCATCACGCGGCCCAGACGCTCGCGGTCGTTGTTGAGGGTATCCCATGCAAAGTAGCTGTTCGACGCCCAGAGCTGCTCGACCTCGGAGGCGGTCAGGCCAAAGATGGCCTCGTTCTCGCGGCCGGCCAGGTCGGCGATCTCGATGTTGGCGCCGTCGAGGGTGCCCAGCGTAATGGCGCCGTTCATCATGAGCTTCATGTTGGACGTGCCCGAGGCCTCCTTGCCTGCCGTGGAGATCTGCTCAGAGATCTCGGCGGCGGGGTAGATGAGCTGGGCGTTGCTCACGCGGAAGTTGGGGATAAAGCAGACCTTCATGACCTCATTGACGCGCGGGTCGTTGTTGATGACCTCGGCCACCGAGTTAATCAGGCGGATGGTCTCCTTGGCAAAGGTGTAGCTCGAGGCGGCCTTGCCGCTAAAGATGAAGGTCGTCGGCGTCACGTGGAAGTTGGGATCGGCGATGCGACGGTTGTAGATGTCCATTACCTTCATGATGTTCATGAGCTGGCGCTTGTAGGCGTGGAAGCGCTTTACCTGGACATCGAAGACGGTGTTGGGATCGATGACCAGACCGGTCTCGGCCTTGACGTAGGCGGCCAGGCGCTCCTTGTTGGCGCGTTTGGAGGCGCCCACGGCCTTAAGGAACTCGGTGTCGTTCTGGAACTCCTTGAGTTTCTCCAGCTCAAAGGCGTCCTTGAGCCAGCCGTCGCCAATGGCCTCGGTGACGAGCTTGGCGTAGGTGGGGTTGGCCTCGGCAAAGAAGCGACGGTGCGAGATGCCGTTGGTCTTGTTGTTGAACTTCTCGGGCGTCAGGGCATAGAAGTCCTTGAGCACGATGTTCTTGATGATGTCGGAGTGGATCTTGGCCACGCCGTTGACGCTGTGGCTGCAGATCACAGACAGGTTGGCCATGCGAATCTCGCCGTCCCACAGGATAGCGGTCTGGCGCAGGCGCTCCTGCCAGCCCTCCTGCGTGGTGTCGAACGACTCGTGCCAACGACGGCTGATCTCGTCGATGATCTGGTACACGCGGGGGAGGAGCTTGGAGAACGTGCCGATGGGCCACTTCTCCAGAGCCTCGGGCAGGATGGTGTGGTTGGTGTAGCTCACGACCTGCGTCACGATGTTCCAGGCGTCGTCCCACTCGAGCTTCTTCTCGTCGATCAGGATACGCATGAGCTCGGGGCCGCACATGGCGGGGTGGGTATCGTTGGTATGGATGGCCACAAACTGCGGCAGCAGCTCCCAGTTCTCGCCGTGCTCCTTCTCAAAGGTGTCGAGCAGGCTGTAGATGCCGGCCGAAACAAACAGGTACTCCTGCTTCAGGCGCAGCAGACGGCCGTGCTCGCCGGCGTCGTTGGGGTAGAGGATGGCGCTGATGGCCTCGGCCTCGGCGCGCTCGGCGTCGGCCAGGGCGTAGTCGCCGCGGTTGAAGGCCTCCAGGTCAAAGTGCTCCTCGACCGGCTCTGCGGCCCAGACGCGCAGCTTGTTGACGGTCTCGCCGGCATAGCCCACAACGGGGATGTCGTAGGGGACAGCCAGGATGTCCTGCGTGTCCACCGTGCGGTAGAATGTGCGGCCGTTCTCCTCAAAGCCCTCGACGTGACCACCAAACTTAATGGTCACGGCTTTGTCCTGACGACGGACCTCCCAGGGATAGCCGTGGGTGAGCCACTCGTCGGTGGCCTCGACCTGGCTACCGTTGACGATCTCCTGCTTAAACAGGCCGTAGCGGTAGCGCATACCGTTGCCGTAGCCGGCAATGCCCTCGGCTGCCATGGAATCCAGGAAGCATGCGGCCAGACGGCCCAGGCCGCCGTTGCCCAGCGCCGGATCGGGCTCCTGGTTCTCGATGACGGACAGGTCAAAGCCCATGTCGTCGAGCGCCTCGGCGACCATGTCGCGCACGCCAAAGTTGAGCAGGTAGTTGTCGAGCAGGCGGCCGATCAAAAACTCGATCGAGAAGTAGTACACGCGCTTTTTGCCCTCGGCGGTCACACGGGCGTCGCTCTTGGTGGCAACGGTGCGTGCCTTCTCGGCCACGAGCTTGGCCAGGGCGTTAAAGCGGTCGAGGTCACTGGCGGCCTCGACGCTCTTGCCGCTGATGCTCATGACGGCATCGCGATAGAGCTCGGTAAACTCCTGCTTGTTGTCGAAGATCTTATTCATACGTTCCTTTCCCCCGGGGATGTTTCTCCCGGAACGGTTATGACTTGTATCCTACGCCCCAGCGGGACGGGTAATTACATCGGTAACGCCTTTGTTACGCATTCTTGGCAGGAGCCTTAACAGCAGCTGCCTTGGCCTTGGGAGCAGTCTTTTTGGTGGCCACCTTCTTGGCCGTTGTGGATTTGGCCGAAGCCTTGGCAGCAGGCTTGGCAGCCTTCGCCTTAGCCGGAGCCTTCTTGGCAGCTGCAGTCTTGGGCTTCACCGAGGACGTACGCTTGCGCGTCGCCTTTTTGGGCTCCTCGACCACGGGCGGCTTGTAGCTGCTAGGACCGCGGCGCTTAAGCACCACGCCAGCTAGGCCGGGCACTTTGATCTCGATGGAGTCCATCTGCCCGTTCCAGGGATAGGGCTCGCTCGAGCAGGTGTAGGGCTCCTCGCCAGCGTAGCCGCTGCCGCCAAACTCGGGACGGTCGGAATCGAAGATGACCTCCCAGTCGCCCTCGCGCGGCACGCCCACGCGGAAGCTCTCGTAGCTCGCCGGGTCAAAGTTGATCAGGATCACCAGGTCGTCATCGACGTCCTCGCCCTGGCGCACAAAGCTCACGATAGACTGCTTGGAGTTATCCGCGTCGATCCAGGTAAAGCCGTCGTCGGTGTAGCCGCGCTCGTACAGGGCGGGCTCGGCGGTGTACAGGTGGTTGAGCGCCTTGATGAACGCCTGATGATGACGGTGGGTCTCGTACTCTTCGGTCAGGAACCACTGGATGGACTCGTAGTAGCGCCACTCAATAAACTGGCCGATTTCGTTGCCCATAAAGTTGAGCTTGGCACCGGGGTGCGTCATCTGGTAGAAGGCCAGCGTGCGCAGGCCGGCAAACTGACGCCACCAGTCGCCTGGCATGCGGCCGATGAGCGAGCACTTGCCGTGCACGACCTCGTCGTGGCTCAGCGGGCAGATAAAGTTCTCGGTAAAGGCGTACATGATGGAGAACGTGAGCAGGCCGTGGTTACCGGGGCGCCACGGAAAATCGGTCTGCATGTAGTGCAGGGTGTCGTTCATCCAGCCCATGTCCCACTTGTAGTGGAAGCCCAGGCCGCCGTCCTGCGGCGGATAGGTCACGAGCGGCCACGCGGTGGACTCCTCGGCCATCATCATCACGTCGGGGTAGTGCGCCTCTACAGCGCAGTTGACCTGGCGGATAAACGCGCTGGCGTCCAGGTCCTCCTCGGTACCGTACTTGTTGAACTTCTTTTGGCCTGGATCGTCAATGCCAAAGTTGAGGTACAGCATGCTGGACACGCCGTCCATGCGAATGCCGTCAACGTGGAAGTTCTCGAGCCAGTACAGCACGTTGGAGACCAAGAAGGAGCGGACCTCGCCGCGGGCGAAATCGAACTTGCGCGTGCCCCAGTTGGGGTGAATCTCGTGTTCAAACAGCATGTGGCCGTTAAAGGTGGCAAGGCCGTGGGAGTCGGCGCAAAAACCGCCGGGCACCCAGTCCATAATCACGCCGATGCCCGCCTCGTGGCATGCATCGATAAAGTGCATGAGCTGCTGCGGGTTGCCGTAACGCGACGTCGCGGCGTAGTAGCCGGTCGTCTGGTAGCCCCAGGAACCATCGAAGGGATGCTCCATAAGCGGCATGACCTCGATATGCGTGTAGCCCATGTCGCGCACGTAGTCCACGAGCTCCACCGACAGATCGTCGTAGGTGTAGAACTCGCCTCGCTGCGCGGGGAAGGGATCCATGGGGCCGGGGTAGTTGCCGTACTCGTCGGGCTCGCCCTGCGGCGCGTCGCCGTGGCGCTTCCACGAGCCAATGTGCACCTCGTAGATGTTAAGGGGCTGCGACATGTGGTTATGGCTGGCGCGGCGCTTGAGCCATGCGGTGTCGTTCCACTTGTAGCCATCGAGGGTCCACAGCACGCTCGCCGTTCCCGGAGGGCACTCGGCCTTAAAGGCGTACGGATCGGCCTTATAGAGCTTTTCGCCCTCGTTGGTCTCGATGAGATACTTATAGAGCTGGCCCTGCTCGGCGCCAGGAATAAAGCCTTCCCAGATAGCGCTCGTATGCATGGGCACCAGCGGGTTGGCTTCCTCGTCCCAGCCGTTAAATTCTCCAATGACGTGGACGCTCTTTACATCGGGCGCCCAAACGCAAAAACGCCAGCCGCGCGTACGGTTCTGCGTGTCGGGGTGCGCGCCCATCTTTTCCCAGCTGCGCTCCCACGTACCGATGCCAAACAGATAGACATCGTCTTTGGTGAGCTCCGACGCGTGCGGGGCGGGTTTACGGGTAGCAGGCTTTTTAGTTGCTGGCTTTAGCTTTGTATCGCTCACGTTTGATCCCATCATGACGCGGCAGCGTGTTGCCTTGGTGACTAGATGCGAAAGGTCCAAGGCTGCACGAATCGAAGGGACGGCGAAGTTTCTGTGATTCGTTCCACCTCGCGTGCTCGGTGGAACTTTCGGCAAAAACTACGATAACACCTGTTCGTTACTTATATGAACGAAAGTGTTTTTGCGGTGGCGTTTAATCGGTAAGCGCCATGTTTATGCCACTGGCAGAATTGCGATGGTAAAACTCTTGACAGTTTTACCAATTAGGGTTTCAAGATAGTTGGGTTGACGTTTGGTAAAACGTTTTTAGCAGGTTGTTTACCCTTTGACATCGAAAGGCTCGTTTATGGACCACATCGCTGCCCCAAGTGTTGCTTTTATTTTCGATTGCGATGGCACACTGGTTAATAGCACCCCCGTTTGGGCCTATGCCCAGCCCGAGTTATTGCACCGCCACGGAGTTGACGTGACGGTCGACGATTTTGCCCAGTTTGAGCATTTGTCGCTCGAGGACGAATGCCAGGCCTACCACGACACCTGGGGCATTGGCGCAAATGGCGAGGAGCTCTACCGCGAGTTGAGCGACATCCTGATCGATGGCTACTCCAAGGTGCCGCCACGCGAGGGCCTGCTTGCATTTTTGAAGCAGGCACAGGAGGCCGGTATTGCCATGTGCGTGGCCACGTCCACTCCGGCCGAGCTGGTTACGTCTGCGCTTGCGGGCGCCGGGCTCGATGCCTACATGGAGTTTGTGACCACCACGGGCGAGGCGGGACGCTCCAAGCAGTTCCCTGATGTGTACGAGCTGGCGCTGCGCCGTCTGGAGGAGCGCCATGGGCACAAGTTTGAGCGTGCATGGGTGTTTGAGGACGCCGTTTTTGGCCTTAAGAGCTCTGGCACTGCCGGCTTTAAGCGCGTGGGCATTTATGATCCACACGGACGCATGGAGCGCGACGAGGTGCGCGCCAACTGCGACATCTTTATCGATAGCTATGAGGACCTTGATCTGGCCCGCTTGCTTTCGTTTGAGGGATAGGCGAGAGCTGTGGCTTGCAAGGTATTAGTGGTCTGCGGCTCGCCCGTGGTGGCGAGCGCGGATCTGCTGCGTCAACTGGCGGGGGAGTGCGACCGCGTCGTCGCCGTGGACCGCGGGCTCGATGCGCTGCTGGGCGCGGGACTGGGCTGCGACGTGTATGTGGGAGATGCCGACACGGTTAGCGATGCAGGTCACGCGCTGGTCGATGCCGCCACTGACTTTGAAGTTGAGCGCCACGACCCGTACAAGGACTATACCGATCTGGCGCTGGCGCTCGATTCCGTCCGCCGCCGCTGGCCGGGTGCCGAAGTGGTTGCGACCTGCGCCACTGGCGGCCGTCCTGACATGGCCCTGTCCGTGCTGGGGCTGCTCGCAGGCTACGAGGACGCCCCCATCTGGATCGCCGAGGACAAGGTGGCCGCCCGCATCCTTCACGGTGGCGACTCGTGGACTATCGAAGGCGCCGAAGGCAAGACGTTCTCCATCATTGCCATAGCCCCCAACACCGAGGTAAGCGAGCACGGTCTAGAGTGGGAGCTAGACCACTGTCCACTGGACCTGCTAGCCGACACGGGCATCAGCAACGTCGTCAGGTCAACAGCCAAGATCCAAGTCCACACCGGCACCGCCATCGCATACATTTATCAATAGGCATTTAGAGTCTGACCTAAAATAGTTCTTGCACGTCGCGCCAACTTCCCCTATAGTATCTCCTCGTTACGGGGGCGTAGCTCAGCTGGGAGAGCGCTTGACTGGCAGTCAAGAGGTCAGGGGTTCGATCCCCCTCGTCTCCACCACCGTGAATGCAGAGCCTCCGGGAAACCGGAGGCTTTTTTCATAGGCTCTGTTAGACCAAGGTTGACATAAAAACGATGTCACCGCGAGGCGGTA
>NZ_QRYG01000008.1:0-95577 GCF_003462845.1 Collinsella sp. AF15-51 | reverse complement strand
TTCCGGTTCGACGAACAGCCGATCGTGTCAAATTTGGTCTAACAGAGCCTATTGTTTTGCATCGGCTGTCCAAAGCCTCATAGCCAGACCGCCGTACGCTTTCTTAAGCTATTCGACGATTGGTGCTCCGTGGCCCCAAGAACCTTCCATGCCGCACACGGTCGAGGCAAACCCGGCAGCAAAGTCGAGCGCGCGCTCGATGGCCTCGGCGCCATCCTCACCACGCTTGGCGGAATCGAGATAGCACATCAAAAACGAGGTGAGGAACGAGTCGCCCGCCCCCATGGTGTCCTTCATGTCCGTTACCGGTTTAGCCAGCTGGCGGTAATAACGCTCGCCGTCGTAAGCAATGCAGCCCTCGGCGCCCGCCGTAGCCGACACAAAACGCGGACCCAAGCCCTTCACCCATGCCAGACGCTCGCGGATCTCGTCCTCACTCGCGGCATCCGCCGCACTAAAGAAAGCAAAATCGACGTAGGGCGCAATCTGCTCGTAATACTCGTCGGTGGAGTCATCCGAAAAGTCAAAAGAGACCGTGACGCCCGCGGCCTTCAACTTGGGCAGCTCGCGCTCGGTAAAGCAATAGTTGCCCGAATGAACCACATCGAACTGCTTCATGTACGAAAGGTCAAAGCGATCGAGGACATAGCGCGCATCGCCACGGATACCGCCCTCGTTGGAGCCGAGGAAGACACGGTCACCGTCAACGACGGTCACGCGAGCCGCTCCGTTCTCGCCAATCATCTGCTCGCACTTATCAAGCTCGATACCCTCATCCTCGAGGCTTGCAATGACATGCTCGGCAGCGGCGTCATTGCCAAAAATGCCCATGTATGCGGAGCGTGCTGCACCGCATTTCTTGGCATAAACGGCGAAGTTCACCGCGTTGCCGCCAGGATACATGGTGTGGATATGCTCGTAGCGATCGACGACGTTGTCGCCAAATCCGAGCGCGTTAACGTTAAATGCCATGGCCTTTACCCCTTCTAGTACTCGACAACACCCATATAGCGACGGAAATCGGGATCGTGATCAAACACCTTGCCGCGTGCAGCACGCAGCTCGCAGTTCATGGCGTAGAACAGCACCGGGTCCAGATAGGCACGGACGCTCGCCGGCACGGCTTCCATACCGTACTCCTTGGCATCGAGCACCATCAGCGTATCGGTATGCGTCTTAAGGAACGCCAGAGCGCGCTCGTCCATAGCACGGCACTCGCTGGAGCCCATCTGCAGGAAGTAAAAAACGCCATCCTGAGTAGCCTCGAAGGGGCCATGGAAGTACTCGGCAGAGTGGATGTAGCTGCAGTGCTGCCACTGCATCTCCATAAGAGAGCAGATAGCGAAACCGTAGGTCTGGCTAAAGTTGGGACCGCTGCCCAGAATATAGAAGAACTCGTGCTCCTGGCAAAGCTTGGCAAAACGATCGCCCAGCTCGGCATTTACCTTCTCACGTGCCGGGGGAAGAATCTTATCCATCTCGGCGATACCGGCATACATATCGGCAAGATCGGCGTAGCCCTCCTGCTGATCGAGCAGCTCTGCCGCAAGCGACAGCGAAATGCCAGCGGGGACCTCGGCCTGCGGCACGCCCTCGCCCCATGGGTAGACCCACGTGGTCCACTTGCCGGAGTCGATCTTAGATCCAGCGTTGTCGGTCTGGGCGATCACCGTAGCGCCGGCAGCAAGGGCAATCTCGCAGCCCTCGACGACCTCGGGGGTATTGCCGCTGTGGCTGCAAGCGATGACCAGGGACTTCTCGCCCAGACGACGCGGACGCATAATGTCGAATTCACGCGCGGTATAGATATACGAAGTGAAGGTGGTAGCCTCGCGCTGCAGAAGCTCATGAGCCGGGATCAAATCGATCATGGAGCCACCGCAAGCAATCCAGTAGACGCTGTCGAACTTGCCCTTCTCGGCAATTGCCTCTTTAATCAGATCGTGTGCGTTCATATCCAGTTCCTTTCTTGTTTGGCCCGCAATCAATGACATTGGCTGCGTGGCCGATAGTTGTTTTAGTCAATCAGATATTTCTCGAATGCGGCCATGTTCTTGGCATCTGCTGCTGCCGGGTCATCGTAGTAACGACCATCCGTGATTTCCTGGCCCAGCATGCCGTCGAAACCATGGGCGTTGAGCGTGGCGACGAAGGCGTCCATATCGTGCTTGCCATCGCCCCACACCAGATGGCCATACGGGTCGCCGTCGATAAAGTGCATCTCGTGAATTGCCCCATCACCAAAGGCGGCAAACCAGTCCTCGAGCGTCTCGCCTGCAACGCCCATCGCGGTTGTATCAACCATGGGCTGTAAGTACGGGCTCGCGACCTCGTCAATCATGCGCTTCGCATCGGAAACCGTCGTCACAAGGTTGCTCTCCTCGGGACGCAGGCTTTCCATCGTAAGCACCAGACCGTGCTCGCCGGCATACTCCGCCAGAATGGACAAGTGCTCGCGGCTGCGCTTCCAGGCTTCCTCGCGGTCCTCGTCCCAGTCGCCCCAGCCCGAGTTGATGGACATACGGTCGCACCCAAGTACCTCGGCAAGTTCAATGCCGTGTTTAAAGTACGCCAGGCTGCGCTGTTCATGCAGCGGCTTGCGTGCGCAGTACTGCCAAGGATAGACAACATTCTCGGGGCACAGAGTACGATACCTAAGCCCACGGTCTGCAGCCTTTTTCGCCAGGACCTCAGCCTCAAAGTAGCCCGTATGGTCGAGCGTCACATGCGGCTCTGCACACCACAGCTCAATGGACTCAAAGCCCAAGCGCTGCTGCACATCAAGGAAGTAATCGAGCGACCACATGATGTAGTGGATATTCATGCCCGCAATCTGCTCGCGACGCAGCGCCGGTTTGGATTCAGACATCTTATGCCTCCTTATTTCGATCGAACACGATTTGTCCGTCCGACATCGTCATATCAACCGCAAGATCGCGTGCGTCGCGATAATCGAGGTCGAACACATCCCGATCGAGCACGCAGATATCGGCAAGCTTGCCAACCTCAAGCGTACCCAGCTCGTCTTCGCGCATCAGATCGTACGCGCCCCCGGCAGTCCAAGCGCGCAAGAGCTCGACAAGCGTCAGCGTGTTGACCTCATTCACGGGCAGTCCGTCGGCGAAGAATCCGCCGCACGCGCTGTAGACTGACTCGCCCAGGCTCGGAATCAGCAGTGGCAAATCCGTTCCACAGCACACTGTACATCCGGAATCTTCCATGCCGCGGCGATTCCAGCTGTGCAAAAGTCGCGTCTCGCCAATTTGTCGACGCATCATCGACAGGCAATCCTCGCGCCGGTCCAGCGTCAGAATCTGCGGATAGACCTCGCAAATTCCACCTAACTTGCCAAACTCGACAAGATCGGTCGGGTCAGAGTTCTCGAGATCGGTAATCGCATGGCGGCGAAGCATCCGTCCATGCTCGTCTCGAGGCAGCGAGGCATAGAGCGCCACGGTGCGGCGAACGGCGCCATCGCCCTGGCAATGCAAGGAGTATCGGAAGCCCTCAGCATCAATTGCACGCAGCTCGTTCTCAATCAGATCCCACTCTGGCTCCTCGACGACCGTCTTGCCGGCAGCGCCCGCATCGGCCGTGTCCTCATAGGGGTCAATCATCTCGGCAAGCCCCGCCCATACGCCGCGATCGGTCATACGGTTGAAGCCAGAAAAACGAACGAACGGTCCCCGGAAGCGCTCTCGTGCCTCGCGGGCATATGCCAGATTTGCACCGGCACCCACCGGCTGCGACATCATAGAGACGCGAACCGTCAGCTCACCAGATTCCTCACGGCGAGCCATTTCGTCGGCAAAGCCGTAGTAGTCATCAAACGCCATCTCCTTGATGGCGGTAACGCCGCGCTCGTTAAGCATGCTCATGTAGTCCGAATACCCGGCACGCACCTCGGGCAGCGCGAGGAAATCGCCCATCATGCGCCAGATCTTCTCGGCATAGCACGCCTGGGGTGTAAAGCCGTATCGCGCGCTGGCAGCAGCATTGAGAACGCAGGTCTCCGCTCCCGGTGTAAAGCAGACGACGGGGATATCGCCAAAACAATCGTCAAACACAGCTGCCGTATTTGCGTTCTCGGCATCCGATGCCAACGTTTCGGGTAGGTTGTGGCCAAAAGCCGCCGCGCAATCCGGATGATCTTCTTTCCATGCACGCAAGAGCGACACAGCCTCTTTGGCATCAGCGATGCCGGACAGATCAGACCCCAACATCCGCAGCGCCCAACCTGTATAGAAGGTATGCACATCGATCAGGCCAGGCATGACAGTGCGGTCGCCCAGGTCAACTACCTCGTCCGCCTGGGTCAAATACGAAGCTAGCTCACACTTGGCGCCAACAGCCTCAATTCGATTGCCACGGACCGCTACGAAACCTTCAAACGGCAGGTCCCCCGTACCGGTAAAGACGCTCTTAGACGTCAGGACCGTCAAACGATCAGACATCACAACCACCTACACCGGAAGCATGCCAGAGATTGCCGTTACGATCAGGCCAAAGACGACCATGAAAATGAAGAACTTCCAAATGGTCTTCCACCATTGGCCAAACGAAATCCTAGCCACGGCAAGACCGGCGACCGTCATGCCCGCCACGGGGCTGATGGTGTTGATGGTCTGGTTGGCAAACTGGAGCGCGGTGACGGCCGCCTCGGGATTGAGGCCCATGAGCTCGGTCAGGGGGCCCATAACAGGCATGGTGAGCGCCGCCAGGCCAGAACTCGAGGGAACCAGCAAAGAGAGCAGGCCAAGAACGATATACATAAACGTGGTGTAGACGGCGGCGGGTGCACCGGCAAGCGCAGTAGCGAGCGCCTGGAGGATGGTGTCGATGATCATGCCGCCCTCGGCGATGACCAGAATACCGCGAGCGATACCGATAACGATGGCAGCGTACGCAAAGTCGGCAAGACCCTTAACGAACTCCTCTGCAATCGTCTGCTGGTCAAGACCGCCCAGGATACCGGCAAGCAAGCCCATGCCAAGGAACACGGCGGAAATCTCATTCATGTACCAGCCCTGGGTAACAAGACCCCAGACGATAATGCCCATACCGCAAGCAAAATCGATAAGCACGAGCTTCTGACGGATAGTGAACTCTTCCTCGATGGAGGCATCGGTCACGGAAAACTCAATACGCTTGAGCTTATCGTCCTCGTACACAATGGACGACTCGGGATTTTTCTTGACGCGCATGGCATAGCGCATGGCCCATGCGATACCGACGGCAGTGAAGATGACCCAAGAAACGGCACGCAGCCACAGTTGCGGATTACCCTCGATGCCAATGATGCCTTGGGCGATCAAAACATTAAACGGGTCGATGGTCGAAGCACAATATCCCAAGTTAGGACCAAGGAAGCAGATGATGAATGCCGTCATCGAGTCATAACCGATACCCATCATGATGGGAATGAAGATGGCATAGAACGGCAGGGCTTCCTCAGACATACCAAACGTAGTGCCGCAAATGGACAGCAACGTCATCGTGATGGGAATGATGAGGATGTCCTTGTTCTTGAGCTTTTTAATCACACGGCTCATGCCGGCATTCAAAGCGTTGGTCTTGGTGATGATTGCGAACGATCCGCCAATCAATAAGACGAACGCAACGACGTCGGCAGCCTCTTGGATACCCTTGGTGGGCGCTTGCAGGACCGCGAAGATATCCTGGCCCAGATTGATGGTCTCGCCGGTCTCGGAATCGGTGTAGTTCTTATCGACCTGTTCATAGGTTCCAGCAACGGCGACTTCACGCTCGCCCGCCGCTGTCGAAATCGTCTTGCGCTGGTACTGACCAGAGGGAACGATCCAAGTCAGGACCGCAAAGACAACGATCAGCAAGAACATGATCGTATAGACATGCGGTAATTTGAACTTAAAACGTCTGTTTGTCTTCTTCGCCTTCGTATCTGACATAGATACCTCCAAAGAACTCGAGACTGCATCGCATCTCGCTTCAACGTTTGCACAATGCAAACGTTCTATGACGTCCCATAGATTACCAGCAGCTTTTCTCGTCATCAAGATAATTTCAAACTGATTGCCGCAACGCGGTTGAACGGTTGCGTTTGCGCCGTGAACGGTATGGAGACGCCCGGTGAGATGATCCACCGGGCGTCTCAATTCGCAATGTCCTAGATGTCAAAAACGTAGCGAGACCCAACGATCCGCTGACGACCGATGATAAACGGCCGCCGCTGCTCGTCGAAAAAGAAGGCTTCCATATAAAACAAGGGTTCGCCAACGGGAACTGCCAACAGCCGAGCGACCTCGGGCGACGCGCACGCGATCTCGAGTGTGCACGGGTCGGTAAACGCGGGCGTACGGCCCGTCCGGTTACGCACGAACTCAAAAATGGATTGGTTAGATAGAGGTGCCGTTGATAGATAAGCGTTGTCCTCGTAAACGTATATGTTGTTCTCGAGCATGACGGGGACTCCATCGGCAGTACGCACACGCTCAACGTAAATCAAATCAGTTCCAACGGGAACACCAAAGAACTGCGCTTCGGTGGAATCCGCCGGCAGTATCTTTCTCGAAATGACGCACGCCCCCGGCTCCATTCCGTTAACGCGGCATGCGTCCGAAAAACTCTGGACGTCATCCTTCTGGCGAATCTTGCGCTTAAGCTTGGGGGCATTGACAAACGTGCCTTTCCCCTGCCGCTTCGTTAGATAGCCCTGCTGGACGAGCTCCTCAATAGCGCGTCGCACGGTAACGCGGCCAACTTTATAGCTCTCAGCCAATTCGAATTCATTGGGTATCCGCGCGCCCGCCTTGTAGGCACCGGAGTTAATTTCGTTTTTAATGATATCGATAACCTGTTGGTACAGCGGTATCGCTGCTTTACCGTCAGTTAGCCCTTCAGTCGGTGGCATATACCCTCTCCCAGCACAATTAAGTCTAAAGCGGGCCCAAGGGCATTCAGCAAGCCCTTAAGCCCGCATTAGCATTAAGTATGCTTGCTGCCGCACCAAAATGTCGGGTATTTACTCATCGGACCCGAAAAACGCGCAACTACCGCGCTCCTAAGAAAGCGTGAGCAGCTCCGGCAGCTGGTCGATAATCTTGTCCGCGGCATCTTGGCTAAAGCCGAAGCGTTCCTCGCGCTTGGCAATGACCGTCAGGCCGGCTCGCTTGCCGGCAGTGATGCCGGGCACCGAATCCTCAACGCAGCAGCAGCGATTCGCGGGCAGCCCCAGCAGGTCCAATGCATGCAGGTAGATGTCGGGCTCGGGCTTGCTCTCCTTAAACTGCTCGCCGCTCACCACATACTCAAAGGCATCCGACAGCCCGCATGCGTTGAGCACTTCCTCGATGCTATCCATGGGAGACGAGCTGGCAAGCGCCACGCGAACGCCGCGGCGCGGCAGCTCTCGAATCGTATCCACGGCGCCTGGGTTAATCAAAGCCTGATAGTCGCGCGGACGCTTATGCGCCCATTCGTCCCAACGGGCCAACGCCTCCTCGCCAGTAAAATGCCCCTTACCGGCGCGCTCAAACCAATCGACCAGCATATGCAGAAAGAACTGATGCGAGGTACCGACCTGCCCATTCAGCTCCTCTTGAGTCAGGTTAAGCCCAAGCTCCTTGGCAAACGCGGCAGTCTCGCCCAGGTAGTAATACTCGGTATCGACAATGACACCGTCCATGTCAAAGATAACGGCGTCGAACGGAAATGCGGACACGGCACCCTCCCTAACAAAAGGGCGCCTGTAAGCAGGCGCCCGAACCATGCATTATCGGCGATTCTAGCCCAGCAGCTTATCCAGCGCCACCGCAATACCGTCTTCGTTGTTATTGGCGGTCACCATCTGGGCCACAGCCTTAACCTCATCGACGGCGTTACCCATGGCAACACCGGTGCCGGCCCACTCAATCATGGACTTGTCGTTCTGGCCGTCGCCAAACGAGACGACATCGCTGGCATCGATACCGAGCTTGGGCAGGGCACCCTCGAGCGCGCGGGCCTTGTCGATACCGGGCGCCGTGTACTCAAAGTACCAGTCGGCCGTAAACATGCCCGAAAGCGTCTGCTTAAAGGGCGCATACATCTCCTCGTGATGCGCTTGCAGATAGGCAGGATCGCCCGCAGTAAGTAGCTTGTCCACGGGATAAGCATCAGCGACCTCGTGCAGGCTCTCGACCTCGCGAATCTTAAGATCGCACGCATCGCGCTCATACTTGACGATATTCTTCTGCGAGCCGTCAGGCAGCGTGATCATGCAATGGTACGAGTCCTCGACGTGCAAATCACGACCGAGCGAAATCATAGGGATCACGTCAAAATTACGCAGGTGATCAATCAAGCGATGCAATTCGTCGGCAGGCATAGCCTGATCGAACAGCACCTCATCGGTCTGAGCGTCGACCACATGCGCGCCATTAAAGGCAACTAGCAGACCGTCATGGTTTTGAAGGTCGAGCTCCTGCGCCAAGGCGTGCAGCCCCCATGCGGGACGGCCCGAAGCCAAGATGAGCTTAATGCCCGACTCCTGCGCCGCGAGCAGCTTCTCGCGCGTACGCGGGCTGATGACCTTTTGGTCGTTGGTGAGCGTACCGTCGATATCCATTGCGATGGCTTTGATTGCCATATATGCCTCCCTGTCATTGAGTAACCTTGTCTGAGCCATCATACAGAACACCTACTGCGGCTCTGTCTGCAACGGGTAAAAAGTCATATTGTCCCGAACATGAACGGGACGCCATCTCGGGGCTTAATCGTTCCAGCCTAAACGCCGAGCCACCACATACAAAGCTGGCGACACCAAGCGCGACCGTTCCACGAACCTCGTTTCACCCCGTAGAAAAAATTTCAAAATTAGTCTTGTCAAATCAGCAAAACGAACGTACTTTAAAGATGACCGCTCCGGTGGTCATCGTTTGATCGAGCATATTCAGTTTCAGTTTTCAGCGTGTAAGAGAAAGAAGATCGGCAAAGTACAACCCCAAACGCAATGACAACTTAATGAGGTAACTGCCACATGTGAGGCACCCCGGGCATTGCTGTCTCGATTTTGAGCACGATGCCTTCCGCCTTGCATGGGCCGTCCTATCCCGCCCCTGCAGCAACTGCCTCACGGGCACATTGAAAACCGCATAGCACCCCAACGTCAGCACATCACCCACGGCAAGCACATCACTCACGACAACCAACACATCAACAAACAGCACGAACATCAACCGATTGGAGAAGCTATGACAAACCACCACGCTGAAGACGGCGATAAGAAAAGCATTCTGGATGCCCGCATTGAGCGAGCGTATGCAAACGAATATGACGCCGCCTTTGCCGCCGCGACCATCAAGAACTACGCGTCGCTACCGCTCGCGACGATCTTGGCCGACCACCCTCAACTGCTGAAGCGCTGCACAAAGATCATGGGCGACCCCGACATTCGCAAGCTGACAGACCCCTATGCCCCAAAACGCGACAACGATTCGTACGTTCTTACCGTAGGCTGCCTAGCCCATATGCTTACGGCGCTCGACACGAAACTCAAGCTCGAATGGGAACCCGACGAGCGTCATGAACTCGAAAGCAAGCGGAACACCCTGCGCACCGCACTATTCCTTCCGTTGGACGGCCTCAAGCGCTGCAACGTCGAGCTCAATACACAGGCGCGGCAAAAGCCCGGGACCACAGGGCAGAAAACTCCGAGACCCCATGCAGCCATCGTCGACCGCAACCGATATAACCGCATGACCGCGCACTTTTCCGCCGAGGGAGCAGCCATAAGGACGCTGATCGACCTGCTGTGCCTCCTGAGCATCAACGAGCTATTTGAGGGCTATCTCGCCCTTGTTCCCGCGACGGCACCCAAGTCGGTAGCAAAGATCATCGAGACCTGCAGACGCCAGTTTGAGCGCCATCGCAATGGCAGCGAGATGAACGCCAGCATCGCGCAGTACTACGCGGCTCATTACAAAAATGACGGATGTGCCCCTGTCGAGCATCAGCTGCGGCTCGCCTACACCACGCCCGCCGCAACGCTCCATCGCTTTGGAGCCCTTGGCGCTTGCGAGCCGCACGGACAGGCAGCCTGCCCCACAACCGAGCTCGATCTCAGGCTCGGACGAACCCTGTAGCCCGCCAGCCCCTCCGCGGGCAACAATCCTATTCCACAACACAACCAACAGAAAGGAGTCCCCATGGACACCAATCATTCCCCCATCATCAGCCCCCTCACCATGCGTGAATCCGCCCGAGGTATCACGCTCACCAGCATTTACGATGAGATGCTCGCCCGTCGTGAGCTCTCCGTTATGGGAAATATCGAAACCCCGATGGCCCACGACCTATGCCAGCAGATCCGCCTGCTCGATGCCACCGACCCCAGCCGCCCCATCACCATATTTGTCGCCAGCACCGGCGGAAGCGTGCGATCGGGTCTTGCGATCTATGACGCCATGCGCCTCGCATCGTGCCCCATCCGCACCGTCTGCCTGGAATTCGCCGCGTCCATGGGCGCCATGATCTTTATGGGCGGCGACGATCGCCGTATGGCGCCCCATGCAGAGCTCATGATTCACGACCCGCTGATCCCCCAGGGGGCAGGCGGCTCGGCACTTGCGCTGCAGGAAACCAGCCGGCGTCTCATGCAGACCCGCAAGACCCTCACGCAAATCCTCTCGGACCGCAGCGGCCTCACGCCCAAGCGCATCCAGTCCCTCACTGCAAAAGACACCTACCTTTCGGCCGAGCGCGCCGTCGAGCTCGGCTTTGCCCACGAAATCCTCTCGACCACCAAGGAGGTCGCCCATGTCTAACCTCGCCAGCCGCCTCGCCGCATCTGAGTCCGCATCGTCCACCATCCTCGCCAAGGATCGAACGCTTTCCTGCGACACCCGCCAAACGGGACTCAACAACAATGCACTTGTGATCGGCCCCTCGGGAGCCGGCAAGACCCGAAACGTCCTCAAGCCCAACCTGCTGCAAATGAACGCAAGCTACATCGTGCTCGACACCAAAGGCACGCTCTGTCGCGAAGTGGGACCCGTGCTGGCAGCCCACGGTTACTGCGTGCAATGTCTCAACTTCGCCGACCTCAACACCGTCCCGGCCCTTGCGCCCGGCATCGAGCGCTGCGGCTACAACCCCCTGAAGCACATTCGCTGCAAGGCGGACGGCAGGCCCAACCAGCGGGACATTCTCTCGGTGGCAAAGGCCATCTGCCCCATCGAGGACAACAACCAGCCCTTTTGGGATCATGCGGCGGCAAACCTGCTGTCGTGTCTTATCGCCTACGTCACCGAACAGCTACCCGCCGACGAGCAGACGATCAGCTCGGTCATCAAGCTGATCGAGCACCTGCAGGACGGTGCCACGGGTCGATTGTTTGACGACCTGATCACGACCGACCCCCAAAGCTATGCCCTCTCGCTATGGCGGCGCTACGCCATTACGCAAAATGCCGAGCGCATGCACGCGAGCATCGTCGGCATCCTTGCCGAAAAGGTCATGTGTCTGGGATTCGACGGTGCGGCACAGCTCTATCGTGAGTGCCATCAGGTGGACTTCGCTTCCATGGGACACACCCCCTGCGCCCTGTTTGTAACCGTGAGCGATATCGACCGCAATCTCGATCCGCTGACCGGCCTCTTTATTACGCAGGCGTTTATGGGCCTCATTCGCGAGGCCGATAGGCAGCCCGACGGCAGCCTGCCCGTGCCCGTGCGCTTTATGCTCGATGACTTCGCAAATCTGCAGATCCCCCAGATCGACAACGTGCTCTCGATTATCCGAAGCCGCAACATCTGGGCAACGCTGCTGCTGCAGTCGACCAACCAGCTCGATGCGCTCTATGGTGAGGCACGCGCACGCTCCATCATGGGCAACTGCGACACGCATCTGGTGCTGGCGTTCCAGGATCCCGAGAGTGCCCGGGTGTTTTCCGACCGCGCCGACGCGCTGCCCAGCACGCTCATGGCGACGCCGATCGATCGCTCGTGGCTCTTTGTACGCGGTCGCACTCCCGAACAGGTCGAGCGCTTTAGGCTCGAAGACCATCCGCTCTACGGGGAGCTGCCCGAGGCGCAGCGAGGCCATGCGGAGGCCGAGATCTAGGCGCAGGGTTCTCGCAGCGCGCGGCGCCCCGACGATGTTCCACAAAGGCCGTGCGCCCCGGGACCACGGCAAAGCAAAGGGGCCCGCATCCGATAGGATACGGGCCCCTGACTATAAGGCGCGATGCGTTAACAGCAGCGACTACTTGCGATGCGCGCGGTAGAACTCGATGAGCGCCTGGGTCGAAGCGTCCTGCTCGGCCTTGGCGGCGTCGTCGTGGAAGGCCGGGGTAATCTGCTTGGCAAGCTGCTTGCCCAGCTCGACGCCCCACTGGTCGTAGGAGTCGATGCCCCAGACCGTGCCCTCGACAAACGTAATGTGCTCGTACAGGGCGATGAGCTCGCCGAGCGCGAACGGGGTCAGCGTGTCGCCAAAAATCGAGGTCGTCGGACGGTTGCCCTCAAAGCAGCGGGCCGGGACGATCTGCTCGGGCGTGCCCTCGGCGCGCACCTCATCGGCCGTCTTACCAAAGGCGAGTGCCTTGGTCTGGGCCAGGAAGTTGCCCAGGAACAGCTCGTGGACATCCTGGCCGCTGTCGGTTGCGGGGTTGGCAGTGTTGGCGAAAGCGATAAAGTCGGCCGGGACCACCACGGTGCCCTGGTGCAGCAGCTGGTAGAAGGCGTGCTGACCGTTGGTGCCGGGCTCGCCCCAGAAGATCTCACCGGTGTCGGAGGTCACGGCGCTGCCGTCCCAGCGGACATGCTTGCCGTTGGACTCCATGGTGAGCTGCTGCAGGTAGGCCGGGAAACGGTGCAGGTACTGGCAGTACGGAAGCACGGCATGGCTCTTGGAACCGAAGAAGTTGACGTACCAGACGTTGAGCAGGCCCATCAGCGCGACGGCATTGTTCTCGAGCGGGGTATTGCAGAAGTACTCATCGATAGCATGGAAGCCCTCGAGGAACTGCTGGAAGCGCTCGGGGCCGAGCACGACGATCAGCGACAGGCCCACGGCGGAGTCAACGGAATAACGGCCGCCGACCCAGTTCCAGAAACCGAAGGCGTTGGCGGGGTCGATACCGAAGGCCTCAACCTTCTCGAGTGCGGTGGAGACAGCGACGAAGTGCTTTGCCACGGCCTCGGCGTTCTGCTCATCGGAGCCGTCGATGGCGCCCTGAGCCTTGAGCTGCTCGAGCATCCAGGTCTTGACCTCGCGGGCGTTGGTGAGGGTCTCGAGCGTGGTGAAGGTCTTGGAGACGATGATCACAAGCGTGGTCTCGGGGTCCAGGCCCTTGAGCTTCTCTGCCTGATCGTTGGGGTCGATGTTGGAGATGTAGCGGCAATCGATACCGGCGTCGGCATAGGGACGCAGGGCCTCGTACGCCATGACCGGGCCCAGGTCGGAGCCGCCGATGCCAATGGACACCAGGTGCTCGATCTTCTTGCCGGTAACGCCCTTCCACTCACCGGAGCGCACACGCTCGGCGAAGGCGTACATGCGGTCGAGGACCTCGTGCACGTCGGCGACAACGTCCTGGCCGTCGACGACGAGCTGCCCCTTCTCGCTAGCCGGGCGGCGCAGCGCGGTGTGCAGGACGGCACGGTCCTCGGTGGTGTTGATGTGCTCGCCGGAGAACATGGCGTCACGGCGCTCCTCGAGCTTCACCTCGCGGGCAAGATCGCACAGCAGCTTGACGGTCTCGTCGGTCACCAGGTTCTTGGACAGGTCGAAGTGCAGGTCACCGGCGTCAAAGCTCAGCTTGTTCACACGCTCGGGATCGGCGGCGAACCAGGCCTTGAGGTCGATACCCTCGGCCTCGAGCTTCTCCTGATGAGCCTCGAGCGCCTTCCAAGCGTCAGTCGACGTAGCATCGATAGGTGCGGCAACAGTTGCCATAGAGTCCTCCTCAGCATACGGGCGCACGCCTCCATGCGCCCGGACATTCAGATGCCACTATTCTAGCGCAGGTCAAGACTATAATCAGCGAGCGTTGCCAATCGGCCCCCAAACGGCAACCGACCAAAAAGGGACAGGTTTTGACGATGTCCGCGCAAGCCGGTATTATCGAACATGTATTCGATAAGAACATGTGTTTGATGGGAGGACGCGTGGGGCACGAGCGTCACACCTACATCTGCATCGACCTTAAGACGTTCTATGCCAGCGTCGAGTGCGTCGACCGAGGCCTCGACCCCCTCACTACGCGCCTGGTCGTTGCCGACGAATCGCGCGGACGAACGACCATCTGTCTCGCCATCACGCAGGCTATGAAGGACCTCGGAATACACAACCGCTGCCGTCTGTTCGAGATTCCCGACGGTATCGACTACATCAAGGCCGTACCGCGCATGCAGCACTACATGGAGGTGTCGGCGCAAATCTACGGTATCTATCTGGAATTCGTCAGCCCACAGGACGTGCACGTCTACTCCATCGACGAATGCTTTATCGACGTGACGCCCTATCTGGACCTCTATCACACCGACGCTGAAGGCTTCGCCTGCATGTTGCGCGACGAGGTCCTGGCGCGCACCGGCATCACGGCAACGGTTGGCATCGGCCCCAACCTATTCCAGGCCAAGGTGGCACTCGACATTACCGCCAAGCACGTACCCAGCCGCATCGGCATACTCGATGACGAGACCTTTCGCAAGGAGATCTGGCCCCATCGCCCCATCACCGACATCTGGGGCATTGGGCCCGGCGTGGCAGCACGACTCGAAAAATACGGCGTCTACGATCTGATGGGCGTCGCGGCGCTCGACGAAAACCTGCTCTACGACGAGCTCGGCGTCAATGCCGAGTATCTTATCGACCACGCCTTTGGGCGCGAGCCGACAACTATCGCCGATATTCAGGCCTATCGCCCGCAGGCAACCTCAACTACCACAGGACAGGTGCTCTCGAAAGGCTATGCCTATGAACAGGCCTACACCGTCTTGCGCGAGATGGTCGACAACGCTGTGCTGGACTTAGTCGATAAGCACGTGGTGTGCAACAGTATCTCGCTCTTTGTAGGCTACGCGAGCGAGCGCGCCGACATACGCCGCCTCGACGCCAGCGGCACAGCACAATATGTAGACGGATGCGGGCATTTGCGTTCGAGCACGTCGAGCATCGAACCCGCCGCAACCGACGGCCCCGAGCTCACGCCCCGCGCGCCCAAGCCCGTCCAACGCGACGACGAACGCCGACGTTTGGTGCGAGAGGCACAGGCGATTGACGGCATCTTTGTGGGCGAACACGGCGGCAAGCCGCGTGGTGGCTATGCCGCGCTCTTTGCGCACTCCAACGCCTCGCGCAAGCTGCCCGAGCGCACCAATTCGTTTAAGAAGATCATGGGCTATTTCGATGAGCTCTGGGCGCAGACTGTCGATCCCAAACGACCGGTCAAGCGCATCAACCTGGGATTTGGCAACCTCATGCCCGAGGAATTTACCACTATCGACCTGTTCAGCGATGTTAAGGCCGATGAGCGCGAGCGCGACCTGGCGCGCGCTGTCCTGGCCGTGAAGGGCAAGTACGGCAAGAACGCGCTCGTCAAGGGATTAAGCTTCACCGCCGGCGCCACCGCACGCGAACGCAACGATCAGGTAGGAGGACATCGTGCCTAAGTCCCAACAACAGCCGATGCGGCCACCGACGCCTTTTGAACGTCTAGCGGACCCCGAGGGAAGACGTCGCTCCTCCGACCCCAAGCTCACCGCCAACGGCGCCGTCCGCGCCGGCCGTGCCGCGCAGTTTATGCCCTTTGCCGCCCTCACGGGATACTACGAGCTCGTGCGCAAACAAGAAATCACTGTTGAGCCCAAATGCGAACTCACGGAAGAAAAAGCCCTCGAGCTTTCGAAAAAGCTCGAGGGCCTCAAACGCGGCGACTTGGTGCGCGTCACCTATTACGATATGTACGGCTATCGTAGCCGCACGGGCATCCTCGACGAAGTGTTACCCGCATTCAAGCTGCTCAAACTCAGGGATATCGCCATCAACTTCGACGACATCCAAGGCATCGAGCTGCGTGGTCGAGCCTAGCGACGAGAACGCTTGCGCAAGACGAGAGCAATGCCAAGCACTGCGGCAGCTGCAACCAGCAATCCCAAGACCAGCGTGAGGGTCGAGTCGCCAGCGTGAGGCAGCGAGCCGTCCTTCGGAGTCTTCTTAGTGGTCGTCGAAACGGTCGTCGTGGTGCTGCTCGACTGGCCGTTGCCGCCCGTCTGGCTGCCACCAGGCTGATCGCCGCCACCCGGCTGCGAAGGATTTGTGGGTTCCGTCGGATCCGGAGTACCGGGATCAATCGGATTCTCAGAATTCTCCTTGCGCTGGATCCAAACCTGGCAGCCATTGAACGGGTTGGCGGTACCGAGGCACAGACCCTGGTTGGTCACCGCAAAGGTGCGCAGACCATGGTTATACGGATCGTTAAAGCCATTGGTCGTCAGCGTCGTAAAGTTCACGCCGTCCTCGGTCACATACATATCAAAGCCACGCTCGGCATTGCGAAGGTAAGACATGCACGTAAGGACACTCTGCAGTTTCTTGAGGTTCTCCTTACTCAGCAGCTTATCGAGCGCATCCTGAATATCGCCCGGCAGCTCGGTGCCATAGGCATCCTCGTACTGCTGCTTCAGGCTCTCATAGCTATCGAGCATGTCCTGATACTGGTCGGCAAAGGACTTGAAGTACGCGATCTCGCCATCGATCTTCTGGACGTAAGCGGCGTCGTCCTCAACGTCCTGGGACATCGTCGCGGCCTGATCGCAAAGGTCGCCCGCGGAATCCTCCAGCGCATCGCTCAGGTCGCCAAAGCCCTTAGCGACCTCGGTCTTCTCGTCATCGGCCTCGACGGCCTCAGCCTTCTCGTCATCGACCTCGACGGCCTCGTTTGAATCATCGTCCGCAAGCGTGTTCACGGGAACGATGGGGTCGTCAGGCGATTTCTTGTCGAGCAGGTGATCGAGCAGGTCCCTAAGGCGCTGAACCTGAGAGTTCCACTCCTCGGGCGTCATATCGATAATGTCGCCATTGGAGAACTGGCCGATCGGCTCAAGCAGGCTCGCGGTATCAAAGGTACCGATATACAGCTTGCCGTCGAACTTCTGCATGCGCCAAATGTACTGGTTCTCGTTTCGGCCAAAGCCCGAAGCCAGGCCGGAAATACCGCCCTCGGGGAACATGTCGGTGGGATCGCCAACAACGAGCTCCATGTTCTCGTTCTTGTCCATGCGATAGATGTTGACCGACTGCTCAAGATTGGCATTCACAAACGAGCAGTCAACGCCGCCCATGCCGCTCTTGCCGCCCTCTTCGGTGTTGGATTTGTTGAACAGGATGCGCTCGAGGGCAATCTCCTCGTCGTTATATTCACCGATATAGAGGTAGTCGTTGTAGACGATGAGGTTGGCAGCGCCAGAACGGGTGCGGGCAGGATCGATGCCAAAGCAGTACTTTGCACCGTCCGTCTCCTGATCGCCAACAATGGGAGTCCACGAATAGCTGCCGTCGGCGTTCTTGTCGCCACGGACCATGGCGAACGACTGCATGGAATTATCATCGGGAGCGTTCTCAGGCGTACCGGTGCAAATGGTCGCATAGAGATGGCCATTGTACGAGACCATATCCCAAATGGCACCGCCGTAGATGCTGTCCTGATAGCGAATCGCCGGATAGTTAAACAGCCTTGATTCTCATCTTCATTGCAACAGCCTCAGGACTCAGCGCAACGCGTTGCGCTGAGTCCTGAGTCGCGAATCCGGGTAGGCAACCCCAGAGGGGCCGGAATCCCCCGGCCCGCGATGGAGGGAGGCCGAAATGTCCAGACCCAAGCCGTCCGGGAGGTCGTACGGGAGGCTCACGAGGCACGAGAGGAACACGGTCGAGAGGATGCTCGACCGCAACCGCAGCGCCCGCGATATCGCCGCGGAGCTCGGCAGGTCGCCCTCGACCGTGACCAGGGAGGTCGCGGCGCACCGCTACGTCACCGCGCCGCGCTCGCGCTACGGCGAGCCCGCGCCCGCGGACCTCTCGGGGGCCTGCCCCAGGCTCTCCGCGTGGCCGAGGTGCTGCAACGGCTGCTCGCACAGGAGGGGCTACGGCTGCTCGAGGAGGCCCAGGGTGTTCTACAGCGCCAGGAGGGCGCAGGAGGCGGCCGACGCCGAGCTCTCGGCGAGCAGGTCCGGGATCGACGAGACCGAGGAGGGCGCCGCCGCCAAGCTCGCGGCCATCAGGGACGGGCTCGCGCGCGGGCTCTCCCCGCAGCAGATAGCGGCGACGACCCCCGGGCTCAGCGCCTCCACCGTCTACAGGTGGGTGGACGCCGGCTACGACGGCATGACGAACATGGAGCTCAGGCGCAAGGTCGGCTACAGGCCGAGGTCGCGCCGGGCCCCGGGGAGGGCGACGTCCCACTCGTCGCGCAGGTCGCACGCGTCGTTCCTCGCGCTCGGAGAGGACGCCTGCGCCGCGGCCTGGGAGATGGACACCGTCGAGGGCCCCAGGGGCGACTCCGCCAGGCTCCTCACGCTCCTGCACCGCCCGAGCCGCTTCCAGCTGGCCCTGCCGCTGCCGGACGGCACGTGCGCCTCGGTCCTGGCGGCGCTCTCCTCCCTGCGCGGGGTCCTCGGCGAGGACGGCGCGAGGCGCGCCTTCGGCGCCGTGCTCACCGACAACGGGAGCGAGTTCGCCGACGAGGGCGCCATCGCGGCGCTGATCGGCGAGCGGGACGGCGAGACCAGGCTCTTCTACTGCGACCCCCGGCAGAGCCAGCAGAAGGGCGCGTGCGAGAAGAACCACGTGGAGATCAGGAAGCTGCTGCCCAAGGGCGCCGGGGCCAGGTTCGACCGGCTGACGGCGGCGGACTGCGCGCTGCTCATGTCGCAGGTGAACTCCGAGCCGAGGGGGGCGCTCGGGTTCCTGACGCCGGCGCGCGTGCTGCGGATGGCCCTCGGGGAGGACGCCTCCGCCCTCATGGACGCGTTCGGGATAGAGGAGCTGGCGCCCGGCGAGCTCGACCTCACGCCCGGCTGCATCGACAGGGCCAGGGCCGCGAGGGGCGAGGGGCCGCTGGCGGGATAGGCGGCGGGCCGGGACATGGGCCGGAGGGCCCGTTGCGCTGAGTCCGGAACGGCTGCGCGGCGGGCTGGCGGAGCATGCGGCGGCGGCATGGGGGCACCGGCCTCCATAGCCTCTCCACCTGCGGAAACGATGCGACGGCCAGGTGCCGGGAGCTATTCCCGCGTTGCGCTAGCTGCGGAAACGCGGGGCCCGTTCAGGCTGTTGCGTTGAGATTGAAAATCAACCGATAGTTAAACAGCGTGCCCGAGTTGGCAATCTCGGTGAAGCTGTCCTGGCCCTTCGACGGGTCAGACGACGTCAGGATTGTCGACACAAAGTTACCGGCCGCGTCTTTACCCACATTACTGATGACGAGCTGGCCATCATGGACGCACATGCCGCGGATACCGGTAGAAATGCCCTGCTTGTAGGCAGCACCGTAATCCTGCATGCTCGAAAGGCCCTTATAGACAACTTTGAACTCGTCCGTCTTAGGATCGATCTCATATACAGCAGGCAGGCCGCTTTTGCCGCCATTGGTTCTGACGCTGCCGCAGAAATAAAGCTTGCCCTTATAGCTCACGGCATTGCGGAACAAAGGAGCGACGCCGTTGAGCGAATCAGAGAGCAGCAGCTTGGTCTCACCGGTCTTGGTATTGATCTTGACCAAGATGCCGCCGCTGTCCTTGTCGGCCGTGCCGTCCTCCTTCTGCTGTCCATAGAAGAAGGTGCCGTTAAACATGGCCTCCAGCGTCAGGCGCATGGTCTCGGCATCAAAGGAATCGCCCAGCGTGCCGTTCATGAGCGTCAGCGTGTTGCCCATCGCCGCATAGCAGGTGCCCACATAAAGCCAGTCACCATAGCTCGCAGCCGCCCAAGTGTAGCTCTGGCCGCGATCGCCTTCGTTGTTGGCCGTATTACCATCGGCGCCCGGAACGGCAACGGCACCGTTACCCTGGTAGTCGACGATGCCATCCGGCTGCGACGTTCCTACCGTAGGATGCGAGAGCTTCTCAAAGGAATACCCATTTCCCGCATTGTAGGTAACGGCACCCGAAGCGTCTTCGGCATGCGCCGGCAGCGGCGATACCAAGATAGCGGCAAGCGCTGCCACCAAGCCAAGTGCTCCCACTCGTCTCATAAGGCTATAACCTCCCCTGTCCTAAAGCCCAGCTTTAGCATTCTTCATTTCTGTCCACGGTTAATTGCAATCTGAGCACAGCAATAATCAGCGTATAAATATACACCTGTAATTTTTTGGACGGGTTAATAGATGCTCGATTGGTAGCGAATTCCGCGCAAACCGTCACCAAACTCCACTTTTGCCGCATCTAAAGGTTATTTTTTGCGCAAATTTTTGGATGTCGATAGTCACAATGAGCAGGAGGCCGGTATCCACCGGAGAGGGCAACACCTACATTTTCATAACGTAATAGCCCGCGCCCCTCACCGCCGTCTCGAGTGTGTCGCGATCAACCGGGAGCTTCGAGCGTACGCGTGCTGTGTGGTCCGCATACGTCACCGTAGCCCACACGCCGTCCAACGCATTGAGGGCATTGGCTACATTCTGAGCGCAGCCGTCACAGCTCATGCCGCCGATGAGCAGCTCATCGCTATAGGGGTAGTGGGACGGATCGGTATCCGAAACCACTACCTTCTTGGCCTTCTTGCCGCTCGCGCCATCGCTGCAACAACTCTTCCCGTGTGTCGAAGCGGCAATGCGACGCAGTCCAAAAAACATGCCGACGGCAATGACGGCCAGCACGATGAGATTCGCAGGGTTGAGCAAGTCACTCATGCGTTTCCCTTTCAAGTAGCCCTATCTAGATACCCCCATGGGGTGTCCCCATCTTAACCCAAAATCATGTCCGTTCGGTCAATTAGTTTCCCTCTTCAAACTTTTTTGTTGACCATGGTTTACTTTCATGTATAAGTTTTCCTAGGCTAACAGGTTAAATCCGTAAGGAGCGCCGTGACTCGAACCATAGACATCCCAACGTTTCAGGCAGCAGTCGTGCGCAACTGCTCCCCCACGCTCGCGGGCATCAAACCGGCATCGCTCTTTACCTATCCCGGCGTCTACGCCCATCAGGATGGTTCGGACGCGACCGCGCCAATCACAGATCGCCGAGCACGACTGCTCAACGTTATCGCCCGGTGCAATCACGAGCTTAATCCGTTCGGCATCCACCTGAGTGTTTTGGTCTGGCGGCCCTGCGGAGCACTCGTGTACGTGTACCGAGCCAAAAGCCTCGCCACCTATTTCGCAGACCCTCGCGCCCAAACAGCGCTCGCCTCGGAAGGCTACGACACGAGAGACCTTTCGACATGCCTTGTGCATTTGGCATCACGCATCACGCTCGCGAGCAATAACGTCGCGGAATGCGCTTGTAGCCAGACTCGATGCGCACTACCCCAGCAAGCTAGCTGCAGCAACGACTGCACCTGCGAGTTTCCGCACGAAATAGGCTACTTCCTTGGATATCCCTACGACGACGTGCACGAGTTTATCGTCCAGCGCGGCGAGAACTACAAGGTCTTTGGGGCCTGGAAGGTCTACACGAATGTCGAGCAAGCGCTTGCGATGTTTGACGCCTACCGCGCTTGCACTCAATACCTCACCTTTGTCTATCAGCAGGGCTGCAGCTTGGCGCAACTTGCCCAGGCAACCCGATAGAACATAGAAGCCGCGGCAACCTGCCGCACAACTGAAAGGACTCAACATGAGCAAGATCGCCGTCGTCTACTGGAGCGGCACGGGCAACACCGAGGCCATGGCAAACCTCGTCTCCGAAGGCGCCACGTCCGCGGGTGCCGAGGCTGAGGTCATCTCCTGCGCCGACTTCTCTGCCGACAAGGTCACCAACTATGACGCCTTCGCCTTCGGCTGCCCCGCCATGGGGTCCGAGGAGCTCGAGTACGACGAGTTCCAGCCGATGTGGGATGAGGTCAAGGAAGTCCTCGGCGACAAGAAGGTCGTCCTCTTTGGCTCCTATTCGTGGGCCGAGGGCGAGTGGATGGATAACTGGAAAGCCGACGCCGACGAGGCCGGCGTCAACGTCGTGGACTCCACCATCTGCTACGATGCGCCCGACGATGAGGGCGAGGCGGCCTGCAAGGCCCTGGGAGCGGAGCTGGCCTAACGAAGCCGCCAGAAAGTCGCAAGGCAACTAACAGCCGAGCACCGCACAACAACAGTCGCTCATGCCCAAACAAAAACGGGGGCCGGATACTATCCGATCCCCGTTTGTTATATCGACAATTTCGACGCGCCGCTACGAGATATTTCCCAAGAACGCCTTGGTGCGCTCGCTCTTGGGGTGGTCGAAGACCTCGCTCGGCGTACCCTCTTCCACAATGACGCCGCCGTCCATAAAGACGACGCGGTCGGCGACATCGCGGGCAAAGCCCATCTCGTGCGTCACGACGATCATGGTCATGCCGTCGCGTGCCAGGTCGCGCATGACACCCAGGACGTCGCGCACGAGCTCGGGGTCGAGCGCCGAGGTGGCCTCGTCAAAGAGCATGACGTGCGGGTTCATCGACAGGGCGCGGGCGATGGCAACGCGCTGCTGCTGACCGCCCGAGAGCTGGCTCGGCATAAAGTCGATACGCTCGGCAAGACCGACCTTGGTCAGCTCCTCGACGGCAATTTTCTCGGCCTCTTCCCTACTGCGCTTGAGCACCTTTTGCTGCGCAAGCATGACGTTCTTTTTGACTGACAGGTGCGGGAACAAATTAAACTGCTGGAACACCATACCCAGATGCGTGCGCACCTTGTTAAGATCGACGCCCTTGGCGCACACGTCCACACCCTCAACGACAATCGAGCCACTCGTGGGATGCTCAAGACGGTTGATGCAGCGAAGCATCGTCGACTTACCCGAGCCCGAGGGACCCAGAACTACGACAACCTCGCCCTTATGCACATCCAGATCGATATCGCGCAGGACCACGTTATCGCCAAAAGCCTTCTGGAGATTGTTGATGCTGACGACGACCTCGTTGGAATTCGTTTCACTCATACTGGGACCTCCTTACAGACCGGCGATATGATCGGCGGGCGTCGCGACAACCTGTCCGGCGCTCTTGGCCGGACGCTTCTTTTTTGTCTCGGCCGTACCCAGAAGCCTCGCCTCAAGGCCGCTCACCAAACGAGCAAGCGGCAGGGTAATGACCAGATAGAACAGGGCGGCAACCACATACGGCGTGATGGAGCCCGTCGTGGCCACGATGGTACGGGCGTTCATGACGATCTCGACCACACCAACAGCGGCAAGCAGCGACGTGTCCTTGTAGAGCAGGATAAACTCGCTGGTCAGCGTAGGCAGAACATTGCGGAACGTCTGTGGAATCATCACGTAGAGCAGTGTCTGGAAGGCATTCATGCCCAGCGAGCGAGCAGCCTCATTTTGCCCCTTAGGGATCGACTGAATACCGGCACGGAAAATCTCGCACAGATACGCAGACGAGTTCATGGCCATGACGATGACGCCCAGGACATAATCATCCACCTTGACGCCGGCCAGCGGCAGGCCAAAGAACGCGATATAGATCTGCAGGAACGCCGGCGTGCCGCGGATGATATTCACGTAGATGCCGGCAAGGCAGCGCAAGATGCGCGACTTGGAGATGCGCATGAGCGACAGGGCGAAGCCAAAGGGAATAGCCAGCGGAAACGCAACAAGCACGATCGAGAGCGACATGAGGAAGCCCTTAAAGACGATCGGCAGGCTCTGGACCAAAATGACCGGGTTCAGGAACAGACGCAGGAACATATTGGAGTTCCAGGCCTCGACCCACGGCTGCTCTTTAAGGTCGGCCAAGAAGTTATCGAAGGCCGTCACGCCCTTGATCTCCACCGACGGAATCTTGGAGATCTTCTTGGTCGACCCGTCGGCGAGCGTATAGGTGCCGCTAAAGGCCTCATCGCCGCCCTCGACGGGGAAGGTCACGCCGTAAACCTCGACACGGAAAAAGCCGCCGGCAGGCGCCGTCTCGCCAAAATCGATCTTGAGCGTCTGGCCGTCAGCCTTGCACGTGGGTTTCATGGGCGTACGATCCATGAGGTCCTCGCCCGAGAGCATCGTCAATCGCGTGTCATCGGTACCAAACGTCGTGCCGTCGACAAACGTCAAAGAAAGACCGCTCAGCTCCTCGTCGGCATCGGCCTGAACTTCCCAGGTAATGCGCGTCTCGGTGCCGCCGACCACAGCGCTGCCCGAACCGGTGTTGGGTCGGGCGGTAATCTTTGCGGTCTCAAGCGCCTGGGCGGTCGTGGGCGCATATGCCCCCGCGCACACCAGCGCGAGCGCCACGGCCATGACGCAGGCTAGCTTTTGGAGCAAGGCGGGCAGTGAAAAACGCTGCTCCGCGGCCCCTTTGTTCAGTCGAGACAAGGTGGCTCCTATCGTAGAAGTTGCCGGCAAAACGAGACGGAAACACTCTCCGTCAAGAGAAGCGCAAAGGCCCTCTCCGCAAAACGGAAAGGGCCCGCGCACAATCAAGTAGCTATTTTACTTGATGTTGTACTTAGCCATGAGGGCGTCAACGGTACCGTCATCGGTCAGGTCCTTGATGGCCTGGTTGATGTCGTCCTTGAGCTTGGTGTTGCCCTGGTTGATGGCGATGGCGTACTCCTCGCCGGTGCTGATCTGCTTGATGGTCTGGCAGGTGTTGAACTGCTCGGCGGTCAGCTGGCTGGCAACGGAACGGTTGGTGACTACGGCGTCACCCTTATCGGACTGCAAGGCGCTGAAGCACTCGGTAGCATCCTTGTAGGGGACGATCTTGGCCTTGGGGAAGTTCTCCTGGGCAAAGGCCTCGGCGGTCGAGCCAGACTGGACGATGATGGTAGCGTCGGCGTTGTTGAGCTTCTCGCTGTAGTTGTCAGCCGTGATGTCGGCGTTATCGACCTTGGTCACGATGGCCTGATCGTCCATGTAGTAGGAATCGGAGAAAGTGACTTCCTTCTCACGCTCGGGCGTGTCAGTGATAGCCGCGATGGAGACGTCATACTTGGCACCCGAAGCGACGCCCGGAACCAGCGTGTCAAAGTCATTGTTGACGTACTCGACATCCAGGCCCAGCTTGTCGCCGATAGCCTTGATAAGCTCAAGGTCAAAGCCCTGATAATCGCCGTTGTCGTCCTTGTACTCAAACGGGGCGTACTCGGCAGAGGTGCCGACGGTCAGCGTGCCGTCCTTGACGAGTGCGTACTCCTTGGAGCCGTCGACCTTCTCGACCTTAGCGTCGTCAGAGCTGCTGGAACCGGCATCAGAACCAGAGGTGGCGTTGGACGAGCCGCAGCCCGTCAGAGCAAGGGCGAGCGCCATGGCACCCGTGGCGGCAAATGCGCCAAGCTTCTTGAGCTTCATAATCAGTCTCCTTCCGGTGACCTCGTTTGATTCAGAGGTCTGCAAAAACTGTTGGCTATTATGCACCCGGAATTACGAATCTGCAATGAGAAAACTGATTGAAACAAACCCATAACGTGAATGGAATACTCTACTTTATGACAGTCATTACTGCTGCAATGACCTTAATAGTCTAATTTCAGCTGCATAACCTGCAAGTTCGTTCGGAGTCTCCAAAATAAACGGCAGTGAACGCAAACGGCCATTCGATACAATATTCTGCATAACCTGCATACCGCCACCAAATTCCTCGCTGCCAAGGTATCCCTTGCCGATGCACTCGTGACGATCTTTATGGGCGCCACAAGGGTTCTTCGAATCGTTGATGTGTACAGCATGCAAGCGATCGATACCCACCACGCGATCGAACTCGTCGAGTACGCCGTCCAGATCATGGATGATGTCGTAGCCGGCATCGTTCACATGGCAGGTGTCCAAACAAACGCCCAGCTTATCGGACAGCTCTGGGCACTTGGCGGCAACGCCCTCGATAATGCACGCCAGCTCTTCAAAGCTACGGCCCACCTCGGTGCCCTTGCCTGCCATGGTCTCGAGCAATACCGTCGTCTGCTGTCCCTCAAACATCACCTGGCACAGCGTGTCGACAATCATCTGAATGCCGGCGTCTGCCCCCTGTCCCACATGCGCACCGGGATGGAAGTTGTAGTAGTTGCCGGGCAGTGCTTCCAGACGCTGCAAATCTTCCGCCATAGCCTCCAAGGCAAACTCGCGCGCTCGCTCCTTAGCGGAGCAGGGGTTATAGGTATACGGGGCATGCGCCACCAGCGGTCCAAAGTCGTTTTGCGCCATAAGCTCGCGCAGAGCCGCCACGTCATCCATGTCAAGGTCTTTTGCCTTGCCACCGCGCGGGTTGCGCGTAAAGAACGCAAAGGTATTGGCACCAATGGACAACGCCGTCTCCCCCATTGCCCGATAGCCCTTCGTCGTCGAAAGATGACACCCGATCGTTAGCATCTCCAGCTCCCCCTCATCAGTTGCGGTGAAATACGGTCTATTGGTGCCTTATTTTGGCGCAAACAGACCGTATTCCACCGCAAGATATAAAAGGGGCATCAGGGGCACGGTCCGCCGAGCCCCCTTGAGCAGCAGCACCGCAGCCTAGAGCGTCAAGCGAATCGCATCGATTATCTGCGCGCAGCGCTGCGTGGCGGCAAGAGGCATAACGGGGCTTTCAAGCTCTCCCGTCTGGACGAGCTGCGTCGCATGCTGAATTTCGCCGTAGAAATCATCGACATCAAACGGGGCATTAATTTCGAGCATTCGTCCGTCGGAGTACTTCACATGGGCGAGCTCGGGGCGATGGAGACGCTCGATTTCCAACGAGCCCCGCTCACAGGCAATCGTTAAGCTGCTTTCATATGCTGCTTTGCCGTCGCACACCATATGAATGGGTATACCGCCGACGCTCATATGGATCTCGTCGGCCCAATCGACACGGCCGCCTGATACGTCACGCCAGCGAACTTCACGGGACGAAACCTCGCACGCGCCCGCGAGCAAATCCTCAAACCAACCGACCGCATAACAGCCCATGTCATATAGACAGCCGCCCTGCAACGGATCAAGCAGATAGCCCGAAGGAGACTCGCCGTAATCGAGCTTTTGCACGCTTTCAATCGAGACAATACGGCCAAGCTCACCCGACGCAAGCAAGTCTTTCACGCGAGTGCGCATCGGGCAAAACCGATTCTTCATCGCCTCCATAAACAGCACGCCGCGCTCGCGAGAGGTGGAGGCAATCGAGAGAGCCTCTTCCTCACTCAAAACGGCCGGCTTTTCGCACAGCACGGCCTTTCCGGCGCGCAGCGCGCGACAGGCCCAACGCGTATGCATGCCATGCGGAAGAGCCAAGTAGATTGCGTTGACATCGGGGTCGGCAATCAGCGCGTCATAAGCCGCATCGCCGTTATCGTCGACCGAGGCATGGCCATGCGCAGCATCGATCGAAAACGCTCGGCAAAATTCCTCGACATGCGCAGGAGTGCGGCCGGCCGCAGCCACCAGCCGTGCCCCGTCGACCTTCTTGAGCGACGATGCAAATCGATGAGAAATGTGCCCAGCGCCCAAAATGCCCCAACGAACCTCACGCGAATCATCACATGAATCCCGATGGCCCACGACAGCCCCCTTCAGTTGCGGTGGAATAGTCCCTGTTTAAGCCCTATTCTGCCGCAAACAGGAACTATTACATCACAAGATATAAAAGGGTCATGAGGAGCGCGTTTTGCCGAAGACTTTAAGCATGGCCGTTACGGGGCCAGGCTGGAAGCGTCGGCGCACGTCATCGAGACGCTCGGGGATATCGATATGCTGCGGGCAGTGGCGCGCGCATTTGCCGCACTTGACGCAATTGCCCACCAGCTTGGCCTCGCTTGTACGCACCGCGCTCGCCGTGAAGTACTGCGATAGGCCCGTAAACCAGCTGTGCGCATAGCTTGCGTTGTAGGCGGCAAAACATCCAGGGATATTGATGCCTTTAGGGCACGGCATGCAATAGCCGCATCCCGTGCAGGGCACGCGATTCGATTTTTCAAACTCCGTCAGCACGTGCGCGATGGCATCGAGCTGAGTAGCTGTCATCGAATCCGGCAGGGCCCGATCGGCCAACACCGCGTTCTCATCCACCTGCGCGGTATCGGTCATACCCGAAAGCAGCATCGTCACCTGAGGATGATTCCACACCCACGAAAGACCCCAGGCGGCAGGAGTGCGCAAATGCGGGTCACGGGCACCATCGAGCACGGCGCGGGCCCGCGGCGGCAGTTTACCCGCTAGACGACCGCCCAGCAGCGGCTCCATCACAAACACCGCGAGCCCGCGCTCCGCAGCCGCCATGAGTCCCGCCGTTCCCGCTTGGTAATGCTCGCCGGCATAGTTGTACTGGATCTGGCAAAAATCCCAGTCATATGCGTCAAGCATCGTAAGGAAGTCCGCCGCGCTGCCGTGGTACGAAAAACCAATCTGGCGAATGCGCCCCGCCGCCTTTTGACGCGCGATCCAGTCTTCGATGCCCAACGCCGCCACACGTTCCCACTGGGCGGGCGAGGTAATGTTGTGCATGAGGTAATAGTCGATATGTTCGGTCCGCAGGCGACGCAGTTGCTCGTCGAAGAACCGGTCGAAATCCTCTGCGCATTTGCACGAAGCATGCGGCAGCTTGGTCGCGAGCAAAACCTGGTCGCGCAAGCCCAGGCGCTTAAGCGACGCACCCACGCACGCCTCGTTGCCGGGATAGAGATAGGCCGTGTCCAGGTAGTTAATCCCCTGCTCCACCGCACGGGAGATGATGGCGTCGGCGGTCTTCGCATCCGGGCGTCCCGGCGCACCGGGAAACCTCATGCAGCCCAGCCCCAACGCCGAGATACGGTTGCCGCTTTTGGGGTCAACGCGATATTGCACGGCCCCTCCCCTCCCATCGAAACCCTGACAAGGCGAAACAAACCCGTCACGTCATCGAAACACATCGGAATCGCAATCGAGAACGTATCGTAACGCAGCAGAAATCGAGCCGTCACGCCAGCGCTTTAACATCAGCAAAAAGCCCGATGAAAGGAGCCACCCATGCCCGCGCTCGACCTTTGGAATCTCGCATCCCAGCTCAAAAGCACCGATTATCGCTGGGTTGACCTCACCCACACGCTCTCGTGCGACACCCCGCACTGGTTTGGCTTTAAGCCGTTTGAGTCCACCAAGCTCTTCGACTACCTGCCCGATACGCCCGAAGACATGCTCGCGCCCATGCGATGCTTCCAGTATTCGGTCGCCTCGCAGTACGGTACCCGCGTCGACGCACCGCGCCACTTCCATGTCGATGGCCGTTCCCTTGGCGAGATTAAACCTATCGAGTTTATGCATCCGCTCTGCGTCATCGACAAGCACGAGGAGTGCGCCGCAAACCCCGATTTCGTCCTGACCGTCGATGACCTCAAGGCTTGGGAGGCCGAGCACGGCCGCATTCCCGAGGACGCCTTTGTCGCCTTCCGCTCCGACTGGTCCAAGCTCGCTGACCTCGAAAACAAGGACGAGGACGGCCAGCCTCACTACCCCGGCTGGGACCTCGACGCCATCAAATGGCTTGTAGAAGAGCGCAACATCGGCGCCATCGGTCACGAACCGGCAGACACCGACCCCGCATCCGTGACCACGCGCGAGGATGCCTATCCCTATCCCGGCGAGCAATACATCCTCTCGGTCGACCGTTACCAGATCGAGGTCATGGACCATCTGGACGAGCTTCCCGCCACAGGCGCCGTCATCTTCTGCACCTTCCCCAAGGTGCGCGATGGCGTTGGATATCCCGCACGCGTTTTTGCGATCTGCCCCGCGGCATAAGCGCACAGCGCAATAGTTTCTTTTTCATAACAGCGCCCCGCGCACCCACCAATCACCCTGGCAGCATACAATCCATCAGGCGCCCCTTACGCGGGCGCCTTTTATATGGGGAGATGATTCACATGCAGATCAACAAGGTCGCCTTTATCGGCAAGGGCGGCGTCGGCCTGCTCTACGGCAGCATGATTGCCAAGGCCCTCGGCAATGACGCCGTCGAATACGTCATGGACGATGCACGCTTCGAGCGTCACGCAAACGATGCGCTTACCATCAACGGCAAGCCCTGTGCACTCAAGTCCGTCCGCGCCAGCGAGGCAGCGCCCGCCGATCTGGTCATCCTGACGGTCAAGACCACCGGTCTCGACCAAGCACTCAAGACTATGGAGCGTGTCGTGGGACCCAACACGCTCATCGCCTCGCTGTGCAACGGCATTACGAGCGAGCAAAAGATTGCCGAACGCTTTGGCTGGGAGCATACCGTCCTGGGTATCTGCCAGGGCATGGACGCCGTATTCCTCAACGGCGCGCTCACCTTTACCAATGCGGGCGAAATCCGCTTTGGTGCAGCCGCCGGCACCGGCCCCGCGACCGTCGCCGCTATCGACGAGCTCTATACGCGCTGCGGCATCGCCCATACCGTCGAGGACGACATCGCCCACCGCATGTGGGCCAAACTCATGCTCAACGACGGCATCAACCAGACCTGCATGGCCTGCGGCGGGACCTACGGAAGCGCCACGGAGCCGGGCTCCGAGCAGCGCCGCTGCTTTGTTTCCGCCATGCGCGAAACGCTTGCGGTCGCCAACGCCGAGGGCGTTGAGCTGACCGAAGCAGACCTGACGCAAATGGTGCACCTCATCGAGGGAATCGACCCCGCTGGTATGCCCTCGATGGCTCAAGACCGCATTGCACAACGAAAAACCGAAGTCGAGGAGTTCGCGGGCACCATTTGCCGCCTGGCCGCCAAACACGATATCCAAGTGCCGCAAAACGATTGGCTCTACCAGAGGATTCGCGAAATAGAAAGCAGCTGGTAGTGCTCGGCATACTGCAGCAAACAGATCCAATGGCAAAGCCGCCGCAAGGGACACTCCCCTCGCGGCGGCTTCCTTTTTCATCTTTGGCCAAAAATCAGCTTCAGAACGGTTAGAGCTGCGACTCCGACGCCTGGTCCTCATCGTCGCGACAAAGGACAACACCGGCGCTTCCCAGCAGCGTGGCCGCGATCAGCGCGCCGACCACGATAGGAGCAGCCCCGCATGTCCCCTGCATGCCCGCGACAAGCGCGGCCGTGGGACCAAGGCAGCCAAGCATCAACGCGACGGCGGCAACGGCAATATCTCGAGCATTCACAAGACCACTTCCTCCAAGAGAAAGACCTTATTTCTCAAGAACTAGTGTGTCCCGCATCCATACGCCCAGCGTACCGCCACGGTAAGGGCTCTGTTAACTCAAACGCACATAAAGAACGGGCGGCTTTACGTTGCCTAAAAGCTCAGTAAAGACGCCCGCCCATCATGTGCCTATTTTGCATTACCAACCGGTGTAGTAGTCGGTGGTTCCGGCAGCGCAGCCGGAGTCATAGACCTTGCAATCACCCTTGGAGCCCGTAAAGGTCGAGCCCTGGGCCATATCGCCCGCGGCAACAACGTAATAGCCGTCGGAATCGCGCCAGAAGCCCTCAGAATCCTGAGTCCATTCGCCCGTGCGATAGTGATAAAGCACGTTGCTGCTGTAATAGGTCTCACGACGCCCGTTGTAGTTATTTACACCCGCAGAGCGCGTCAGGCCCGATCCGTTCGCGTAGGACGCGGCAGACGCGTAGGACGGAGCGTAACCGGCGTTGTAGTACGAAGCCTGGGCGGCCTCAGCAGCCTCGGCTTCGGCCGCGGCAGCCTCGAGCGCTTCGCGCTTGGCATCCTCAAGCGCAGTGCGCAGCTCGTCGAGCTCGGTCGACTTGGCGTCGACCTCCCCCATCGTCAACAGGCTACCTGCACCGTCGATACAACCCTGCAACACAGCGCGCTCGTCATCGGTAGCATAGTCGCCATACATATTCATAATGATCTGAGCGCGCATCTCCAGGGAATCGCGCTTGACCTCCATCGAGGCGTTCCACTCCTGCATGGAACCATAACCATCGCCGCGATAGTCAACGGGCTGTACCAGCGTCGCCTCGGACGGCGTAGATCCAACCGTATCGGACAGTGTTGCCGCGTGGGCATCAGTTGCGCCAGCGCCCGCCAAAAGCGCCACGGTCAGAGCGGCGGAAAGGGCAGCGGCTTTCGATTTTCGTGAATCGATCCTCATGTAGCCGGAAACCTCCGTAGTGCGTTTTTGCTGCGTTTGAGCTGCGTGTGATTCGATCGCGCTGCATAGTACCCCGAGCAAATCGCGACCTGCGGTTTTACTCAAAAGGCGCACGTCGATTGCGTAAAACTCACATCCTCTCAACAGGAGTTTTCCACAACTCGAATGCATAAAGCATGCCAAAAACCCTGTAATAGCGCCCTCCCTATGCAAAAAAGGCGCCTGCGCAACCATTGCTTGCGCAGGCGCCTTGAGCAGGCATTTTATGCAGTTATACCTATCGAGTCGCAAGGGGTCCTTGCACAAGTCGCCTTACTCGTCCAGCGCGGCGAAGGCCTGCTTCAGATCCCAAATGATATCCTCGGCGTTCTCGGTACCGATGGAAAGACGAATCGTGGAGGGCGTGATGTTCTGCTCGGCGAGCTCCTCGGCAGAGAGCTGGGAGTGCGTGGTGGTAGCCGGGTGCACGACGAGCGACTTGACGTCGGCCACGTTGGCGAGCAGCGAGAACACCTGCAGATGATCGATGAACTTCCAGGCGGCCTCCTGGCCACCCTTGATCTCAAAGGTGAAGATCGAAGCGCCGCCGTTGGGGAAGTACTTCTGATAGAGCTCGTGATCGGGGTGCTCAGGCAGGCTCGGATGGTTTACCTTGGCGACGTGGCTGTCACCAGCCAGGAACTCAACGACCTTCTTAGTGTTCTCGACATGACGGTCAACGCGCAGCGACAGAGTCTCGGTGCCTTGAAGCAGGACCCAGGCGTTGAACGGGCTGATGCAGGCGCCCTCGTCACGCAGCAGGATAGCGCGGACATAGGTTGCAAAGGCGGCGGGACCGGCAGCCTCGGCAAACGAAACGCCGTGGTAGGAGGGGTTGGGCTCGGCGATCTGGGCGTACTTTCCGCTCGCCTTCCAATCGAAGTTACCGCCGTCGACGATCACACCGCCCAGCGAGGTGCCGTGGCCGCCGATGAACTTGGTTGCGGAGTGGACGACGATGTTGGCACCATGCTCCAGCGGACGGAACAGATACGGGGTGCCGAAGGTGTTGTCGACGACAACCGGCAGACCGTGCTTCTTGGCGATCTCGGAGATGGCGTCGATGTTGGGGATGTCGGAGTTGGGGTTGCCGAGCGTCTCGAGATAGATGACCGTGGTGTTGTCCTTGATGGCCCCCTCGACCTCTTCCAGGTTATGGGCATCGACGAAGGTGGTCTCGACGCCAAACTGGGAGAGCGTATGCTCCAGCAGGTTGTAGGAGCCACCGTAGATGGTCTTCTGAGCCACCACGTGGTCACCGGCCTGGGCAAGCGCCTGCAGGGTATAGGTGATGGCAGCAGCACCGGAGGCGACGGCGAGACCTGCCACGCCACCCTCGAGTGCGGCGATACGGTCCTCGAAGACGCCCTGGGTGGAGTTGGTCAGACGGCCGTAGATGTTACCAGCATCGGCAAGACCAAAGCGGTCGGCGGCGTGCTGGGAGTTGCGGAACACATAGCTCGTGGTCTGGTAGATAGGCACAGCGCGGGAGTCGGATGCGGGATCGGCGCCCTCCTGGCCAACGTGAAGCTGCAGGGTATCGAAACCAAAGGTGTGCTCGGGGTTGTTGATGAACTGGCTCATGATGATCTCCTTGATCGAACAAAAGTAAATAAAAAGAGAGAAGTAAGTCGCTGTCTCCTGATCACGCCGACGGGCGCAAACAGGAGCCCGGCATTCGTCTTGGTAAGCAATTCATATGCGGGCCTCCTTTCGCATCCCGGTTCCGTGGTTGGCTTAATTACCTACCGCCTTTGTGTGTTTTGAATAGTACGAGCGTTGTTTCCCTCGGTCAATCACTTAAAAGCGCTAACCTGTTATCTGTTTTATAGATAACAATCGAGAGGATGGCGTCGATGACCCTTCAGCAGCTTCGTTTTCTGATTGCCGTGGCAGAGTCCGGCTCAATCAACGCCGCAGCTCAGCGCCTCTATACCGCTCAGTCCAACATCTCAAACGCCGTCAAAAGCCTGGAACAGGAGCTCCATCTGGAGATCTTTACGCGCTCCAGCCGCGGCGTCACGCTCACCAACGACGGCACCGAGCTTTTGGGCTATGCGCGCCAGGTCGTAGAGCAGGCCGACATGCTCGAGGCGCGCTACGAGGACGGCGGCACCCCGCAAGCCCGCCTTGCCATTTCCGCCCAGCACTACGCCTTTTCGGTCGAGGCCTTTGTCAACGTGGTCGAGCGCTGCCGTGACAGCAAGTTCGAGTTCATCATGCGCGAGACCACCACATCGCAGATCATCGATGACGTCCGTGCGTTTCGCAGCGATATCGGCATTCTGTATCTGGATGACTTTAACGCCCGCGTTCTGCAGAAGGCCTTCGCCGATGCCCGTGCAAGCTTCCATCCCCTCTTCGACGCGACGGTCCACGTCTTCGTGAGCGAGCGCCACCCGCTCGCACGCCGCCCTCAGCTGTCCCTTGCCGACCTCACGCCCTATACGCGCTACAGCTTTGAGCAGGGAACCTCAAACTCCTTCTATTACGCCGAGGAACCTTTTAGCTATATCCCTTGCGACCGCAACATACGAATCTCGGACCGCGGAACACTTACTAACCTACTTATCACGTCGAACGGTTACACCCTGTCGACCGGCGTCCTCTCCAATGAAATGCAATGGGGTATGGCATCGATCCCGTTAGCAGACGCTCCAACGATGCGCGTAGGCTATATCATGCACGACGAGCGCAAGTCCTCTCCCCTCTTGCAGCAATACCTCAACGAACTCGACCGCATCATCCATGCCAACTAACTGTCGGAAGACGGGGTAGAAATCGTAGATTGCTAGCCCCCGGCGGGCATGGCGCTACAATGGTCACTCGCACGAAACGTACCCAACGAAAGGAACCATGTGAAGGTCATCATCTATACCGACGGCTCGGCCCGATCAAATCCGGGACGCGGCGGCTACGGCGCCGTGCTCAAATACACCAACCCCGCCGGCAAGACCTTCACCTCCGAGCTTTCACGCGGCTACGCCAAGACCACCAACAACCGTATGGAGCTCATGGCGGTTATCGTGGCGCTCGAGGCGCTCAACCGCCCCTGCGACGTCGAGGTCCATTCCGATTCGCAGTACGTCGTCAACGCCTTTAACAAGCACTGGATCGACGGCTGGAAAAAGCGCGGATGGAAAACCGCCAACAAGCAGCCCGTCAAGAACCGCGACCTGTGGGAGCGCCTGCTCACCGCAAAGAGCAAGCACAAAGTGGAGTTCATCTGGGTTAAGGGCCACGCCGGCCATGAGCTCAATGAGCGCTGCGACGAGCTTGCCACCACGGCGGCCGACGGCAGCAACCTCGATATCGACGCCGGCTTTAACGAGAGCGACCTGTAACGGCGTTTTCGCACGCTATTTCCTGCCCCCTCGCGCTACACTCATCCTGTAAACCGAACGGCACGAGGGGGATACATGCTGCGTATAGCGACCATCGGCACATCCATGATTACCGACGACTTTATCCAGGTCGTCAACGCCAACGACCAAGCCGCGTTTGTGGGCACGCTTTCGCGCGATGCAGATCGCGGCGCCGCCTTCACCACTAAGCATGGCGGCGAGCGTAACTTCACCGCACTTGACGAGCTTGCGTCCGCCGACGACGTCGACGCCGTCTACATCGGCAGCCCCAATGCGCTCCACTACGAGCAGGCGCTCGCCTGTATCGCCGGCGGCAAGCACGTTATCGTCGAAAAGCCTTTTTGTGCCACCGAGGCACAAGCGCTCGAGGTCTTTCGCGCAGCCGAGGCGGCGGGCGTCGTAGCCCTCGAGGCCATGCGCCCGCTCCATGACCCTGCTTTCCACGCCGTCGAGGACGCCCTGGGCGAGATCGCGCCCATTCGTCGTGCATCGTTGCGCTTTGGCAAGTATTCTTCGCGCTACAACGAGGTTCTCGCGGGGCGCGCCACCAATATCTTCGACTGCCACATGGCATCGGGTTCCCTCATGGACATCGGCGTCTACACCGTCGAGCCCATGGTCGAGATCTTCGGCATGCCCTCCGGTCTTACGAGCATGACTACTCTGCTCGACCCCACCACGCGACAGCTCACGCACGGCCCCATCGACGGCTGCGGTTCCATTCTCGCCAGCTATGGCGGAGGCCGCATTTCCGTCGAGCTTGCGCATTCCAAGATCACCAACGATCTGCTGCCCTCGCAAATCGAAGGTGAGCGCGGCACCATCCAGATTGATCATCTGTCCACGCCCCGCAACGTACGCATCGACTATCGCGGCGATGTCGTACGCGGCTCGGCGACCGAGGCACCGCGCGAACAGGGCGACAACGGCCGCGTGCTCGACCTGCCCAAATCGTGCAACACTATGGAATACGAACTCGCAGACTTTATCACCGCTATCGGCGGCATCGATAACGTTAAGGAAGAGATTTGGGAGACCCCAGCGGGACGCCACGAGCTTGGCCACTACCGCGATGTCACGCTCGTGTCGCTGCGTATCATGGATGCCGTGCGTCAGCAGGCGGGTATCGCCTTCCCGGCCGACGCAGGCAAGCAGGCCTAGCGATGAGTTTTTTCGACAAGCTTTTCTCGGGCGTCGCCGGCGGCGGCCGCGAACCCCAAAAGCCCTCTGGCGTCGAGCTCGAGCTGCGCCGCAGGCTTACTGTGCTCGCAAGCGACGAGGCCACTCAAGACGCTCCCCTGCGCTATTTCCTGCGCTGGGAGGGGCAAGTCCAGGGCGTCGGTTTTCGCTTTACCAACACCAACCTCGCGCAGGCACGCGCACTCACCGGCTGGGTGCGCAACATGGAAGACGGCTCAGTCGAGATGGAGATACAGGGGGCTCCGGCAAACATCCTATCTCATCTCGAGGCGCTTCATGCCTCCTACGAGCGCATGGGAACGCGTTTTCGCCTCGTAGACGCCCAGACCCGAGCCCCACTTGCCAATGAAGACGGTTTCATTCCTCGTTATTAGTATTGTGTGCTAAATACGGTATCATTTACCTACGACCGTTGATAGAAAAGAGGCGAGGCGCATGGCGGTGCAAAGAAGGAATACCAAGCAGCGAAAGCTGGTTCTCGACGCCGTGCGCCAAAGCTATAACCATCCCACCGCCGACGAAATTTACAACGTCGTGCGCGCGCAGGATGACAAAATCAGCCGTGGTACGGTCTACCGCAATCTCAATCTCTTGGCCGACGCCGGCGAGATCCTCTCCATCAAGACGCCGGGCGGAAGTCGCTTCGATCGCACCATCGAGCCGCACGCACATATCATCTGCACCTCGTGCAGCCGCGTCATCGACGTACCGCTCCCCTTCGATGCCCAGATCGACGCCAAGGCGTCCGAGCAAATCGGCTGGCACGTCACGTCGCACTACACCATCTTCGAGGGTCTCTGCCCCGACTGCCGGTAAATGTTTGGAACATGCCTTAAATCCACCTTTTCGCACTTTGCAGCAAAAAATAGATTTCTAGGTATGTCCCGAAAACCTACTCGGCGAGCAGACGGCGCAGCTCCTCTTCGACCGTGCGCACGTAGCGGACGTGGTCGTTGATGCCGCGCATAGAGGGATTGCAGCTCTCCATTAGATAAGGATGGCCCACGACGTTGAGCATGTCGCGGTCGTTTTCGTTATCGCCAAACGCCATCATCTCATCGGGCGAAATACCCAGGGCACGACCGTAATCGGCAAGCGCGGAGCCCTTGCCCGAACCGAAACCGATAAAGTCCGTCCATTCGGTTCCCGACGTCATCACGTCAACACGGTCGCTAAAGAGGCGCTCGAAATACTCCAGGGCCGCCGGCTGATCCACCTCGGGCATCTGGAAGGCAATCTTAATGACGTCCTCGTCGATGTCCTCGGGACGGCCGACCACCGCCACATCGCAGTGGACCTCATAGCGCAAATGGTCGACGAACGCATCGTTGCCGCTTATGGTGTAGAGGTGCCCCTCGCAGGAAAGGGTAACGTCGGCATGGGGGTAGGCGACCACGGCATTCGCGATATCCATCGCCAGGTCACGCTCCATAGAGCGCTTGACAACGGCACGCCCCTCGCTCATCACCAGGGCTCCGTTTTCGCATACATAGGCGAGCTCATCGGCCACCGGGGCAAACAGGTAGCGCAAGCTCGCATATTGACGGCCGCTCGCCGGCATAAACACGATACCGCGACGATGCAGTTCATCGATGAGTTCAAAGGCCTCGGAACGCGGCTCGCGCTCCCCCGGATGCAGCAACGTGCCGTCCAAATCGCATGCAATCAGCTTGATTCCCTCAAGACCCATATGCTTCCCCAAAGCCTCCTATCAACAGCAAGACGGACCTTGATTGGTCGCCCCTCAAAGCCCGCCTTGCGTATATACGCGCTTAGCCGCGCGTCTTTTTTACGATGGTAAAGTCGGGAGCCATGCTCACGACGGCCTCCGCCGCACTCGATGCAAAGCGCCGGTCCGCATCGAGTTCACGGGTAACCACCGAGAGCCGAACACCCTCGACGCCCCGGAGCATGCGGCCCAAAACAGGCTGCACCGGCGTATACATGCGCACGGTATGCTCGTCCGAATCGCCTCGGAAAAGCGGCGCGTGCATATTGCCGATCTCCCAGCACGCATGCGCGAGCGCAATCGGATCCATGCGGTCGACTTCGACCAAATAAACCTCGGCGCTGCGCAGGCGCACGACAACCGCCACGGGCACCATGCCCGAACGGTCGATGGCGAGCACGTCGCCATCGGCAAGACGACCGCCGTCGGCAGCATCCAGCCGAACATCGATCGTGCGCCCCAGCTCCGTCACGCCCGCAAACGCGCATACATCAGCCCGGTCCCAATCGAACAGTAGCTCGTCAACTTCAAAGACGCCGCCCAACTTCCGGCGAAGCAGGAGTTCATAGGACGGATCGTTGAGATTTCCCAAGCATGTCGTCGAAACCAAGCGTTCAGGCATACTCTAACCCTCGACCTCAACGAGCTCGATATCAAAGTTGAGGTCCTTGCCGGCCAGCTCGTGGTTGGCGTCGAGCGTCACAGCCTCGGGCGTTACGTCGATGACCACGGCGGGAACGGGCATACCGCTCGGCGTGGACAGGAAAAGCTTCATGCCCTTCTCGATCTGCTCGATGTTGGGAACCTGTTCGGCCGGGAAGGTCAGAACCATCTCGGGATTGTGCTCGCCGTAGGCATCGGCAGCAGGAATGTGCACGGTCTTCTTCTCGCCCACCTGCATGTCGACAACAGCGGCGTCGAAGCCCTTGATCATCTGACCGGCGCCGCAGGTGAACTCCAGCGGCTCGCCGCGATCGTAGGAGCTATCGAACTGCGTGCCGTCATCGAGCGTGCCGCGATAATGGGTCTTGACCTTCTTGCCCTGGTTGGACATGGTAACCTCCGTGATAAGGGCGGCGCACAACGCGGGCCGCCGTGAACATATGGCGCTAACTATACCCTAGTCATACAATTCAATGACAGTTTGCAAAGAAACGCTGCAACCGGAGGAACCATGGCATATCCCGTATTTGACCTACACTGCGACACTGCCGACCGAATCGGCTGGGCCACGCTCGATCTCGACCTGCGCTTTACCGCCGGCACCGACGGTTATTTCCCCGGCGACGAAACGCATCCGCAAGATTTCGACCTCATCGAGGGTAACGCCTGTGCCATCTCGCTCGCAAAGATCGGCAACACGCCGTGGGCACAGTGCTTCGCCACGTTTGTCCCCGACGAGATTCCCACCGCCCACGCCGCGCGCTTCCAGGCGCAGATCATGGCGCATATGAGCGGCCAGGCAATGCTCAACCACGACCGTATGGTCAACGTGCGCAGCGCCGCAGACATTCGCCCCGCGCTCAAGGACGGCAAGGTCGCTTGCATCCACACCATCGAAAACGCCACGTTCTTTGCCGAGGACCCCGCGCTGATCGAGGTGCTCAAGAGCCTGGGCGTGCTTATGTCGTCACTCAGCTGGAACGCGCAGGGACCGCTCGCGAGCGGCCACGACACCCACGCCGGCCTCACCGCCGCCGGCATCGAGGCGCTTACGCAGATGGAGCACGCCGGCATGGTGCTCGACGTCTCCCACCTCAACGATGAGTGCTTTGACGAGGCCGCCGCCCGCGCCACGCGTCCCTTCGTCGCCAGCCACTCCAACTCCCGTGCGGTTTGCGGCGCCAAACGCAACCTTACCGACGACCAGTTCCGCACCATTCGCGACATGGGTGGCATCGTCGGCCTCAACTACTGCAGCGAGTTCCTTTCCAACGACGCAACCGACAAGACCGCCGCAGACGTCACCTTCGACCAGCTGGCGGCGCATATCGAGCACTGGCTCGACCTGGGCGGCGAGGACGTCATCGCGCTCGGCGGCGACTGGGACGGCGCCACGGTGCCCGCTTTCCTCTCCGATGCCAGCAAGATGCCCGAGTTCCAGAACATGCTTTCCAAGCATTTTGGCAAGACCGTGATGCAAAAGCTCTGCAGCGACAACGCGCTTGCCTTCTTCGAGCGTTATTAATTTCACATCCCTTGAGCGGGCCGGCATGCCGAACGGTCGACATGCCGGCCCGTCCCCGATCTGAAGGACCGCTTTTGACGCAGCAGTTTACGATTTCCGCATCCCGACCGGATGGGACGACCATCCCCGTCGTCGTTACCAAAAAGCGCGTCAAGAACTTCAACCTACGCGTCACATCGAGCGGCGAGGTCCACGCCAGCGCACCGATCGGCGCCAGCCGCGAGCGTATCGAAGCGTTTGTGAAGCGCAACAGCGCCTGGATTATCAGCCGACTTGCCCAGCGCGAGCAACGTCAGGCGACGGCACGAGAGCCGCTCAGCCCCTCGTCCATCATTGCACTTTGGGGCAAGCCCATCACGGTACAGGATGCACTCGATCACAACTTTGCATCACCCGCACCGCGACCCAAACAGGCCACCTTCGCAAGTTTTATGGGTACCGATGAATCGGACGAAGGCCCACAGGCCAAGCGGCACGCAATCCTCGACGGCCTAACGTCCGATGAGCTCCAAGCCCGTATCGACCAGCTCTATGCAACCGAGGTCACCACGGCACTGTACGATATGGTGCACGCGTACGAAATCGCAATGGGCGTCACCGTGGCCCGCGTCTCCGTGCGCAGCATGAAAACGCGCTGGGGATCATGCACGCCCAAGACCGGCGCCATTCGCATCGCGCGCGAGCTCGCCGCCTACCCTGTCGAATGCCTCGACATGGTTGTCGCCCACGAGCTCGTCCATCTGCTCGAGCCGAGCCACAATCAGCGCTTTCACGCCCTGCTCGACACGTACTGTCCCAACAATAGAGCACTGTCTCAGCGGCTCAAGCAGCCACCCCTCAACAAGCTCTAGCGCCGACTAGCGCACGCGCTCGATCTCGACGCCGCAGCTTGCCAGGGGCAGGCCAACAGGAGCCCACGGCTTATCGAGCTTTATGCGCACACCAAGCAGCGAGGGATAACGGCGCAGCAGCATCTGGGCTGTCCCCTCGGCTGCCGCCTCGATGAGCTTAAACGTATGCTCGCGCAGATAGCCATCGACATCGTGGCACACCGAGCCGTAGTCAATCGAGGCATCCAGGTTATCGTGCTCCCCCGCCGCGCGCAGGTCGGCATAGAGCACCAGAGAAACGATGAACTTCTGACCCAGCGCGTTCTCCTCGGGATACACGCCATGGTTGGCAAAAACCTCAAGGCCGTCAATGACAATACGATCGGCATGGCGCAGATCGTCATAGCTCACGTGAGGCACCGCCGTTGCGGTGGATATTTCGCCCCTTCCACGGCGGGCGAGCTCAGCACCTTCAGTCTTGGTTGCATTCTCGGGCAGTTTTTTGTTACTCAACGCGATCGTCTCCTTCGTTTAGAACCCCGACCGCGCAAACTAACTACACGCGAATCGACAGGTTCTTTTTATCATCGCTCCAGTTGCAAGCATTGCGCGCGGGGCATGCAAAGCAGGCACGCGACGCTTTGTCGGCTGCATAGAGCAGACGCTCAAGCGGTTGGCTGTTCACGCGCAGCTTTCGATGGCCCAGAATGGCCGTCTTAATGGCTGCGGCATCGGCCGGCTCAAACGCCACGTCATCGGGCATGCCGCCGAGAATCGCATCAGCGACGCGTTCGCTTGCAACATCATGGGATATACCCGATTCATACTGTTCATCTTTGCCGATATCGTGAAGAAGTGCCGTGGCGTAGATGACCTCGCGGTCAAATTCGAGCTGTTCCTCGAGATTCTTGATCCACATAATGCGAGCGACATCGAGCAGATGGTCAATACCGTGGCGGCAGAAGATGCGCCCCGATTCCAACTGTACGATGTTACCCAGGTGCCGCCGGAACAGCCCGTTGGCACAAATGTAATCAATGCGAGGCATGGCACCAAAGGGGGCCAGGCCCGAAGCCATAAAGCCGCGACGCGACGTCCCCTCATCGGTCTTCGATGTAAAGTCGTTGACGACTCTCATGGTTAGCGGCCCAGCATCCTAAAGAAACGCTCCTCGAGCGCGGGATCGGTCTCAAAGACGCCGCGGCGAGCAAGCGTCACGGTCTTGGTGCCGGGCTTTTGCACGCCACGCATCGTCATGCACATATGCTCGGCCTCCATCAACACAATCGCTCCCTGGGGAGCGAGATAATCCATGAGGGCATCGGCAACCTGTGCGCACAGTTGCTCCTGCAGCTGAAGACGGCGGGCATAAACCTCAACCGTGCGGGCGAGCTTGGAAAGCCCAGCCACCCGACCGTTAGGGATATAACCAATGGCGGCCTTGCCGTAAAACGGCAGCAGATGATGTTCGCACAGCGAGTAGAACGTGATGTCGCGCTCGATAACCAAATCGTTCGAAGCGACGGCAAAGGTTTTGGACAGGTGCTCCTCGGCACTCTGGTCCATGCCGCCGGCGATCTCACCATACATACGGGCAACGCGCGCCGGGGTCTCCAGCAGGCCCTCACGAGTTGGGTCCTCGCCTATGCCCTCAAGCAACAGCTTAATGGCGGCCTCGACTTTTTCCTGATCGACCATCTGGGCCTCACTTTTCCGATTTCACGTTCGCGCTATGGTACCACGCCCTCCGGCATCGACCACAAGCTACATAGTATGGGTCGAATAGACCGGATCATCACGCCAAAGTTCAACCGCATCACAAAGCGCAACGCCCTCGCGCTCAGCACGGGCGCGCGTGGCGTTCATATCGATCACGCGCTGGTTACTCGAGCCCCTAAAACGCAACGAGATATCGTACAGATCTTGAACAAACGGGCCGTCCACCAACATATCAAGACAGGTAAGGATACGGTCCGTGACCTCGGTATGGTGGCGTCCTCCCGGCATAAGCTCCTCGAGCACATCGCCGGTAAAACACCAAATGGTCTTTCCTGACCCCGCAGGATAAGCGGCACGAACACGCTCGACAAACTCAACGAGTCCCGCCTGATTCTCAGGTTCCATAGGCTCGCCGCCCAAAATCGTCAGACCATCGATAAAGGGATGGTCGAGGCTCTCGATAATCTTGTCCTCGACGGCGCGATCAAAGGGCTCGCCCGCGGCAAAGTCCCACGCGACAGAGTTAAAGCAATTCTTGCACCCACGACGGCACCCACTCACAAACAGAGAAGTACGAACGCCTTCTCCATCAGCAATGTCGAAATACTTAATGTTCGCGTAGTTCATAAGTAACCTTCCTGGGGGTCTGGAGCATATCATCCCGTCCTCAAACATTCTCGGCCTGCGGCCTGCGAAACTGCGGGCGGGACGATATGTCCCGGCCTCATGCAAAAGGCAACTCAATGAACGAAGCGAACATCGAGTATAGGGTTCGAGGTCCAATAAAAACTGGGTTGCGGCTCAACCGCCATCGCAAGTAAATCGCAGCTGCAGCTCGAATTATTTCCGCTAAGAACTTCGAGGAGTGAGCAGACCGCATGCTGCATCTCAGCTACATCAACTTGGCCGCCCCGTAGCGAGGCCCCGGACCTTTGCTCGATATGAGTTCCGCACGAACAGGAGGCGCCAGTGGCGCCTCCGTCGTGAGCCAGGACTGTCCGAAATAGCGAGTAAAGGTCCGGGGCCTCGCTACGGGGCGGTCTGGAATGACTATTAGAGATGCAGCACGCGGTCGCGGATCTCCTCGGTTCGACCCTGGTTCCAGAACTGGGTACCGATGTAGCCGCACGTGCGACGGGCGACATTCATCTTCTCCTGGTCGCGGTTGCCGCAGCTGGGGCACTCCCACACCAGCTTGCCGTCATCCTCGACAATCTTGATCTCGCCATCGTAGCCGCACACCTGGCAGTAGTCGCTCTTGGTGTTGAGCTCGGCGTACATGATGTTGTCGTAGATGTACTGCATCACGCGGATGACAGCCTTGAGGTTGTCCTGCATGTTGGGAACCTCGACGTAGGAGATGGCACCGCCCGGCGAAAGCTGCTGGAACATGCCCTCGAACTTGAGCTTGTCGAATGCGTCGATCTCCTCGGACACGTGGACGTGGTAGCTGTTGGTGATGTAGCCCTTGTCCGTCACGCCCGGGATGATGCCAAAACGACGCTGCAGGCACTTGGCGAACTTGTAGGTCGTCGACTCCAACGGCGTACCGTACAGCGAGAAATCGATGTCGCTCGCAGCCTTCCACTCGGCGCACTTGTCGTTCATGCGCTGCATGACGGCCATGGCAAACGGCGTGCCTTCCTTCTCGGTGTGGCTGTGGCCCGTCATGTACTTGACGCACTCATACAGGCCAGCATAGCCCAGGCTGATGGTAGAGTATCCGCCCACGAGCAGCTTGTCGATCGTCTCGCCCTTCTTCAGACGAGCGAGGGCGCCGTACTGCCACAAAATCGGTGCAGCGTCAGAAAGCGTGCCCATCAGGCGCTCATGACGGCACAGCAGAGCACGGTGGCACAGCTCAAGGCGCTCGTCGAAGATCTTCCAGAACTTGTCCATGTCCTGATGCGAGCTCAGCGCGACATCAGGCAGGTTGATGGTCACAACACCCTGGTTAAAGCGGCCATAGTACTTAGGTTTGGTCGGGTCATAGTTCAGCGCGTTGGCGACATTGTTAAAGCCGTTGCCCGAGCGGTCGGGCGTCAGGAAACTGCGACAACCCATGCAGGTGTAGCAATCGCCGTTGCCGGCGGTCTCGCCCTTCGACAGCTTGAGCTCGCGCATCTTCTTCTCGGAGATGTAATCGGGCACCATGCGCTTGGCGGTACACTTGGCAGCCAGCTGGGTCAGGTAGAAGTACGGGGAATTCTCGTGAACGTTATCGTCCTCGAGTACATAGATAAGCTTGGGGAATGCCGGGGTAATCCACACACCGGCTTCGTTCTTAACGCCCTCATAGCGTTGACGAAGCGTCTCCTCCACGATCATGGCAAGGTCGTGCTTCTCCTGGGGCGTACGGGCCTCATTGAGATACATAAAGACCGTCACGAACGGCGCCTGGCCGTTGGTGGTCATAAGGGTCACGACCTGATACTGAATCGTCTGGACGCCGCGACGGATCTCGTCACGCAGGCGGTCCTCAACAACCTCGCGGACCTTTTCGGGAGATGCGGAAACGCCGAGCTCCTCGAGCTCGCGGGCGACCTCGCCGCGAATCTTTTGACGGCTCACCTCGACGAACGGGGCAAGATGGGTCAGCGAAATCGACTGGCCACCGTACTGGGAGGAAGCAACCTGGGCGATGATCTGCGTCGCGATGTTGCAAGCCGTCGAGAAGCTGTGCGGCTTCTCAATCAGCGTACCCGAGATAACAGTACCGTTCTGGAGCATATCCTCCAGGTTCACCAGGTCGCAGTTATGCATGTGCTGGGCAAAGTAGTCCGAATCATGGAAGTGGATCAGACCCTCATTGTGAGCATCCACGATCTCCTGGGGCAGCAGCACACGCTGAGTCAGGTCCTTGGAAATCTCGCCGGCCATGTAGTCACGCTGAACGGAATTGACGGTCGGGTTCTTGTTGGAGTTCTCCTGCTTGACCTCTTCGTTGTTGCACTCGATGAGCGACAGAATCTTGTCGTCGGTCGTGTTCTTCTGGCGCTTCAGGCTCTGAACATAGCGATAGATGATGTAATGGCGAGCGACCTCATAGCAGTCGAGACGCATGATCTCGTCCTCGACCAGATCCTGAATCTCCTCGACCGACACGGTGTGGCCCGCGTTCTCGCATGCCTCGGCGACGTTTTGCGCCGCATAAACCACCTGGCGGTCGGTAAGACGAGAGCTCTCCTCGACCTCCAAGTTTGCGGCGCGGATGGCATTGACGATCTTATCGATGTCAAAGACAACCTCGGTGCCGCTGCGCTTGATGATCTTCATCCTCTTGCCTCTTTCGCGTCGTAGCCTCATTGCGCTTCAGAGCCAAACGATGCCCGGCAGGGCCTGCCCCTGCCTTGCGGCGCCGTCGCGCAATCTGTGTTCTCGATAAACCATAAGCCTCCATGCGGACATTCCCAGGAGCCGATCAAGCGGTTCAGGGACACGTTCAAAAGAGGCAGTTAAGGTCTTCGTTCTCTGTCCGCCATCTATCATACGACAAAGAAGCATCTATATCCTGTATTCTTTTTTTAGGTCAAACACAACATATAGTGTTTCAGCAGGTCAAAGCAATTAGTCATTTTGCAGACGCATTAAAAATGAAGGGCTCTTGGCAGAGTGCTAAAACGTTATCAGCTCGACTACCTGCACGGCAGTTTTGAAACCCCCTCAACCGCGCCGCTGACAAATCCTACCAAAACCAAGCCGCTCACGCCAAAAGAATCCAAAAGATTATGCTTGACCAATATGTTGCGGTCGTGCCTTGCCGAGCCCCATGTAACCGCGGCACGAATCCTTGAAAGATATGTGTATGCAAACAGAGAAGATGAGAGTTTTCTCGGATGGCTACTGAGAAACATCCCAGAAGATCAAAAAACTCGAAATTTGGTGACGTATTTGGCGACCCATTTGGCGAGCAAAATAAAACAGCCCAGAGGCTAAGCCTCTGGGCTGCGAACATTTGGTGGGCGTTAGAAGATTTGAACTTCTGACCTCTTCCGTGTCAGGGAAGCGCTCTCCCCCTGAGCTAACCGCCCAAATGGAGCGGACAACGGGGCTCGAACCCGCGACCCCAACCTTGGCAAGGTTGTGCTCTACCAACTGAGCCATGTCCGCTTACGAGGATTAATCTTACGTGATACCCGCATCCTATGCAAGAACTTTTTTTGAAAAGTTTTGCGACGCCCTCTCGAACCTCGCGAAGACATCAGCCACCATGGAAAGCGCGGGCAAACGCAAACTCGCCGCAAGAGGCCCCCTACAACTCAGCGAGCATGATCCAGGCAGAGCTGTCCTGCGCAAGTCTGCCGTCTGCAAGCGGTGATGAGGTGAGCAGGACCTTGCCCGCCGGCAGCTCCACGGGTGCTGCACCGAAGTTCGTCACACACGCCCAGCCGTTGTCGCGGCGATAGGCGATGACGCCGCCCTCAGCGCCCTCGGCACCATCCGCAAGGCCGGTGCGCCCGTCAAGATCGAGCCACGCAAGATCGTTGGCGCACCCGCGCAGCTTGCGCCGCAGCCAGAGGGCGTCACGATAGAGCGCAAGCATCGATGTCGGGTCCGCTTCTTCCCTATCGGCAGCGTAATCGGAAAACCATGCAGGCTGCGGCAGATGGGGCGCCGCATCGGCGTCCGCCGGTGAAAACCCAAACGATCCGCCCTGCGTGGGATCGTCCGCTGCCACCCACGGCAGGGGCACACGGCAGCCGTCGCGCCCCTTCTCGCGCTTCGGTCCGTGCGTATTGGTCGCAGTAGGATCTTCGAGTGCGGCCCACGGGATATCGGCCACCTCAAAAAGGCCGAGCTCCTCACCCTGATACACGTATGCCGAGCCCGGAAGCGCCAGCTCAAGCAAAAGGGCCGCCCGCGCGCGGCGCTCGCCGAGTTCACGGTCCTCGTCATAAGACGACCCGTCGCGTAAGAGCCAGTCAAGCGCAATCTGGTGGTAGCGCGTCGCCTTGATCTGCGGCAGGGCGAAGCGCGTCGCCACGCGCGGCACGTCGTGGTTGGAGAGTACCCAGGTCGAGGCGGAATCGGATTCGATGGCCGCCTTCAAGCCCTCCTCGATTGCAGCGTGCATGTCATCATAGGTCCAAGTGGCCTTGGCGAACTCAAAGTTAAATGTCTGGCCAAGCTCGCTGGGGCGCGCGTAGAGATACTGGCGCTCGGGCAGCACCCACGCCTCGGCAACAGCGCTGCGCGGCGGATTATAGCGGTCGAACACGCGGCGCCACTCGCGATAGATCTCGTGAACCTCGTTGCGATCCCACAGCGGATGGGTGCCGTCGTCAACCATGTCATCGCCCTCGGCGAGATGCCACTGGTCGAGATCATCGCGGTCGAGATCCTTGGCGAGACCGTGCGCCACATCAATGCGAAAGCCATCGACGCCTCGATCGCTCCAAAACGCCAGGACGTCGCAAAAGAACGCGCGAACCTCGGGGCATGACCAGTCAAAGTCCGGCTGCTCGGGCGTAAACATGTGCAGATACCACTGACCGTCCGCAACACGCGTCCAGGCGGGGCCGCCAAAGTTGGCATTCCAATTGGTGGGAGGCAGCTCGCCATGCTCGCCGCGACCATCACGGAAGATATAGCGGGCGCGCTCGGGCGATCCGGGGCCGGCGGCAAGAGCGGCTTTGAACCAGGGGTGCTGGTTGGACGAATGGTTGGGCACGATGTCGACGATGACCTTGATGCCGCGCGCGTGAGCCGCGGCGATCATGTCATCGAAGTCGTCAAGCGAGCCGAGACGTGGGTCGACATCGCAGTAGTCCGCCACATCATAGCCGCCATCGACAAGAGGCGATGGGTAAAACGGGCTCAGCCAGATGGCCTCGATGCCCAGCTGCTCAAGATAGTCCATCTGCTGGGTAATGCCCGCGATATCGCCCAGACCCGAACCAGTCGAATCCTTAAACGAGCGCGGATAGATCTGATAGATCGCGGCATCGGACATCCATGGGCGCGACGAGGACTTTTCTGTAGCCATGGGATGAGTCTCCCTTGCAACGAGGTTTTGCGAGATGCCCACGATGATACGCCCAAAGCGGACATTCGCGGCAAACAACGCCACAGCCACGCCCCAAACGCTCGCTCCCTCTCGGGTTCGAGTCTCCTGGGACGAATCGATCGATCAGTGAAAAGAACGGAAGGCCCACTCCTCCGGCCACGACAGCGAGCGGGCTCCGGGTGCCCCAAGTTGCCGCGAAAGAGGAGGGAAGCGTACTTTATGTACGCGACCGACGATTGAGGGGCAAGATGGGGTGCCCGGGGCTCGCGCAGCGTCAACAAAAACGCGGTTCGTTAGAACCGCGTAAGATAGTTGGAGCGGACAACGGGGCGTCTGCGTATTCGCTTCGCGGATCCGCACCGGCTTCGGCCGCCTGCCGGCGTCTTCGCCAGCTCGCTACAAACGCTCCGCGTTTGCTTAACGCTCACTCCCTCTCGGGTTCGAGCCCATACGATGGGTACGAAAAAGCCCGGCTACCGTAGTAGTCGGGCTGTTGCGTTTGGAGCGGACAACGGGGCTCGAACCCGCGACCCCAACCTTGGCAAGGTTGTGCTCTACCAACTGAGCCATGTCCGCATATGTAAAACAAAACGGGCGCCGGAGCGCCCGGATGTTACCTGGAGGCGAAGCCCGGATTCGAACCGGGGGTAAAGGCTTTGCAGGCCTCTGCCTTACCACTTGGCCACTTCGCCGAAAAAGGACCGCCTAAACGGTCCGGAAATGCAATGGAGCGGACAACGGGGCTCGAACCCGCGACCCCAACCTTGGCAAGGTTGTGCTCTACCAACTGAGCCATGTCCGCTTGCGGGTTATTAATTTACGCGAGTTGTCCAAAAGACGCAAGTACTTTTTTCAAAAAACTTGTCTGCCGCATGTTCTTAGTAGCTAAACGCGCTAAAGCGATTGGCTAGGCACACGATTCCAGCGCTCCGCTAAACAGCTTCACCATCTGCACGCGCGTGCCGGCGCCGTCCGTACGACGAGCAACCTCCACGTTATCGACGAGCATACGCATAAGCTTGATACCACGGCCGCGCTCCTCAGATGCGACCGGTTCGCTCGTTTCATCGATAGAATAGCCGGCACCTCGATCAAGTACCTCGACCACAACGCGATCGCCATAGGCCTGAACCGTCAGGATGCACCCGATACCGCCCGCATGGTCATAGGCATTACCCAGCGCCTCCCCCGACGCCAACGCGACATCGTAGCGCTCGTCACGGCGCAACGGAAGCGATTCAAGGAGTTCGGCGATGCGATGTCGGTAGTATGGAAGATTCTCGATACCCTGACGGACCTCGACGCTCTTACTCCAGCGAGGCAGCTCCCCCACCGGAATGGCGGGAATAGACTCCCGTGCCGGCCCCGCGACATGAAGAATATCGACAAGACGGGCAATCTCCAAAAAGCGAACAACTTCACCTGATGCATTGACGAGCGAAAGCAGGCCTTCTCGCCTCATGAGCTCACGAGCGCGCGTAAGCAGGAATGCCAAGCCTGTCGAATCGATAAAGCTAACAGCCTGGCAGTTGATGACGACACGACGCACGCCGCGGCCAATCAAAGCATCCAACCGCCGACGCAGCGCAGGCACCGTGGCGATGTCGATATCGCCTGGTGGCGTCAAAACCACTATGTCATTCCACTCATTCATACGACCATGGTTCCCCAAAAAAGCCCACTCGATGCATTCGTTTCCCCAACCGTACGGATTCAGCCCGCCCAGCGTCGTCTATGAACGACCCCGTAAAAACTCAAGGGACACCAATGCAATGTCATCGTCCAGCGCCGATTCGGTAAATCGGTCAAGCTCGCCCAAGACCTTGCCGCAAATGCCCGACACGCCCTCACCCGAGACAGAGAGCAGAAGGTCGCGAAGGCGCTGCTCGCCAAAGAAAGCACCCGAGCGGTCACGCGCTTCGATTGTTCCGTCGGTGTACATAAATAGCATGTCACCAGGAGCGAACGTAAACACGCCTGTCTCGTATACCATGCTCTCAAAGGCACCGATTACCCCCGATTGGCATCCAAGCAGCTCGACCTCCCCCCCACGGGCCTCGCCGCCACCCAGCGGCATCGACTCTGGCCTGATGACCATGGTCGGAGGATGGCCCGCCGAACAATACGTTGCACGTCCGGCTTTAAGGTCAATCTTGGCGATAAAGGCCGTCACGAACGTCTCGACCCTTGAAAAGCCCATGAGCATGCTGTTAAGGGAGCGTGCCATGCGGGCCGGCCCAGCGCCCTCCCAGGCATATGCCGTCAGGGCCGTCTTGACGAGCGCGGACATCGATGCAGCCTCAATGCCTTTGCCAGACACATCGCCCAGAATCATGACGGCGCAATCGTCGGGAAGACGGATGAGCGTATAGAAATCGCCGCCGACCAACGCCGAGTTCGTGGCCGACAGGTACACCGAATCGGCGGCGATTCCCGGAACATCCCCCAGTGAATTTCTCATGCCAATCTGAAGGGTCTGAGCGATATGGCGCTCCTCACGCTTTTGAGATTCGCCTTCATAGATCAGTTCAAAGTCATGAGCCAAGTGCACCAAGTAGTCATATTCAAGGTCATCAATCGGCTCTTGGCTACCATCACGAAGCAGCAGCGCGCGCGTCGTCGGGCCCTTCGCAACAGAAGCAGGAACGATCGCGTCGTTACTGTGCTTGCCATCGCCCTCAGAGCGCGGGCGCCCCGCCTCGATGCCGGCGTCGACGTAGAGACCCTGGCAAGGCAGGCCATGCGCCCTAAGCCAGCCTCCCATAGGCATCGATTCGTCAACGCGAGTTAGACGGACGTGTTTAAGGTCCTCGGCGCTCGTGCCGCCCAAAACAGATGCCTCAAAGCCATCAGGGCCAGCCCCCAGACGTGCCGCTGGCGCCGTCGTGGAAAAGAAAAGCTTCTCGGGATCGTCCGGCAAAGCAACGCGACTGCCGCCTTCAAAATCTATGACGTAGGAATCCAGACTGGCGTCATACTCAATAGGGCAAAAATGGCAGTTGAGCATATTGCAGATCTCGGACGATACCGCCTGGGTAGCCGCGGCGGAATCGTCTAGAAAGGTAAACAACTCGTCACGCAAGACATTGAGCGAGCGGCCAAGCTCGGCCGTGCGACGGGAGCGAAGGCTCGATGCCATGCCGACCAGCTGGATAGACAGGTAATCGCAAATGACCTCGAGCACATTAACGTCATAGGCGAGCGGTGCCTGAGGGCGTTTCCAACCAACTTCCAGCACGCCAAGGATCTGCGTACCGTAAAAAACGGGAAGACAGATCTCGCTGCGGTACGGAGGCATATCCTGCATGCGCAACAGGTGCTTAGAACGATTGTCCAGATCCATGAACATACCGGAGGCGACCTTATCACCCTCAAGGTCCTGTTGAATCGACAAGCGACAGGCACGCGACTCACGAAGAACATACGTCGGAATGCCAGCGCCATACGGCAAAAACTCAGGCAGGTAGCTGTCGTACAGCTCCTTGGAAACACCGCGAAGTTTAAAACCACCGCTCTCAGAAAAATAGATAGCGGCACCCGAAGCATCGAGCGTTCCTACAAGCTGGTTCAAAACGGTATCAAGTAGGCTGGGCAGCTCATCGGAGCCCACGGTACTCATAATGACCGAGAGCGTGCCAGAGAGGCGCTTGTTCGCCACTCTAAGCTCCGAAAGCGCACGCTTGAGTTGCCGGTCGTGAGAATACTGTTCCTCGATACTGTGAAGCGCCACCAGGACACGTGGTGCGCGGCGCCCAAAGATGTGTGGAGGCGTTACGGAGCCCGCACGAACCAAGACGGGAATAAAAGAGCCGTCACTCAGCTTGAGCATCAGTTCGTTCTCGGAGCCATCAGTTTCAAATGGCAGACGATGTTCCGTCGCACGTTCAAAAGCGGACGAGTACAGGACGTCTTTAACATCTCCGCCGATGACGTCGGCGCGTTCCTCGCACATCAAACCAAGTAAGCGATTATTCACATGCAGAATGGTTCCGTCGAGCTCGCAGATGATGACAGCATCGCTCGTGATCTCGACTAGTTGGGCAACGTCTGCCCACTCGTTGCGTTCAAGCGTTTCCATCGTGGACCTCACCGTCTATCGGTAACAAAAAAGCCTCCGAAGAGGCTTCTCAAATGCGATGGTGTCGGAGGCGGGACTTGAACCCGCATGACCAAAAAGCGGTCACTAGCACCTCAAGCTAGCGCGTCTGCCAATTCCGCCACTCCGACATGCTATGTTATTGATTCGCGGTTCGTTTTGTTGGACCCGCGCGTTCAACGAGAAAGATAATAACCTATGATTCGAGAACTGTGCAAGCACTTTTTTCAAAAAAGTTTACGAATTTGTAAATGCGCTGGTAGACGGACCTGTTCGGGCCGGAATGAGGTTGCTTTCCAACGCGTCCTCGGGCATGCGGCATTATTTTGATTCGCGCTTCGCGCTACAAAATAATGCCGCCCCCTGCGGAATGCGTTGGAAAGCAACCTCATTCCGGCCCTAGGAGTATGTACTCCGGGCACAGTTCTCAAATATGTTCTGGGGCTGATATAAATTTAGTGGCTCGGCTTTGCCGAGCCCTTATATAAGGAGGCCGGAGCTTTTGCTCCGGCCTCACTAACTATCCCATTAGATTAAGTGAGCGATCAAGGAATCGCCCCCCCCCTGCATCGGTAACACAGAGCCCGTGCTGGACTTAGTTTTCAGAACATTCCGCAGACCAGGAAACCCCCTTATCCACAGCTCCGAAGGAGCAGGATAAGGGGGTTCCCATGGTCGAGGACGTTCTGAAAACTAAGTCCAGCACGGGCCCGGACAAACAGCCGACTACAGGTCGATGTGAGATTCCTTGATCGGGAACGGCTCCGCGAAGTGGCACGCGCAGCAGTGGCCCGGGGCAACTTCCTTAAACTCAGGAAGCTTCTCGGAGCAGATGCCCTGCGCGATCGGGCAGCGCGTGTGGAAACGGCAGCCGGTCGGCGGATCCAGCGGCGACGGCGGATCGCCGGCGAGGATGATGCGCTTGCGGGTCTTCTGAATATCCGGATCGGGAACCGGCACGGCAGATAGCAGCGACTGCGTGTACGGATGGTGAGGCTCGCTATAGAGCGTCTTCCAGTCCGAAACCTCGACCATCTTACCCAGATACATAACGGCAACGCGATCGGAGATGTGCTGCACGACGGACAGGTCGTGGGCAATGAAGAGATAGGCCGTACCGAACTTGTCCTGAAGTTCCTTGAGCAGGTTCAGAACCTGGGCCTGAATGGAAACATCCAGAGCGGAAACGGGCTCGTCGCAGATGATCAGCTTGGGCTTCAGAGCGAACGCACGGGCGATGCCGACACGCTGACGCTGACCGCCCGAGAACTCGTGCGGATAGCGGTTGATGTGCTCGGGGTTGAGGCCGACGACGTCCAGCAGCTCGCGGACGCGCTCGATTCGCTCTTCCTTGGTACCCACGCCATGAATGGTCATGGGCTCAGAGACAATCTCGCCGATGGTCATACGAGGATTGAGCGAAGCATAAGGATCCTGGAAGATAAACTGCATCTCGCGACGCATGTCCTTGATCTCATGCTTGCTCATCTCGGCAACGTCTTTGCCCTGGAAAAACACCTTACCGGCGGTCGGCTTGGTCAGGCGCATGATGGTGCGACCCGTCGTGGACTTACCGCAACCAGATTCACCAACCAGACCAAAGGTCTCACCAGGATAAATCTCAAAAGAGATGTCGTTTACAGCAGAGACGACGCGCTTGGAAAAACGCTTGGCGAACATGCCGGACTCTGCGGGGAACTCCTTAGAGAGGTGCTCGACCTTCAGCAGCGGAGTACGCTCGTTGGTATCTGCCATTACGCCTCGCCTCCCTTCTTAGAATCCTTGCGCGTACGGGACGTCTCAGGAGCGTTCTTGAGGAACTCGGGGTCACCGGAGTAGTGGCACGCAGAGTAATGACCGGACTCGGTGACAACGCGCTCGGGGCGCTGCTTGCGGCACTTGTCCGTCGCATAGGGGCAACGAGGAGAGAAGACGCAGCCCTCGGGCAGGTTCATGAGCGAAGGCGGGTTGCCGTGAATCGGCGTCAGCGGCTTCTTCTCTTCGATGGCCTGCTCCGGGATAGAGCGGATAAGGCCCCAGGTGTAGGGGTGGCGGCTCTCGTAGAAGATTTCCTCAGCAGTACCGAACTCGACGGGACGGCCGGCGTACATAACCATGATTTTGTCGGCCATATCGGCGACAACGCCCAGGTCATGGGTAATCATGATGATGGCGTTGCCGTTCTTCTCCTGCATTTCCTGCATAAGCTCAATAATCTGAGCCTGAATGGTAACGTCCAGGGCGGTCGTGGGCTCGTCGGCAATCAGAATATCGGGATCGCAGGCAAGGGCCATAGCAATCATGACACGCTGACGCATGCCACCAGAGAACTGATGCGGATACTCATTGACGCGCTTCTCGGGCTCGGGAATGCCAACGAGGTCCAAAAGCTCGGTGGCGCGCTTGAGCGCCTCCTGCTTGGAGTAGCCACGATGCAGACGAAGGCCCTCGCCCACCTGCTTGCCGATCTTATAGACCGGGTTCAAGGAGGTCATAGGATCCTGGAAGATCATCGCGATATCGTTACCGCGAATGTGCTGCATCTCTTCCTCGGTCATCTCGAGGATAGAACGACCGCGATAGCGAACGTCGCCGCCCTCAATCTTTCCCGGAGGCATCGAAATGAGGCCCATGATGGTCATGGCGGTCACGGACTTACCGGAGCCGGACTCACCGACGACACCCAGGGTCTCGCCGCGATCGAGTGTGTAGGACACACCGTCGACAGCGCGAACGACACCATCTTCGGTATGGAAATACATCTTAAGGTCATCGACCTCGAGCAGATGCTGGCCCTCGGGAACCGGCTGGTCCTTCAGGTCCACATAGTTCTTGTTCTTCTTCATCCTTATGCGTCCTTCATCTTGACGTCGAGGGCGTCGCGCAGACCGTCACCCAGCAGGGTGAAGGCGAGCACCGTCGAGAGAATTGCCAGACCGGGCATGATCATCATCCAGGGAGCAGTCAGAAGATACTGCTGACCGTCCTGAATCATGGAGCCCCACGAAGGCGTAGGCGGGATAACGCCCATGCCGAGGAAGGACAGGGCAGACTCGGTCAGAATAGCGCCACCAATGTTCATGGTCGCATAGACCACGATAGAAGCAACGGAGTTCGGGAAGATATGGCGCATAACGATACGCGCATCGGATGCACCCATAGCGCGAGCGGCGTCAACATAGTCGTTCTCTTTGACCGTCAGGATCGCGGATCTAAAGACGCGCGCAATCGAAGGCCAGCCGAGAATGCCGATGGCGATAAAGACATTCTGAAGACCACGACCGATAACGGCAATCATGGCAACAACGAACAGCACGTACGGGAACGCCAGGAAGATGTCCGCACAGCGCATGATGATCGTATCCCAGATGCCGCCATAGAAACCGGCCAGGGCGCCCATGACCAGACCGATCACCGTGGAGATGGCGGTGGCCATAATACCGACGGAAAGCGAAACGCGTGCACCGTAGATAACACGGACGAGAATGTCACGACCAAGAGAGTCGGTGCCAAACGGGTGCTCGGCACACGGAGCCAGCAGCGACGTCTCGGCCATGGTGGTCGAGTCAGAAGCCGTAGGAGAGCCGAGCCAGGGCTTAGCCCACAGATCGGCGGTCAGGGCGACCACAACAACGATGATGATCCAGCAGACACCGATAACGGCGAGCTTGTTCTTACGAAGACGCTTAAAAGCGTCGCCCCACAGCGTGCGGGACTTGGCGGGAGCAGATGCGGCCTTGGTGGCGGTAGCCTGCTCCTGAGACTGAGAATCAGTTTCCTGCATGAGACGTACCTCCCTTAGGCCTTATCCGACGGACCGCCAAGGCGGATGCGCGGGTCGAGGAATGCATAGCTAATGTCGACGAGCAGGTTGATCACCATAACGACGACAACAATGAGCGTAACGCCGCCCATAACGATGGGCCAGTCGCGCATGCTAATGGCGCGGTAGACCTCGAAGCCGATGCCGGGCCAGTTAAAGACCGTCTCGGTCAGGATGGCGCCCGAAAGCATGCCGCCGAAGTCGACACCAATATAGGTAACGACGGGGATGAGTGCATTCTTAAGCGCATGCTTGATAATGATCGCGCGATTGGAGAGACCCTTGGCCTTTGCCGTACGGATGTAATCCTGGTTCATGACGTCAAGCAGCTGCGAGCGCATAATGCGGGCGGCATAAGCGGTCGAAACCGAAGCCAGCGTAATGGTCGGAAGCACATAGTGCATCCAATCCTGATACTGAGAGCTGGAACCGCCGGCACCCGAGATCGGCATGGAGAATGCACCGCCCGTGGCGTCCTTGAGAATGACGCCAAAGAACAGCTGCAGCAACATACCGAGCCAGAAGGCCGGGACGGCAACGAGAATCGACGTGGTGAGCGTTACCAAAATATCCCAGAAGGAATAACGCTTAACCGCCGAAATGATACCCGCACCGATACCCATGATTGCCTCGAGCACGATGGCGCACGCGGCAAGTTTGACCGTATACGGATACTTCTGGGCAAAGATTTCCGTAACCGGCAGCTTGCGCTGGTACGAATTGCCCAGATCGCCATGAAGCAGGCCGTTCATGTAATACAAGTAACGGTCCACGAGCGACGTTTGAACGGGGTCGCCGTTCTCGTCAAGGATCGCGTTGCCGTCCTCGTCCGTCTGGACCAGGTGATAGCGAACGCGAAGCTGGAGCTCCACCTCGGGGGACAGAGCCTTGTCTCCACCGATCAGCTTGATCGGATCTCCCGGCACGATATTCTGGAGGGCGAACAGAATCAGCGTAACGCCCAAAAACACCGGGATGAACTGAAGCACACGTTTAACGATGTACTTACCCATACCACTCCCCTATCTAGGGATTAACCTAAATGGGATGCCGATCGCCAGACCGGCATCCCAAAATTACCATCAGCCAGTTTACCCCAGGTTAGGGAGAACTGTATGTTTCCCATGAGGTCTACGTAAATACTTGACCCTCACGGAAGCTGCAAAACCCTTAGGCGAGCTCGGCGGTACCCAGATCGGCGTGCTTCTGCGGATCAACATAGAGATGCTTGACGCGGTCAGAGCCAGCGATGGTGTGCGTGTAGAACATCACCGGGATAACCGGGCAGTCAGCAGCGACCATAGCGTCGGCCTCCCGCATCTTGGCGATGCGCTCCTCGTCATCAACCGTGGTGCGGGCCTCGTCGACCTTGGCATCGAACTCGGGGTTGCTGTAACCGGAGCGGTTGTCGCCACCGAGGGAGTCGGAGTGGAACAGCGGGTACAGGAAGTTGTCCATGATCGGGTAATCGGCGATCCAGCCCAGACGGCCGAACTGATAGTTGAAGTTCTGATACTGCTCGAGCAGGGCAGACCACTCAGGGGTATCGGAGACAGCGGTAACGCCAACCTTGGCGAGGTCGCCGATGATGGACTCCATGATCTCCTTGTGACCACCGTCCTGGTTGTAGGAAAGGGTCACGCTAATGCCACGATCGCCGTTAGCGCCAGCGGGAGCGACCTTGTCGAGGTACTCGTTAGCCTTGTCGACGTCATAGGCGCAGAACTCCCATGCGCCCTCCTTGTAGCCGGCGATTCCCGGAGGAACAATACCGTCGGCGGGGGTACGGGTACCCTTGAAGATGGTCTTGCAGATGGCCTCACGGTTGATGGCCAGGGAGATGCCCTTGCGCAGGTCGGCGTTATTGAACGGCTCGGCCGTGGTGTTGCAGGTCAGATAGTACGTGGAAGGCTCGGCACCGAGCAGCATATGCTCGCCGTCACCCATGGTGTAACCGTCCTTGGACTCGCCACGGTCCTTCTTGGCGGCATCGATCTGAGCAACGGGAACGTCGCAGACATCGAGGTTACCGGCCTGGAACTCCTTGTAAGCGGTCTCCATGTCCTTGATGACCTGGAAGTGGATGCCATCGATCTTGGCCTTGTCGCCATAGTAATCGTCAAACTTCTTGAGGTTGATCTCCTGGCCATCCTCCCACTTACCGTCCATCATGAACGGGCCGTTACCGACCGGGGCAAGGTAGAAGCTCTTGACATCGGACTCGGCGCACTCGGGAACCGGGGACAGAGCCGGGTGAGAGGCGACGAAGGGGAAGTCGGCGTAAGCGGAAGACAGCTTGACGACGAGGGTCTCATCGTCGGGGCAAGTAACACCGCTGAGCTCGGTAGCGTTGCCGGCAAGCAGATCGTCATAGCCCTCAACCATGGAAAGGTGATAGGAGACCTCGGAAGGACCATACTCGGTGGCGATGGCCGACTTGGTGTTGACTAGACGCTCCCAACCGAGCTTGAAGGACTTGGAGGTAACGTCGTCACCGTTGTGGAACTTAGCCTTCTTGATCTTGAAGGTGAACTCGGTGGCGTCGTCGTTAGCCTCAAAGGACTCGCAAGCCAGCGGAACGATCTCGCCCTTCTCGGGGTCGTACTCCGTCAGAGCGTCGAAGAGCTGGTACTCGACCTGAGTGCCCTGATCCTCCTGGACGTTGTAGGGGTCGATGCAGACCGGGTTGTTGATGTAGAAGTTCAGCGTCGAACCGGAGTCAGATCCGGAAGCGTCGCCGCCCTTCTTGCCGCATGCGGCAAGAAAAGCCATGGAGCTCGCAGCGAGGGTGCCGCCAACAAAGGCGCGACGACCCATAACGGGCTGGTGGAACATAGAATCAGCCATGCCATCCTCCTTATGAGATAGGACAAAGTGAATTCGGCCGGGCAACGTCGAGACAGCCCAATCGAACCATTCAAACGCGGTCCGCCGTTATGGCTGGTTATGCAGTGCGGGCCAACGTTTTGCAATACAGTAGCGCATTTTATGCACAATTTGGCGCTGATTCCGGTTAACGGTCGAGAATTTCTTTAGTTAGGCGAAGTATGTGGGGATATTTTGACTCTATTACAAGTCTGTAAACAAAAAGGGCCCCGCACATGCGGGACCCTTTACAAACGTATATACGCCGATGCTTAGTAGCCGACGATGCCCTGCGGGAAGAAGAACATGCACAGCACGACGCACACGGCAAACACAACAGCCATGATGACGGTCAGGCGGTCAAGGTTCTGCTCCATAACGCCCGTGGCAGAGGTGGAGTTATACAGAGAACTGGCGATCATATCCGAAACGCCGGTGCCCTTACCGGAGTGCATCAGAACGAGAATCGTCAGCGCCACGGCAGAAACAGCCCACACAGCAAACAGAAGAATCTGGAACGGACCCATAGATAAGCTCCTTAATAGAACAATTCAAACTCCAGTACTGTACCACAACCCCCAACACTCCCCATCTGCCATTTGGGGACGGAGTAGAAATGGCAGAAATACCAAAAGAGGGTTGCCCGGACGTGGACAACCCCCTTACAAGAAAACGATAGTTGTTTTCTTTAGGCCTCGGTGGCGAGCACGCGGCCCGTCATCTCGGCGGAAGGCTCGAGACCAGCCATGGTGAGCATGGTCGGAGCGATATCGGAGAGACGACCGTCCTCGATACCGGTGAGCTTGGCCTTCTCATCAACGATGATGAACGGCACACGGTTGGTGGTGTGAGCCGTGAACGGATGCTTGGAACCGTCGGAAGCAACGTCAAACATGTGATCGGCGTTGCCGTGGTCGGCGGTAATCAGCGCAAAGCCGCCCTTGGCGAGAATCGCCGGGACAACCTTGGACAGGGCATCGTCAACAGCCTCGACGGCCTTAACGGCGGCGTCGAAGACACCGGTGTGACCAACCATGTCGCAGTTCGCGAAGTTTACGATGTAGAAATCAGCGCGATCCTCGTTAATAGCAGCGACGAGCTTCTCAGTAACCTCCGGAGCGCTCATCTCGGGCTGCAGATCATAGGTAGCGACCTTGGGGGAAGCGACGAGCACGCGCTCCTCGCCCTCCTTGGGCTCCTCGATGCCGCCGTTGAGGAAGAACGTCACGTGGGCGTACTTCTCGGTCTCGGCGGTATGCAGCTGCTTCAGGCCGTTGGCGGCGATAACGTCGGCCAGGACGTTCTCGGGGAACGTCTTGGGGAAGGCGACCTCGACGTCAAACGTCGGATCGTACTCGGTCATCGTCACAAAGTGAGAAAGCTTGATCTGCTCGCGCTCAAAGCCGTCGAACTCCTTGTCCGTGAACACGCGGGTCATCTGACGAGCACGGTCGGGACGGAAGTTGAAGAAGATGGCCGCGTCGCCCTCGTGGATGCCCTCGTTGTGGGCAGCGAAGGGCTCGACGAACTCGTCGCCGCGCGGATCCTTCTCATAGTAGGCCTTGATACCGGCAACGGGGTCGGTATCGGCATCGGACGCGTTGACCATGACGTCGTAGGCGCGCTGGATGCGCTCCCAACGATTATCGCGGTCCATGGCCCAATAACGGCCCGAGACGGTGGCAACGCGAGCGTCGCAACCAGTCTCCTCGGAGATCTTAGCCAGGAAGGCGCAGAACTCACTCATGTAACCGGCACCGGACTGCGGGTCAACGTCGCGGCCATCCATGAAGGCGTGGACGCGAACGGTCTTGACACCATGCTCGGCAGCCATCTTGACCAGAGCCTCGACGTGGTTCATGTGAGAATGAACACCGCCAGGGCTCATAAGGCCCATGAGGTGAAGGGTCTTGCCGTCAGCCTTGACGTCGTCCATAGCCTTGACGAAAACCTCGTTCTTGGCGATGGAGCCGTCCTTGATGGCGTTGTTGATGCGCGAAAGCTCCTGGAACACGATGCGGCCGGCACCGATGTTGAGGTGACCCACCTCGGAGTTACCCATCTGGCCATCGGGAAGACCCACGTCCTCGCCCGAAGCGCCGAGCGTGGTGTGGGGGTACTTCTCGTACAGGCTATCAAGGAAGGGCGTCTTGGCAGCGGCGACGGCGTTCTCGCCATCGGCCGGAGCAAGGCCGCAACCATCCATGATGATCAGGAGTGCAGGAAGATGACGCTGTGCCATATGTCCTACTCGCCTGCCTTGACGACCATAGAGGCGAAGTCGGCAGCCTTGAGCGAAGCGCCGCCCACAAGGGCGCCGTCAACGTCGGGCTTGGCGACGAGCTCGGCGATGTTGCCGGGCTTAGCGGAACCACCGTACAGGACGCGGATGCCGTTAGCGAGCTCCTCGCCGAACATCTCCTTGAGGGTCTCACGGATAGCGCCGCAGACCTCCTGAGCGTCCTCGGCGGTAGCGGTCTTGCCGGTGCCGATGGCCCAGATGGGCTCGTAGGCGACGACGACCTGCTTGGGGCAGGTGATCTCAAGACCAGCAAGGCCGGCCTTGACCTGGTTCACGACGTGCTCGACATAGGTGCCGGCCTCGCGGACCTCAAGGGACTCGCCGCAGCAGAAGACGGGAACAAGACCGGCGGCAACGAGAGCCTTGGCCTTCTTGTTCTGGTCCTCGTCGGTCTCGTGGAAGTAGTCGCGACGCTCGGAGTGACCGATGATGCAGTAGGTGCAACCAGCGGACTTGAGCATGTCGCAAGAGGACTCACCGGTGAAGGCACCCTTGGCCTCCCAGTACACATTCTGTGCACCGAGGGCGATGGGGGCAGCCTGAATGCGGTCATGAACCGTGGTGATGTCGATAGTCGGAGGGCAGACGAGCACCTCGACGCCAGCCGGAACCTCGGGCAGAGCCTGAGCCAGCTCGTCGGCGAGCTTGGCGGCCTCGGCGACGTCGTTGTTCATCTTCCAGTTACCAGCGATAAGAAGGGTGCGATTAGGCATCGAGAAGCGCCTCCACTCCGGGCAGGGCCTTACCCTCGACGAGCTCCATGGAAGCTCCACCACCGGTGGAGATCCAGCTCATCTTGTCGGCCAGGTTGAACTTGTTGACAGCTGCGACGGAGTCGCCACCGCCGATGATCGAGGTGCAGTCGGCCTCGGCGACAGCCTCGGCGATAGCCTGGGTGCCGTGAGCGAAGTTGTCGAACTCGAAGACGCCCATGGGGCCGTTCCAGAACACGGTCTTGGCACCCTTGACGGCCTCGGCGTAAAGCTCCTCGGTCTTGGGGCCGATGTCCATGCCCTCACGATCGTCGGGGATAGCGTCGGAAGCGACAACCTCGGGGACAGCGTCCTCGCCAAAGTGATCGGCAACGCGGTTGTCGATGGGGAGCAGGATCTTGACGCCCTTCTCCTCGGCCTTCTTGAGCATCTCGCCAGCGCGCTCGACCCAGTCCTCTTCCTTGAGGGACTGACCAACGGACAGGCCCTGAGCCAGGAAGAAAGTGTAGGCCATGCCGCCACCGATGATCAGGGTGTCAGCGGAGTCGATGAGGTGATCGAGAACGCCGATCTTGGAGGAAACCTTGGAACCGCCGACGATGGCGACGAAGGGGCGCTCGGGCTCGGCGAAGATGCCGGTCAGCGTGTCGACCTCCTTCTCGAGCAGGAAGCCAGCGACGGCAGGCAGGTAAGCGGCGGGGCCCACGACGGAACCCTGGGCGCGGTGAGCGGTGCCGAAGGCATCGAGAACGAAGACGTCACCATAGGAAGCGAGCTTCTTGGCGATCTCGGGATCGTTCTTCTTCTCACGCTTATCGAAGCGGACGTTCTCGAGAACGAGAACCTTGCCCGGCTCGACAGCAGCGACAGCCTCGGCAGCCTTCTCGCCGTAGGTGTCGGCGACAAAGGCAACGTCGAGACCAGAGAGCTCGGCGAGCTTCTTGGCGACGGGCTCGAGGGACAGCTCGGGCTGGAAGCCGGTGCCATCGGGACGGCCGAGGTGGCTCATGAGGATGACGCGAGCGTTGTGCTCAACGAGATAGTTGATGGTGGGCAGGGCAGCCTTGATACGGGTGGTGTCGCCAACGACGCCATCCTTGATAGGCACGTTGAAGTCAACGCGGACGAGAACGCGCTTGCCGTCGACATCGATGTCGCGGACGGTCTTCTTGGTAAAGGCCATGTTTGCTTCTACCTTTCGTACGTGTCTGCCTCCCATTACGGCAGACGATTTCCTATAAAAAGGGCGCGACCCTAGGGTGTAAGCCCTATAAGGCCGCGCCCTTCTTTAGACGCTCAACGAGCTATTCGCTAAAAGCTAAATTAAGCAACGAACTTCTCGAAGTACTTGATGGTGCGGACCATCTGAGAGGTGTAAGAGTTCTCGTTGTCGTACCAAGAGGTGACCTGAACGAGGGTCTGGCCGTTGCCGAGGTCAGAGCACATGGTCTGAGTGGCGTCGAAGATGGAGCCGTGGGTCTCGCCGATGATGTCGGTGGAGACGATGTCGTCCTCGTTGTAACCGAAGGTCTCGGAGATGGTGGAAGCGTAGGCCTTCATAGCGGCGTTGACCTCGTCGACGGTGACCTTCTTGTCAACGACAGCGTAGAGGTTGGTGATGGAGCCGGTCGGCGTCGGGACGCGCTGGGCGGCACCGATGAGCTTACCGTTGAGCTCGGGGAGAACCAGGCCGATAGCCTTGGCAGCACCGGTGGTGTTGGGGACGATGTTGACGGCGCAGGCGCGGCTACGACGCTTGTTGCCCTTGCGCTGCGGGCCGTCGAGCGGCATCTGGTCGCCGGTCCAGGCGTGAATGGTGGTCATGATGCCGGACACGATGGGAGCGAAGTCGTTCAGACCCTTGGCCATCGGGGCGAGGCAGTTGGTGGTGCAGGAAGCAGCGGAGATGATGTTGTCCTCAGCGGTCAGCGTCTCGTGGTTGACGTTGTACACGATGGTGGGCAGATCGCTGCCGGCCGGAGCGGAGATGACGACCTTCTTGGCGCCAGCGTTGATGTGGGCCTGAGCCTTAGCCTTGCTGGTGTAGAAGCCGGTGCACTCGAGAACGACGTCGACGTCGAGGTCGCCCCAAGGCAGGTTGTTGGCGTCGGCCTCCTTGTAGATCTTGATCTCCTTGCCGTCAACGGTGATGGAATCCTCGCCAGCAACGACCTCGTGATCGCGAGCGTAGTTGCCCTGCGTGGAGTCGTACTTCAGCAGGTAAGCGAGCATATCGGGAGAGGTGAGGTCGTTGATAGCGACGATCTCGGAGCCCTCATGACCGAACATCTGACGGAAAGCCAGACGACCGATGCGACCGAAGCCGTTAATAGCAACCTTTACTGCCATTGTGTCTCCTTTCGTAAGGCCCCCGCAAGCTACAGCGCCCGCCGTTGAGGCCCACAAACTAACCACTCGCCTAATATACCTTTTTTTTGACTTGAATTTCACGAGAATGCTCGAAATTGAAAATCAAATTTACGTTAAAACGTTTTAAAGAATAAAATAGCAGCTAAATCCGTATATAAGTCGATACTTTAAACTACCCGTTTGCTTCAATGAGCTTTTCAAGCCTCAAAACTCGATGGTAGAGGGCCGACTTCGACAAGGGAGGGTCAGCCATCTCCCCTAAATCACGCAGCGACAGATCGGGATAGCGCTCGCGCAGGTCGCAAAAGACCGCCAAGGCATCCGGAAGCGCATCGCGAAGGCCGCGCTGCTCGAGCTCATCGATAAGCGCAAGCTGATGTTGGGCAGCACCGGCGCTTCTGGTCTGGTTGGCGAGCTCGGCGTTCACGCGACGGTTCACATCGTTCTTAACCAACTTGACCGCGCGCGCCTCCTCAATCTCGGCAACGCTGCGCTTGGCACCAATCAGCTTTAATAAATGCTCGATTTCCTCGGCGCTCTTAATGTACACGGCATATGACCCCCGCCGCGCATTAACACGAGCATGGACCCCAATCTGCCCCAACAGGTCGCAAAGCCCCTTGGCATATTGCTCGCCCTGCACCGCGATCTCCAAATGAAAATCGCCGCGTGGATCGGCCACGAAGCCGCCCGCGATGAGCGCGCCGCGGATGTAGGCAAGCCTGCAGCAGGGACGGGCAACGATGTGTCGGGGAACACCAGCAACGAGCCCTCCCCTGCGGTCTAGAATGCCCAGCAGCACCAGAGCCTTGTCCAGGTCGGGTTGATCGGGCAGGGTAATGAGATAGTTACGGACCTTATGCAAGACCGATTTACGAACGGTGAATTCCGTTTTGAGCTTAAGGATGCGATGCGTCAGCGTGATCATCGTGCGCGCGACGGCTCCCGTCTCGGTCGCGACCGTCAAACGATACCGCCCGGAGCCGGCCAACGAAAGCGTACCGCTCACACGCGTCAGGGCGGCAAGCGTCGACAAATCGCAGTATTCACATTCGGGTTCGCAGCGCGCAAGCTCGTCGCGCACCTCAGCGGTAAACGACATGCAGGCCTATGCCTTCGTGTTGGCGCGCGACAGGTCGCGGTGGGAGATGCTCACGTGATACTGGGCGCCTTCCAGGTAACGGGCCGTGGCCTCGGCAATGGCGACGCTACGGTGCTGTCCGCCCGTGCAGCCGATGGCGATAGAAAGCTGCGGCTTGCCCTCCGCGATATAGCCGGGCATAACCGTATCGAGCAGCTGCGTCCAGGCCTTCCAGAACTCCTGGGTCTTGGGATGGTCCAGAACAAAGTCGGAGACTTTCTTATCGAGACCGGTCATGGTGCGCATCTCGGGATCGTAGAACGGATTGGGCAGGAAGCGAACGTCGATCATAATGTCCGCCTCGACGGGCATACCGTGCTTAAAGCCAAACGAGAACACGTGAACGTCCATGAGCTGCTGGTCGGACAACTCGGAGAACGCCATGCGCAATTTATTGCGCAGGGCAGAGGTGCGCAGACGGCTCGTGTCGATGATCATATCGGCTCGATCGCGCACACCCCGCAGCTGCAGACGCTCCCGCTGAATCGCATCGGCCGTAGTCTCCCCCGGCTTGGCAATGGGATGGCGGCGGCGGTTTTCGCTGTAGCGACGGATCAGCACCTCGTCAGAGGCCTCGAGAAAAACGATGTCGCAGCTCATCTCGCGCTCCTCGAGTGCGGCAACGGCATCGAGCAGCTCATCGAACAAGCCCTGGCTGCGCAGGTCGCAGGTGACGGCAAGGTGCCTACCCACGCCCGTATTGATGCCAACGAGCTCGGCAAGCTGGGCAATCAGACGCGGAGGCAGGTTATCAATGCAAAAATAGCCCATATCCTCGAACACGTGCATGGCCTGTGTGCGGCCCGATCCGGACATTCCGGTGATGATGACGATATCGGGGATACGCTCCGAGCGCTCCGCCGCATCCATGGCATCTCCCTTTTGCATGTGCTGCCTCCTAAAAACAAGCGCGGGACCCAGCAACCCGGATCCCGCGCGGTCAATTGCTTTTAATGAGTATACCGCCCTGAGCGGATACGAGGTCCGTCTTACGCCTCAAGCGCGGCTTTGAACCAACTCGTAATACTCGTGGGGTGCGTAATGGCGGTGCCCACGACAACGGCCCAGGCGCCCGCATCAATTGCGGCGCGGGCCTCCTCGGGCGTGTGCACGCGGCCCTCGCAGATAATGGGAAGGCCGGGAAACTCCTCGGTCGCCTGGCGCAGGAGCGGCAGATCGGGACCGTCGGCCATGGTGCAATCGATGGCGGCGACACCATGAGAAAGCGTAGTGGACACCAGGTCGAAGCCCATATCGACAGCACGACGAATATCCTCGATGGTGGCACAGTCGGCCATCAGGAGCACGCCCTCCTCGTGCAGCGGACGGAAGGTGTCCTCGATGGTCTTGCCATCGGGACGTGGGCGATCAGTGGCATCAATTGCCACGATGTCGGCACCGGCGGCAACGCAGGCGCGAGCATGACGCAGCGTCGGCGTGATGTAGACGCCCTCGTGTCCATCCTTCCACAAGCCGATGACGGGGACCTCGCAGCGTCCCTTAATGGCGGCGATGTCGGCAAGACCCTGGCAGCGAATAGCGGCGGCGCCGCCAAGCTCGCAGGCGCGAGACATCTGAGCCATGGTTTCGGGCGTACGAAGCGGCTCGCCCATATAGGCCTGAACGCTCACGACGAGCTTTCCCTTCAGGGATTGAATCAAAGGATCAACGGTCATGTGCGACTCAACCTTTCTCAAAACAGCCTTCTGAGACACCGCACCTTGACGTTCAAACCGTCGCTCGCGTACCGAAGTACGCTTCGCTCCTCTTTCACGTCAATCTGCGGCACCTCAGAAGGCGCACTTGGTAGTTATGTTTACTTCAACGACGCAAGAAGGTGTTCGGCGGCACCGATAAGCGGCGCGTCGCCCTCCAGAGAACCGATGAGGATCGGCGTGTCCTGAAGCGGGTCGAGCGCCTGGCTGGCATAGCCCTCGTGCACCGAGTCCTTCCACGTCTGCGAGCGCCAATCGGGACCCTGGTGAATCACACCGCCCGAAAGCACGATGACCTCCGGGTCAAGGATATTGGCGAGCGAGCCCAAGCTGGCGCCCAGCGCAAAGCCAGCGTCATGGATGACCTCGGTTGCCTTTGCGTCGCCCGCGCGGCACAGGTCGTTCACATCGCGACCGACCGAAGGACGGCTGGGGTCGACGCGACCAAAGCGCTCATCGTACATACGACCAATGGAAGTGCCCGAAGCGACAGACTCAAGATGGCCGGAACGCCCGCAGGCGCAGGGAATGCCGGCGGCAGCCGAGCACTCGATGTGGCCCATATGGCCAGCAGCACCATGGAAGCCCTGCATTACGCGGCCGTTCTCGACATATGCGCCGCCGATGCCCGTACCGATGCCAAGACACAAGACGGAGAACTTGCCCTTGCCGACGCCCCAGTGGGCCTCGCCCAGAGCATGAGCCTGCACGTCGCCTACAACGGCAACGGGAAGACCGAGATCCTCGCGCAGACGCGGCCCCAACTGAACGCCGGACCAGCCGGGCATGATCTCATTGGCGTACGCGATGGCGCCCGTCTTGGGATCGACGACGCCGGCGGCACCGATACCGACGCCAAGGACCTCGACATCGGGATTCGCCTCGAGAGCAGCCTTGATGGACGCCTCGATACGCTGGAAGACGGCCTCGCCGCCCTCTTGGGCCTCTGTGGGAACCTCGGCCTCAAAAACGGGATGGGGCACACTACCGTCAGCCGGGTACTCCATGATGGCAGTCGCAATCTTAGTTCCGCCGATATCGACAGAGCAGACGTACTTGTTCTCCATGTCGCTCTCCTTCGGAGATAAAAACAACTACAGGAAATGAGGGCAGAATTATCGCCACAGGTTGATAAAGGTTTCCCAGGTGCCCGAGGTTGGGGTGAAAGTGGTCGGGCGTTGACCTAATGGGTCACGCCCGACCACTTGAGCCCCAAGATCGGGTGCCTGGGGAAGCTTTACAGGAGACCGTTGTCCTGGAGGACCTTCTTAATAGCCTCGACGTTCTCGCCGGTCATGGCCTTCACCGGGCGCGGCATGGTCGGGCTGTCGAAGATGCCCATGAGGTTCATAGCGGTCTTGAAGGCGCCGACGCCACCGGCATAGCCCTGGACGCCCGAGGTGACATCCCAGATGTGCGAAATCTCATTGAGGCGATCCTGCTCGGCCTTGACGGTAGCCCAGTCGCCGGCCTGAGCGGCCTTCCACTGACGAACGTAGCCCTCGGGCTCAACGTTAGCGAGACCCGGGACGGAACCGTCGGCGCCACCGAGGTAAGCGCCGTCGACAACAACCTCGTGACCGGTGAGGATGCTCATCGGATGGCCGTTCTTCTCGTTCTCCTGAACGAGATAGCGGAACGAGACGTCATCACCCGAGGAATCCTTGACGCCAGCAAGGACGCCCTCGGCACCGAGCTTGGCAAGGAGCTTCCAGGGGAGCTTGGTGTGAACGCAGACGGGAATGTCATAGGCGAAGATGGGCAGGTCAAGCTCCTCGTGCAGGATGCGGAAGTGCTCCTCGACCTCGGTCATGCCCTGCAGGGCATAGAACGGACAGGTGGCGACGAGCGCATCGGCGCCCAGCTCCTGAGCGACCTTACCGTGCTCGATCATGCGCTCGGTCTCGGTGTCGATGATGCCGACCAGAACGGGAACGCGGTGGTCGACGATGCGTACTGCCTCGGCGATGATCTGACGGCGACGCTCGTCGGTGGAGAAGACGACCTCACCCGAAGAGCCCAGGAAGAACAGACCATCGACGCCGGCATCGATCATGCGGTTGATGCTGCGCTCAAAGGAGGCAACATCAAGCTGGTGATCTTCGGTATCGGGAACAACGACGGGAGGGATAACGCCGGTGAATTTCTGAGTTGCCACAAGAATCTCCTTAGTTGTCTGGCGGGCGGCCCTATGCCACCCACTCTTGCTGGCAGTGTCCAGGCCGTCTAGGCCAAAGAACACGAGTAGAACGTTTGGTTAAAGAAGTCGACGACTTCGTTTTCGAACGCATTGATGCGCTCATGAGCGTATTTGGCATAGATGATATGCCTCCGGTCACACTCAAGACCGTTGAATACGGCAAACTGGCCCTTGGGATCGCTCACGGTATCCATAAGCGATGTGCCCATGAGCACCGATCCGTGCACCCGAGACGACAGCGCCTCGAGGCCGCCAGGAAGCGGATTGGCAACCGCCGTGCAGGCGAGGCCCCGCTCGTCCAGAGCAGAAACCGCCAGCGCGACTCCGCCGCCAAGACCCTCGCCCCATGCAAAGATGCGGTCGGGGTCCATGCCATCAAGATTGCGCGCCACCTTCGCCATCGCGCAACCCCAACGGACGCGCTTGACAAAAGCGGGCGAAGCAATCCCCCGCTGCAGGTCGTCCGCACCAGCGACATCGTCATCCAGCGCGAGGACGGCATACCCCATGGCGGCAAATCTCGTCATGTGATGCCAGCCGCGCACAGGCCGATCGATGTCGTGGAACATCAGGCACAGCGGCACGCGCATAGATACTCGGGCACGACCAACAGGCTCAATCAAGCGAGCGTGGACCGCATCGTCACCGAGCTCAAAGGAAACCTCCGAGTAACGAGCGCAGGGGTTAACAAAGTCAATCGCCGTAATGGCCAGGCCTTGAATCTCAAGATTCGAAGCGCATGTCTCTAAATCAGAAACATCTGGTTGGACATCGCCGTGCCAGTCCCGATATTCTGCAAGCCTTGATGAAACCGTTCCAGGAATTCCCACGAGCCCGGGGACTATCAGCTCGTCAACATTGCTCTCGCACTTAGACATGAGCCTCCCCTCCCTCACAGAAAAACGGAATGATCAGATCGTCAAAATCCTGAATCTCCTCGTGGCCAAAGCCCTCAAAGAACTCATGACGCTTATCGCAGGACAGGTTGTTGTACACCGCAAACTGCGTTGCCGGCGGACAGACGATATCAGCCGTGCCCGTGCCAAACAGCACGGGGCACTTGACCATGGGGGCAAAATTCTTGGAATCGAAGTACGCCAGCTTGGCATAGGCTTCCTCGATACGAGTCGAGTCCTCGTCAAACCAACGCGACCAATAGCGCAGACCCTCGTAGGCAATATCGTCGGCGTCCAGATCCCAAACCAGGCGGAAGTCCGATAAGAAGGGATAGAGGATGGCCGCGTGGTCAACCAAATCACTATTGAGCGCACAGGTCGCAATGCCCAAACCGCCTCCCTGCGACGCGCCGTTCACAAATACGTGGGCAAGATCGATGCCCTCAAGCTCGCGAACGATGCGGCACAGGATGCGAATATCTTGGTGCAAGCGGACATAGTAGAGGTTGGCCGGGTCGCCGTCGATACCGGCGACGATATGGCCCGCGACCGTTGTGCCCTCAAATCCACCAATGTCCTCGGAGGGACCTCCTTGACCGGGGCAGTCGAGGGCGATGAGCGCCATGCCCATGCCCGCAAACGACGCCTGCTCAAACCAGCTGCGGCTTGCACCCGGATATCCATGGAACTGAAGTACCAACGGCACGGGCTCATCCGAGACGGGTTTAAGGTACTTGGCATGCAGGCGAGCGCCACACATGCCGGTATACCAGAGGTCGAAAAGCTGGCAGGTCACGGCATCGGTGACCGATGCCGTCTCGATCGCATAGTCAAGCCCGACGGCGTCGGCCTCGGCCATGCGGTCCTTCCAAAAGAGATCGAAATCCGATGGACGGGGCATAGCGCCTCGATATTCACCAAATTGCTGTTGTAGCTCCTGAGCACTTGGCATGGCTCGTGAACCCAACCTTTCGAAATCGCAACGGAGGTGCGCCCGGCAAGGGAACCGGGCGCACGGGAGGGAAAGCGAGACTACTCGCCGAGCTTGGGATGCAGCAGCGACGGCGCAGCGCCGAGCAGCATCTTGGTGTAGGGGTCCTGGGGGTGCTGGAAGACCTGCTTGGCCTCGCCCTGCTCGACGATCTTGCCGCCATTCATAACGATGATGTCGTCAGAGATATAGCGGACCGTCTGGATGTCATGGCTGATGAACACCATGGCCAGGCCGAGCTCCTTCTTAAGGTCGGTCAGCAGGTTCAGAATCTGCGCGCGGACCGAAACGTCCAGAGCCGAGGTGGGCTCGTCGGCGATGATGGCATCGGGGTTCAGCGACAGGGCACGGGCAATTGCGACGCGCTGGCGCTGGCCGCCCGAAAGCTGGCCGGGAAGAACCTCGGCGGCGGAGCTGGGCAGACCGGTGAGCTCCAGGAGTTCCTTGACGCGCTTCTCCTGCTCGGCCTCGGTACCCAGGTTGTGGACGCGCATGGGGTCGAGCAGCTGCTCGCGAACGACCATGCGGGGGTTGAGCGCCGTGGCCGGGTTCTGGAACACGACCGAGATGACGCGACCCATGTGGCGACGGTCCTCGGCGGTACGCTTGGTAACGTCCTTGCCCTTAAAGTAGACCTTGCCGCTCGTGGGGGCCTGCAGGCCGCACATGACGTTGGCGGTGGTGGACTTTCCGCAACCGGACTCGCCGACGATGCCGATCGTCTGACCGGGCATGAGCTTAATCGTTACACCCTGGACGGCGTGAACCAGGTTGGGGTGCAGAATCGAGCCGGTACGGGTCCTAAAGGTGACGTGGACGTCATCAAGGAAGATGATCGGCTCGACGCCGTTGACTGCGGTCTCGCTCATCTACATCACCTCCGCGTGAGGGGTCAAACCATTTGCCTTGAGCACCTCGTCGGGGAGCTCGGAATAGAAGTGCTCGGTGCCGGGCACGCGCTTGAAGACCGGACGGGTGTCCAGGCCAATACGCGGATGGCTCGAGCGGGGCGCGAAGCGATCGCCCTTGGGGAAATCGCGCGGGCTCGGAACGGCGCCGGGTACCTGGTGAAGGCGGCCCGAACCGCTCTCGATGGACAGAACGGAACCCAGAAGACCGCGGGTGTACTCGTGAATCGGGTTGGTGAGCAGCTCCTTGGTGGGTGCCTGCTCGATAACCTGACCGGCATACATAACCGTGATGTTATGGGCGACCTCGGCGACCAGCGCCAGGTCATGCGAGACGAAGATCATGGCAAAGCCGAGCTTGGCCTGAAGGTCGTTGAGCAGCTTGATGACCTGCTTCTGGACGGTAACGTCCAGAGCGGTCGTGGGCTCGTCGCAGATGACCAGCTTGGGGTCGCGGGTAAGGGCCATAGCGATCAGAACACGCTGACGCTGGCCACCGGAAAGCTCATGCGGGTAGCTCTCGAGCGTACGCTTGGGGTCGAGGCCCACGAGCTCCAGGAGTTCCTCGGCGCTGCGGGTGCCGCCGCGCTTGGTGAGCTGCTTCATCTGGGCAGAGATGAGCATGGAGGGGTTGAGCGAGGACAGGGCGTCCTGATAGACCATAGCGATATCGGTACCGCGCAGGCCGAACCACTCCTTCTTGCTCATCTTGAGCAGGTCGCGGCCCTCCCAGAGGACCTCGCCGGAAAGGTGCTCGTCATCGTCGGTCAGGCCCATGATGGCCAGCGTGGTGATGGACTTGCCGCAACCGGACTCGCCCACCAGGCCCATGGTCTGACCAGGACGGACGTCAAAGTTGACATGGTCGACGACGTTGATATCGCCGTGGTGCTCAAACTGAATGCAGAAGTCACGGACCGAGAGAATCGGTTCGACAGACTCGTCAGGCACATGGCGATCGTCACGCTTGAGCTCGACATCGCGCAGGGCGCCAAGGCGAGCGGAGAGGGACTGGGCCTGCTCCTTGTAGGCGCGAACGGGGTCGGAGACCAGCAGGTCGGCCTCGCGACGCTTGGAGGAATCGGTCGGATCCAGGGCGGCGGAGGGAGCAGCGGCCATGGCGTCGGTAATGCCCTCGGAGAGGATGTTGAGCGCCAGGCAGGTGATCATGATGGCCAGGCCCGGGAACAGTGCCTGCCACCAACGGCCGGCGAGCACGCCGCCGCGGGCGTCGGCGAGGATGTTGCCCCAGGTAGCTGTGGGCTCCTGGATACCAGCGCCGATGAAGGTCAGCGAGGCCTCGAAGATGATGGCGTCGGCGACCAGGGTAACGGTGAAGACCATGATCGGGGCGATGCAGTTACGCAGAACATGCTTGATCAAAATCCACGGAGCCTTGGCGCCGGAAACGATGACCGCGCGGACATAGTCCTCGCCGTACTCGGACACGATGTTGGCGCGCACGATACGGGCAATCTGCGGAGTGTACATAAAGCCGATGGCGAAAATGATCGACGGCACGGAGTTGCCCAGGATGGAGACGAAGACGGCCGCGAGGGCGATACCCGGGATGGACATGATGATGTCCAGGATACGCATGATCGTCTCGGAAACGGCCTTGCGCGAAACCGCCGCGAGGGCGCCCACGACCGAGCCGCAGACCAGAGCCATGGCAGTGGCGCCAAAGCCGATAATCAGCGAGTAACGACCACCGTAGAGCATGCGCGACAGAATGTCGCGACCCTTATCGTCGGTACCGAAGATAAATCCGTTGCCGGGAGCCTGGCGAGCCGTAAAGATCTCGACCGGGCTATAGGGGGCAAGAAGGGGCGCCAGAATCGCGGTCAGGGCGACCAGCGCCAGCACGACGGCGGCAATCTTAGAAGACAGCGTCATCTTCTTCCAGCCACCGAGCTTGAGCCCCTTGGAGGCAGCCTTCTCGAGCTGCTCGGTTTGCTTCTCTCGAATCTTTACCATAATCTACACCGTCCTGATGCGCGGGTTGATGAGCAGGTAGAGCATGTCAACCACGATGTTGATGATGATGAAGGCAAGAGCAACGACGATGACGACGCCCTGAACCAGGTTCGCCTCGTTGCCCTGAACGCCCTGCAGGATCGCGGTGCCCATGCCGGGGAGGTTGAAGATAACCTCGATGACGACGGCGCCGCCCATGAGGTAACCGATCTTAAGACCGAGGGTGGTGACCGGGGTGATCAGCGCATTGCGAAGTACGTTGATGCCGACGACGACCTTCTCGGGAACGCCGGCGCCGCGAGCCATACGGACATAGTCCTTGTCGAGCTCCTCGACCATGGCCGTACGCACGATACGAGTCATCTGACCCGTCAGCGGGAAGGCAAGAGCAATGGCGGGCATGATCATACGTCCCAGATAGCCAGCCGGGTTGGTGGTGAAGTGAGGCAGAGCACCGGACGCCGGAAGCACCTTAAGGTAGGAAGAGAACAGCAGAATCAACAGAACGGCAAGCCAGAACGACGGGGTTGCCAAGCCAGCGATGGAGAAGACGCGGATCACTTGGTCCGGCCATTTATCGCGATACAGTGCCGCGATGACGCCGAGTAAAAACGAAACGACCGCGCCGATGGCAAGACCGATGAAGGTCAGCTGCATCGTGACGGGCAGGGCAGTGGAGATGCGCTTGGCAACGGAGTTGCGAGCAGCACCATAGGTGCCCATGTCGCCATGGATCAGATCGCCCATGTAGCGCACGTAGCGCACGGGCCAGGGGTCGTCCAGACCATACTTCTCATGGTACTCGGCAACCGCCTCGGGCGAGGCACCGTCACCCAACGCCGTATAGGCGGGGTCGGTCTTGGAGAACGACATAAGGAAGAACACCAGGACGGTGACGCCCAATGCCATGATCGGCAGCGCCACGAGACGCCTTCCAATCAAACGTAGCAAGTTGTTCACGTTCTCTCCCCTTTCTTTTGTCGGTAGGACCAACTGGTATATGAGTACGGATACTCATTACAAGACCCGAGCGACATCGTTGCCGCCCGGGTCTTTGTTTCAACTATGAGGATACGGTCCCAACGACCGACATCCTGCATACAGACTCAAGCGAGCCTTACGCCTTGACGGTCGCGACGCCCCTGAAGGACATGCTCGTCGTGCCGATGCCCTTGAAGCCATCGAGGGCCTCGCCGTTGGGCGCAGTGGACGGATCGTCCCAGGAAGCGGAGACGGTCTTGACGTGGACAACGGGGTACAGAACAGCGTTGTCGGCAATGATGTCGAAGCACTCGTTCCACTTCTTCTGCTGCTCGTCGCCCTCGGCGGCAAGAGCCTCGTCCATGAGACTGTGGAGCTTCTGCCACTCAGCGGACTCCTTCCACGGGCAACGGGTCTGCATCCAGACGTTGTCGCCGTACCACCAGTTAAGCAGCAGGTCGGGGTCGGCGCCGAAGCAGGAAGGATCGCCAGGGGCAAGGAGGATATCGTAGGCCTCGCCGCCGTCGATGGCAGCGTAGGTGGCCGGCGAGGTATCGGTCTGGATGGTCACATCGAAGCCGAGAGCGTCGAGGTCGTTCTTGACCTGGGCGGCCATGCCCTTGATCTGCTCGTTGTCGGTGGTGCGCAGGGTGATGGCACCCGGGGTGATGCCAGACTCCTCGATGAGCTTCTTGGCCTTCTTGGCGTCGGTCTTGTACACCGTGGAAGCCTCATGATAGTTGGTGAAGCTCTTGGGCAGGTAGCAGCTGGCAGCGGTGGCAAGGCCGGCGAAGGTGTTGCTGACCATCTTCTCGGTGTCGAGTGCATACATGACAGCCTGACGGACCTTGACGTTGTTCCAAGGCTCCTTGGCGACGTTGAACATGATGAAGCGGGTGCCGAAACCCTGAACGTTATCGATCTTGCAGCCGGCGCTCTCGAGCTGGTCGACGGCGTCAGCGGTAACGAGCTCCATAACGAGCGTGGAGCCCTCCTGCTGAGCGGTAACGCGAGCGGTGGGGTCGGTCAGGATGCTGTACTGGATCTTCTTATCCTCGGCAGCATACTCACCGTTGTACTCGGGGTTGGGAACCAGGGTGATCTCGGTATCGGAGATAGAGTCGTACATCCAGGGGCCGGAGCCGATCGGCTGCTTGGCGCGATCCTCCTCGGTCTGGGTGGCCGGGGTAACGCGGACGATGGCCAGACGATCCTTGAGCAGGGAGAAGTTGGGGACCTTGGTCTTGACCGTCACGGTGCTGGCGTCCTTGGCCTCGATGGACTCGAAGGGCTGGAAGAACGGAGCATACGTAGCAGAAGCGGCGCAAGCGGTGTAGGAAGCGACGACATCGTCAGCGGTGACCTCGGTGCCATCGGAGAACTTGGCGCCCTTGCGGATGGTGACCTCGAAAGTGGTGTCGTCCACAGACTTGGGATCGTCGGTGGCGAGCTCGTTGAAGGTGCTGTAGTCGTGGTAATCGATGCCGTAGAGGCCCTCGACGACGTGCCAGTTAGCACCCAGGCCCACAGCGGAGCCGGTGCTGGCGGGATCGAAGCTGGACGGAGCGTAAGCGGAACCAGCGGTGATCACGCCGCCGCCACGGTTGGCGGAATCGGTGGAACCGGAAGCGGAACCCTCGTCGCTAGAGCTGCCACCGCAGCCGGTGAGACCAAGCCCTGCGACAGCAGCGACGCTGCCGGTGAGGCCGAGGAACGAACGCCTGGACATACCCTTGTTGATGATGGCCATGTCTTCTCCTATCAATAGAGAATCTTACCCGGGAGCACCTAGACGTGCCCCCGCGCAACTTGCGGACGATATATACCTTACCTACCGACGAACCCAAGTGAGGTGCCGCGCTCGGCGACCGATACATACATCCGCTTGAACGGTATTTACTACCGTTCGCCGAATTCATTGACAAATGATTCGACAGACAGTATGTATCGACGAGGTGAGATATCAGTCTTCGTCAACCCGCAGGATAGCAGTGTTGTTCACCATGGTTAGTCAAACGTTTTAGCGTTAATTAAACCCGAAATCGGCTGGTAATCGCCGTGAAATAAATGATTGAAAATCACGCAATCATGTATATCAGTTGTTTAGAGGCGTGTTTAGTTTTCGGATTGCTTTGCCGCCGCCTCGGCGCGCTCGGCATTCCATGCAACGAGCGCCTCGTGAACCGCTTTGGCGACATCGGCAGGAACGCCTCGAACTTCCGCGATCTCTTGCTCGCTCGCCGCGCGCAAACGCTTCATCGAGCCAAAATGGCGCATAAGGGCACGTTTTCTGGTGGGTCCCACGCCTGGAACGTCATCGAGTACCGAAACCGTCATGGCTTTATCGCGCAATTCGCGATGGAACGTGATGGCAAAACGGTGCGATTCATCGCGCACCTGTTTAATTAGATAGAGCGACGCGGACCCGGTCGGCAGCACGACTGGAGTCTCGTCCCAAGGCACGAAAACCTCCTCATCGGCCTTTGCCAAGCCACAAACTGGTATATCGAGCCCAAGAGCCTCAAGTTGCTTGATCGCAGCGGTCAATTGCGGCTTACCGCCATCGACAACGAGCAAATCGGGGCGCGAGCCAAAGCGCTCGTCGGCCATACGCTCGGGAGCATAACGTCGTCCCAAAACCTCGGACATCGACACGAAGTCGTTTGCCTCGTCCAATTCGGCCTGAATTTTAAAACGACGATACTGACTCTTGTCGGCGCGCCCGTTGGTAAACACCACCATCGAGGCGACCGTAAAGGTGCCATGCAGTGTAGAGATATCGAAGCACTCGATACGCAACGGCGGCGATGGCAGCGCCAACGCACTTTCGAGCTCCAGGAGCGCTTGATTGGTGCGGTCGTCAGCGTACCCCGTTCGCATCATGTAGCGCATGAGAGCATGGCGCGCATTTTTGGATGCCATATCGAGCAGACGGTGCTTTTCGCCACGCTGCGGCCTATGGAGATGGCAGGAACGCTCACGCTTGCCCGCAAGCCACTCCCCCAGCGCCTCCGCATCCTCAAGCTCGACGGAAAGGTTGACCTCAGCTGGAATATCAGCCGTCTCGTCGTAATAGCGCTTAAGAAAGCCCGACTGGAGCTCTTCCTCGTCAGCATCAAGACCCTTGTCGAGAATGAACTCGCAGGTGCGAACTGTTCGGCCCTCGCGAACGACGAAGACGCAAGCGGCGGAGATGGTCTCCTCGCGATAGAAACCGATGACATCTATATCGACACTGGAGGGAAAAACGACTTGCTGACGATCGTCCAGACCCCTGATGACCTCCAAACGACGTTTGACGCGTGCCGCGCGCTCAAAGTCGAGCGCCTCAGCGGCATCCGTCATCTCGGAGGTCAGCTCATCGACGACATCCTTGCGATGGCCCGACAAAAAGCGCTCGACACGCTTGACGTTCTTGGCATAGTCTGCCGGGGAAATCGCGCCGACACACACACCCGGGCCGCGCCCGACATGGTAGTCAAAGCAGGGGCGCCCGTTTTGCGCGCAAATCATATTGACGATGTCTTCCTCGCCCTTGTGGGACTCGACGATACGGCGACAACGACGCCACTCCGCACAGGATGCGGAGCAGATGGGGATAACCTTGCGCAGCGTATCTATCGTCTCACGTGCCGCGCGGCTATCGGTATAAGGTCCAAAATAGCGCGTTCCCGGCTTATGACGCTCACGCGTGTATTTGATAGCGGGATACAGGTCGCCCTTTGTAATGGCGATAAAGGGGTAGCTCTTGTCATCCTTGAGGTCGACGTTAAAGTACGGATGGTACTGACCAATCAAATTGCGCTCGAGCACCAACGCCTCGTGCTCGGTCTCCACCACGATATAGTCAAAGCTCGCCACCAGCTGCATCATAAGCGGGATCTTCTGGCGCTCGTCCTGCAGCGTCACGTACTGACGCATACGAGCGCGCAGGTTTTTCGCCTTGCCCACGTAGATGACATCGCCCTTGGCGTCTTTCCAAAGGTAGCAGCCGGGCTGCGTGGGAACGCGCGAAACCTGCTCGGCAAGCGTTGGAATGTTGTCGTGACCGGCCACGCGCACCTACTTGCGACGAAGCAGCGCCGAGACCTCGGGCATCTTAAGGATGACGGCAAGGCCAAAGGTAACAGCAAGCGAGACGACACCCGCAACGCAAACGTAGCCAAGAGTAATCAGAATCGAGCCGCCAAGTGCCCCGACAAAGCGTTCAAGCGCCCACATGACGCCGGCGCCTGCGGCAGCACCCAGGCCACCGAGCAAAAGGCCAAAGAAACCGCCATGCAGGATGGATTTAACCTGAAGACCACGCAGGCGGCGACGCAGCCACCACAGCGAACAGCCGACCAAGATCACGTAGTCGACGACATACGAAAGCGCGATTGCCGGCATACCGAAGCCCAGCACAACGCCAAACAGCAGAACCGAGCCGGCCTGGCCGATGGCGGAATACAGGCAATAGCGGCTATAGGGCTTCATGTCGAGCAAGGCAGAGAAGCTCTTCTGCATCAGCACGACCACGCCGTAGAGCGGCAGCGAGAACGCCAGGTAGACAAGGAACTCGGACACCAGCGCCACACCGGACTCATCGAACTTGCCAGCGCAGTAGATCATGTTGAGCGGACGCGCGAAGACAATCAGGTACAGCGCGAACGGAACCAGGAAGAACAGCATCTGGGCGACGCCACGCGAAATGCCCGTGCGAACGCTGTCGTAATCCTTCTCCTGTGCGTCGTGAGAGAGCTCGGTATAGAGCGCCGTCGAAAGCGAGGCGGCAATCAGCGCGTAGGGCAGCGTGTACCACAGGCGCGCATAGGCGATGACGGAAGGACCGGTCTCGGGCTGGACCACCAGCGCGGCAGCGTTCGTGATAGAAGTCGAGACAAACATGCACACCGTAGCGAGCAGCGTCGGGATACCGAGCGCAATCGTCTGGAGCAGTGCGGGGTCCTTAAAGTCGATATGGATATGGGGATGCACGCCGTGCTTGCCAAGCGCGGGGATCTGACAAGCCATCTGAACAAAGACACCGAGGGTCGTACCGGCCGCAATCAAGATGATGCCGGCACGTTCGCCAAACTGTGCGGACACGGGCGCAAAGCCCATAAAGCTCGCAATGACGATCACATTGTTGAGGACCGGGGCAAACGTCGACCAGAAGTAGTCGCGGTGTGCGTTGAGAACGCCCGAGAACACCGAGCCCAAACCATAAAACAGAATCTGGATGGCGAAGAAACGGAACATGAACGCAGCGGTATCCATGCTGCCGCCGTCACCCGAAAGGAACGATTGCGTCCAAATAAAGCCCGGAGCGAACACGGTCCCCAGCAACGAAATGCCACCCAGCACCAATAGCAGAATACCGAGCAGGTTGCCCACGTACTCGTTCGAGGCCTCGCGACCCTGCTCACGCCTCACGCCCATGTACACGGGCAAAAACGCCGTCACGAGCATGCCGCCCATCACGAGTTCGTAGAGCATATTGGGCAGGTTGTTGGCGACCTGATAGGAGGACGAGAGCAGCGACATGCCGATAGCGGCCGCCATTGCCCATGTGCGGATAAAGCCGGTGACGCGAGACACGATGGTCAGGATGGTCATAAGCCCGGCGGAACGACCAACCGTGGAGTAGTCCGACGAGCCCATATCATCAGTGCCATCTCGCGACGAAGAAGCTTCGGATGAGGGTGTCTGAGGCGCAGATTCTTTTGCAAAATGAGCTCCGCACTTCAATTCTTCCTGCGGCATCGCTCAGTCCTCTCTCGTAATCGGGGCGACCGTCGCCCCGCAAAATGCAATTAAATCATCGGGTGCAAGCTCAAGCTGATAACCACGCTTGCCTCCCGAAATAAAAATGGTATCCCAAAGGACACATGTCTCATCAATGAGCGTCCGGTAGCGTTTTTTCATACCGACCGGACTGCAGCCGCCGCGAACGTAGCCAGTCGCCGCAAGCAAATCCTTCACATGCATCATGGCCAAGGACTTCTCCCCCGCGGCACGCGCGGCGGACTTTAGATCGAGCTCGTCGGCAACAGGGATGCAGCACACGACGTGGTCGTTGGACGGCGTCACGCAGACCAAGGTCTTAAATCCTTGTCCGGGCTCCTCGCCAAGCTGCTCCGAAATCGCGACCCCCAGGCCCGCCGACTCATCACCATCGTCTTCGTACGTATGTAGAACATAGGAAATGCCGGCGCTTTCCAGCTCGCGCATCGCATTGGTTTTTGGCGTCTTTACAGCCTTTGCCATGGCATATCCTTTCCCTCGCATTCGGACGCAAGGATTAAGTATATGTCCAATTCGGCTGCATACGTCACTTCGACACAGCAAGCGCCATCGAATCACAAGGAGTCGATGGCGCCCATAAACTGAATCGCCTATTTATTGAGCATCAAGTTGAGCCTGACGCTCCCGGTCACGCCTGAGCAACGGCGCCAAAAACTTGCCCGTATAACTCTGCGGACAGTCCGCAACCTGCTCCGGTGTGCCCGAAACCACGACGGTTCCGCCGCCGTTACCGCCCTCGGGGCCCATATCGATCAGGCGGTCGGCAACCTTGATAACATCAAGGTTGTGTTCAATCACCAGCACCGTGTTGCCCGCATCGACCAAGCGCTGCAGCACATCGAGCAGCTGGCGGACGTCCTCAAAATGAAGGCCGGTCGTCGGCTCATCCAAAATATAGAACGTCTTGCCCGTCTGGCGTCGATGAAGCTCCTTGGCGAGCTTCACACGCTGCGCCTCGCCGCCCGAGAGCGTCGTGGCGGGCTGGCCCAGGCTCACGTAGCCCAAGCCTACATCGTACAGCGTCTGGAGCTTGCGCTTAATCTGCGGGATATTCCCAAAGAAGGCCAGTGCCTCGGTGACGCTCATGTCGAGCACGTCCGAGATGGTCTTACCACGGTAGGTGACCTCAAGCGTCTCGCGGTTATAGCGTTTGCCGCCGCAGACCTCACAGGGGACATAGATATCGGGAAGGAAGTGCATCTCGATCTTAATTTGTCCGTCGCCCTTGCATGCTTCGCAGCGACCGCCGCTCACGTTAAAGGAGAAACGTCCCGGCGAGTAGCCACGCGCCTTCGACTCCGGCGTACTCGCAAACAGCGCGCGAAGATCATCCCACAGGCCAATGTACGTAGCAGGGTTGGAACGCGGCGTGCGGCCAATCGGCGACTGGTCGATATCGATAACCTTATCGATACACTCGATGCCCTCGATTTTCTTATACGGACCCACAGGGCGCGTCGAACGGTGAATGGCATTCGTAAGGGCAGGTGCGATGGTGTCGGTAACCAGGGAGCTCTTACCCGATCCCGACACGCCGGTAACGACCGTAAGCGTACCAAACTCGATCTTGGCGGTAACGTTTTTGAGGTTGTTGGCGCGGGCGCCCGTGATCTTAAGGCAGCCGCGACCGGGCTTGCGGCGTTCATCGGGAACCCGAATCATTCGCTTGCCGGTCAGGTAGGCACCCGTCATCGAATCGGGGCACGCCATGATATCGGCAGGCGTTCCCGCGGCGACCACGTGTCCGCCGTTCACGCCCGCGCCGGGGCCCATGTCGATCACATAGTCGGCAGCACGAATCGTATCCTCATCATGCTCGACGACGATGACGGTATTGCCGATATCGCGTAGGCGCTCAAGCGTCTTGATCAGGCGCTCGTTATCGCGCTGATGGAGGCCAATCGATGGCTCGTCCAAAATGTACAGGACACCCATGAGGCCGGCGCCGATCTGCGTTGCCAGGCGAATGCGCTGGGCCTCGCCTCCGGAAAGCGTCGCCGAGGCACGATCGAGAGTCAGATAGTCGAGTCCGACATCGACCAGAAAACGCAAGCGCTCCAGGATTTCCTTGACGATGCGCCCGCCGATAAATTGTTGGCGCTCGGTAAGCTCCAAGCCCTCAAAAAACTCGAGCGACTCGCGGCACGATAGGCAGCAGACCTCGTAAATGGACTTACCGCCTACGGTAACAGCGAGCATCTCGGGGCGCAAACGAGCGCCGTGGCAGCTCGAGCACGGCTCCTCGCGGATGTACTTCTCCAAGCGCGCCTTGGTGTTCTCATTCGTCGTCTCGGTATAGCGCTCGTACAGGATATTGCGCACGCCCGAGAACTTGGTGTCCCACTGGCTGCGGCGCCCATCGAGCTTTTGATAGTCGACCGAAATCTTCTGGTCGCCCATGCCGTCTAAAAACGCGCGACGCACCCGCGGAGGCAGATCCTCCCACGGCGTATCGACGCTCACCTTAAAGTGTTTGCAGACCGCAGCGAAAATCTGCGGATAGTAGTTAGAGTTGCCAAACAGGCTGCCAAAGACCCCGTCGGCGATCGACTTCGAGGGGTCTTCGATTAGGGCCTCGGCATCGACCGTCTTCTTAAAGCCCAGGCCATCGCACTCTGGGCACGCGCCATAGGGCGCGTTGAACGAGAAATCACGCGGCTGCAGGTCATCGATGGAGTGCCCATGCTCCGGGCACGCTAACGCCAGCGAATACTCCAGCAACTCGCCTTCGGTCCCCTCGGGAGCGTCGCGGTCGGGCAGCAAGTATACGTTCACATTGCCGTGCGCCAGCGCGGTCGCCTGCTCAACAGACTCGGCGATACGGCCCAGAGAGTTCTCACGGATCACGATGCGATCGACCACGACCTCGATATCGTGCTTGAACTTCTTGTCCAGATCGATCGGATCGTCGAGCGAGCGCACTTCACCGTCGACACGCACGCGGCTAAAGCCCTCGGCGCGAAGGTCCTCAAACAGTTTGGTGTACTCGCCTTTTCGCCCGCGTACCACCGGTGCTAGCACAAACGCGCGGCGGCCCTCCCCCGCCGCCAAGACCTTGTCGGCAACCTGATCGGTCGTCTGACGCTCAATGACACGGCCACATTCGGGACAGTGCGGGGTGCCCACACGGGCGAACAGCAGGCGCAGATAGTCATAAATCTCGGTTACGGTGCCAACCGTCGAGCGCGGGTTCTTGGATGTCGTCTTTTGATCAATTGAGACAGCCGGCGAAAGGCCGTCGATTGAATCCAAGTCGGGTTTGTCCATCTGGCCCAAGAACTGGCGCGCATAACTCGAAAGGCTCTCGACGTATCGACGCTGGCCCTCGGCATAGATAGTGTCGAATGCCAGCGAACTCTTGCCCGAGCCAGAAAGACCGGTAATGACCACGAGTTGGTCACGCGGAATGGAAACATCGATATCACGGAGGTTGTGCTCACGAGCGCCGCGAATAACGATAGAAGAATCAGACATGGAAGCTCCTTGCCTCCTATTGCATCGAATCATACTGCCGATGAGTTTAGCGCACTCGACGCGCACAGATGTTCGTAATACAAGATTCGCAGACCTTTAGCTTTGCGTATCGGGCGCTTTGTTTCTCGAAATGCCGTGGAAAGGTTACAGTAATCTAATACTGAACTTAATTTGCTGTACCAGAGGAACGTCCATGACCGAAGATATCCCCCTTGAAATCACTTCGAGCGACATGGCCAATCTGCCCATATTCATCGCCGTCCTTATCGTGGCCGCCGTCGTCGTGCGCGTGTATTTTTCAATCAAACGCAACGAAAAGCCACCCATTGCCCGCGTCTTTTGGTGCGCGACGCTCCTCATCCCGCTCGGCGTGGTAGCTGCATGGGTTACGAATCAATTGCTCGTAAATGAGGGCAGCTCCCTATGGGTCCTTTCTTATTCGGCGCTCGGTGCTGCCGCCGTCATGCTTCTTGTCGAGCCCTTGGTTTCGGGACTTATCGACCAAACCGACCTTGCGACGGGAACGGTTGCCTGTATTTGCCGTGACATCCTTGTCATCGCCGCTGTTTCAGCGCTCTCGTTCGTTTCACTCGAAATTGCCTGCAACGAAACGTTCTATCGCATTCCCGCCAACTCATTCGGGTTTTCCGTCGGGCTGCTCGCGACGGTTCTGCTCTCCCTTTATTTGCTGGGACAGCGTCATGGAGGCGTCATGGCTCTCGTGCCCGTCGTCTGCTGCATCCTTGGCATTGCCGAGCACTTCGTCATAACGTTTAAAGGCGAAGCCATCCTGCCAAGCGATATCTTGGCCCTTGGCACCGCAATGGAAGTGAGCGAGGGATACGAGTTTACCTTTACCGCCGGAATCGTAACCTCTCTCGCCCTGCTGGAGATTTCCCTGGGGCTTCTTTCGCTCATCCGACCGCGAAAGCTCCGTACGCCCACCCATGTCTTCCCCGCTATCGCCGCTAACCTCTGTGCTTTTCTGCTAGTGACCGTTGTGGGGCTCTCAGGCTTTTCCAACATCGACTTGGAGCAGGCGCTGGATTTTGGATTTGACCGTTGGCAGCCCATCACCACGTATGCGTCTCAGGGTTTTATCACTTCGTTCACCGAAATGGTCAACGAGTTGCCCATTGAGAAGCCCGAAGACTATACGCCCGATGAGGCGCAGAGCATCGAGCAGGAGCTCGCCGCCGCCTACGACAGCACATATGGCTCGAGCGAGCAGCGCGCGGCGGCCGTTGCCCAGTTCAATGAAATCAAGCCGACGATTGTTGCCGTCATGAATGAGAGTTTTAGCGACCTTTCGTGCTTTGAGCAGCTCCAGACGGCCGGGTACAACGGCCCCGCATTCTACAACTCGCTTCCCGACACACTTGTTCGCGGCACCATGCTCGCTTCGGTCGCCGGTGGCGGAACGGCTAACTCCGAATTCGAATTTTTGACCGGAGCGACAACGGCCTTTGTCGGATTAGGCAAAATCCCCTATCAGCTGTATCAGATGAATGGCGTCAACAGCCTGGCAAAGAACCTTAAAGAGCTTGGGTATACCGCCACCGCTATGCACCCGCAAAACCCCGTCAACTACCATCGAGATAAAATCTATCAGCAGCTGGGCTTTGGAGACTTTCTTTCAATCGGCGATTTCGAAGGTGCGCCCTATTACCATGCCGGCGTATGCGACTACGCCACCTACGACAAGATACTCGACCTGCTTAGAACCGACGAAGCCCCGCAGTTCATCTTTGACGTCACGATGCAAAATCACGGCGGCTACGACTATGGCACCGTTCCCGCCGAAGAGCTGACAAACTATTGGGTCGAGGGAGCCAGCGAAGGCGCCAACAGCGCGCTCAACACCTATCTCACCTGCATCAACGCATCCGACCGGGACCTCGATTACTTTATCAACGAGCTCCGCAATATCGGCAGACCGGTTGTTCTTGTCTTTTTTGGCGACCATCAGCCGAGCGCCGCAACGACTCTCAACGACGAGCTGTACCCTCAGGAAGATACGGCAAGCCACGCTTTCCGTATCTATCAGTCGACATATCTCGTCTGGGCTAACTATGAGATCGCCGGCAATACCGAGCTCAACGTCTACGACACCGTCGGGGCAAACGAGATTGCAGCCATTACCCTTAATAAGATCGGCGCCCCGCTCACCAATTACCAAAAGGCCCTGCTTGCGACAAGGTCAGATGTGCCCACCATCAATGTCGCCGGCTATCTCGGTGCCGACGGGCTGCGCTACGACTTGGAATCGGAAGACAGCCCATTCGCCTCGACGATCGACAAGCTGCAGCGCATGCAGTACCTCGAGTTCGCCAGCAAAGTTCAGTAAGCCCGCCCATTCGCTTGGGCCCATCATATTGCAAGCGCACTCGGCCCAAATGCATCGCAAATGACTCCCGCTCGCAAACGAGGGTACAATGACGCTCGTGTCACATCGCGGGGCCCCGGCCCCAGCATATACAAAGGAGTCATACATGGGTTGCGAACACGCACAGGCCGCCGGCGGACAAACGTCGCCATCGCAATTTGAGGAGAACACGCTGTCCGAGGTCAAGCGCGTCATCGCCGTGCTTTCCGGCAAGGGCGGTGTCGGCAAGTCGTTTGTCACCGGCGCCATCGCCACCGAGCTTGCCCGTCACGGCCACAAGGTCGGCGTCCTCGATGCCGACATCACCGGTCCCTCTATCCCCAAGATGTTCGGTATGAGCGGACGCCACGTCCATGCCCTTGGCAACCTTATGCTGCCCGAAATCTCCGGGCACGGCGTCAAGGTCATGAGCTCCAACCTGCTGCTCCAAAACGAGACCGACCCCGTCCTTTGGCGCGGTCCGGTCATCGCAGGCGCCATTAGGCAGTTCTGGAGCGAGACCTCGTGGGGCCCCATCGACTACCTGCTGGTCGACATGCCTCCGGGAACAGGCGACGTCGCGCTCACCGTCTTCCAGTCGCTGCCGGTCGACGGCATCGTCATCGTCACGAGCCCGCAGGATCTGGTCTCGATGATCGTCGCCAAGGCGGTCAACATGGCCGAGAAGATGAACGTCCCCATTCTGGGCATTGTCGAGAACATGAGCTATATTGAGTGCCCCGACTGCGGCAAGAAGATCGAGGTCTTTGGCAAGAGCAAGCTCCCCGAGGTCGCAGAGCGCTATAACCTCGACATCTTGGGCCAGCTTCCCATTAATCCGGCACTCGCCGAGGCCTGCGATAAGGGCGAGGTCGAGACCGCGCTGCCCGATGGCATGTTGCCCAAGGCAGTCTCTGCCGTCGAGGCTATTACCCCGCACGAGACCGACGAGGCCTAAGTGAACGCGAGCGCCCTCTATGACGTCTTGGTAATCGGCGGCGGGGCTTCAGGCCTCGCCGCCGCCATTACGGCCGCACGCGCTGGCAAAAGCGTCTGCATCGTTGAGCGCGATGTCGCCTGCGGCCTCAAGCTCCTTGCGACCGGTAACGGCCGTTGCAACCTCTCCAACGAATCGATTGATCCTCAGCGGTATAACCACCCCGCATTCGTCGAATCCGTCATGGGCCCCCAGCCCGAACAAGAGCTTATGGGTTTCTTCTCCTCGCTGGGCATCATGACAACCTCCGAGGAAGGCCGGCTGTACCCGCGCTCCCTTCGCGCCGAATCGGTGCGCGACGCACTTCTCAACGCTTGCGACCGCCTAGGTATCACCTTAATCTGCGGAGCCAACGTTGCCTCGGCGTACAAAGCTTCTGAAGGCTGGGCACTCCAAATAGACCGTCCAGCGCGGGCGCTCAAGGCAAAAAAGCACGACGACCGAAAATCGGAGCTCCGCTCGCTTCGGAAGGCGCTCGCCGATGTCCCTCGCAAGAACGAGGCCCTGCAGGCACATGCCGTAATTATCGCTACGGGCGGCAACCCCACCGGTATCGCCGATACGTTTCGCCTTCCCCTCACTTCGCTGCGCCCCATCCTCTGCCCCGTATCGGCAACGGTCGTTGGCGATCGAGCGGCACTCAAGACGTTGGACGGCCTGCGCGTCCGCGCCTGCTTGACGCTCGCCCGCAATCATAATGAGCTCTGGCACGAAGACGGTGAAGTGCTGTTTCGAACCTTCGGTATCTCGGGCGTCGCTGTCTTCAACCTCTCTCGTCGTATCCAGCACGGCGATACGATCCTGCTCGACGTTTTCCCCGACCTCTCCAAAGACGAGCTGCTCGATACGCTCAACCGACGCGTTGAACTGCTCGGCCGCTTTTCACCCCGCGATCCCCGTTGGCTCGACGGCATGCTCGCCCCGCAACTCTCCCGCGTCGTCTGCACAGCGTTCGAGCAGTGCCATCCAGGCTCCAACGATGTCATCCATCTGGTCTCGATCCTCAAGCACTTTAAGCTGTTTGCCGAGGGGACGACCGATGAGCGCTCGGCGCAGGTCACGCGTGGTGGCGTATCTGTCGAGAGCATCTCAACACCCAGTCTACGCGCGCGCAGCGTTGTCGACGCCCCGCTTTACGTCTGCGGCGAAGCGCTCGACATCGACGCCGATTGCGGAGGCTTTAACCTTGCGTGGGCCTGGCTCTCGGGCATTCGCGCTGCAAGCAGCCTGTAGCCGCGCAGTCTATAATCAAAAACGCATTCGGGCCGTCTGGGATACCGGACGGCCTCTTTCTTGCCTCTAAGGAGACCTCGATGATCGAAATCACCCAAGTCAACGCGTCGCTCGATGAAGCCGACGATGAAAATGCCTGTCTCATTGTTGGCAAGCGAGTCGCCAAGCGCGTCCTACGTTGCAAGGACTCCGAGATCAAGTCCATCGAGCTCCACCGCAAGTCAATCGACGCTCGCAAAAAACGAGACGTCCATTTTATCCTGAGCTTTCGTGTTGAGCTGACTAGTCCCCACCTCGAGCGAGAAGCGGTCGACAGCGTTGCCGAGCGTGACCGCTCGCGCGTACGCGCGATAGAAGACGATGAGCCTTCATTCCCCTCCCCCGCCTCCGACGTACCTCAAGAACGCCCTGTCGTTGTCGGCGCCGGATGCGCCGGCCTTTTCGCTGCGCTTACGCTCGCCGAAGCAGGTCTTAAGCCCTTGCTCATCGAGCGCGGCGACCCGGCATTTCGCCGCTCGCAGGCGATCGACCTCTTTCTAAAGGAGCGCATCCTCGACCCCGAGAGCAATATCCAGTTTGGCCTGGGCGGCGCGGGGACCTTCTCGGACGGCAAGCTCAATACGGGAACCAAAAATCCCGCCCATCGCCTTATCCTCGAAACCTTCGTCGAGGCGGGTGCGCCCCGCGATATTCTGTGGGATGCCAAGCCGCACATTGGCTCCGACATCCTTCCCACGGTCGTCACCGCTATATCCCAGCGCATCGAGCAGCTCGGAGGTGTCGTCCGTTATCGAACGAAGCTCGTCGACATTCGCATCGACGCGTCTGGCGCCATCACCGGTATTGATGTCCAATCGTCCCAAGACACCGCTTGCGAGCCAATCGAGACAAAGCACCTCATCCTCGCCTGCGGGCATTCTGCTCGCGATATTTTTGAGCTCCTTAAGGACCACAACGTGGTCCTCGCACAAAAGACCTTTGCCATGGGCGTTCGCATCGAGCATCCGCAGCGCGACATCGACCGAGCCCAATTCGGAGCCTCGGCGGGACATCCTGCCCTCGGAGCAGCCCCCTACAAGCTCGTCGCCCATCTTCCCAACGGCCGCAGCGTGTTCTCGTTTTGCATGTGTCCCGGCGGGCAGGTTGTCGCCGCCTCTTCCGAGCAGGGCCACTTGTGCGTCAACGGCGCCAGTCTCAATGCCCGCGACGGACGCAACGCAAATGCCGCCCTGCTCGTTAACGTCACGCCTGAGGACCTTCCCAACGATGACCCACTCGCCGGCATCGAGCTCCAGCGCGCCTGCGAGGCGGCCGCCTACCGCCTGGGCGGTTCCAACTGGAACGCACCGGCACAGCTCGTCGGAGATTTCCTCGCAGGACGCGCCAGCAAGGCGCCCGGAAAGGTAAAGCCCACCTATCCGCTCGGTGTGACCTGGACGGCAATTGACGAAGCCCTGCCGCAGCATATCGTCGAGTCGCTCCGCCTGGGACTTCCCCTACTTGGAAAAAAGCTACGAGGCTACGACCGCTCCGATGCTGTCCTTACCGGCGTGGAGACTCGCTCGAGCTCACCGGTCACCGTCACCCGAGACCGAACATGCCATGCCGTGTCGACCCCGGGCCTCTACCCTTGCGGTGAGGGAGCTGGATATGCCGGCGGCATCATGAGCGCCGCCACCGACGGCATCCGTTGTGCCGAAGCCCTGATCGCAGACCTCTAACGCACGAATTCCAGCGCGCAAAAGACGCATGCCCCGAGCTCCGCAGGGAACTCGGGGCATGTTCGCTATTTCTTAAACCGTGCACCCTGGCGTTTTCTGCCCGATGCGAACGTGGAACCCTTGCGAGCCTGCGAACGTAAGCGCTCGATCGTCTCGTCCTCAGACGCACCCTCGAGCATCGCCCGAATCTGAACGACGGCATCGCGCAGGTGCGCCGCCTCCTCAAAGTCCATGGCGGCAGAAGCGTTACGCATATCCTCTTCCATGGTTTCGACGATCCGCACGAGCTCGTCATGCGGCAGTTCTTCCAACTGCTCCGCAAGTGTCTGCTCGGGCGCCACCGTTTCCGGCACGCCACCCTCGCCCGACTCATCGGGCGTATAGAATGCGCCATGGCCAAGAGAGTCGCCCTTCGAGCGTCCCTTGGAACCCACGGTTTTTTCGGCCTCGGCAATAAAACTTGAGATGTCGTTGATGGCCTTGCGCACCGTCTTGGGCACAATGCCATGCTCTTCGTTATATGCCATCTGAATCTCGCGACGGCGCTGCGTCTCCTCGATGGCCTCTTTCATCGAATCGGTCACAACGTCAGCATACATGATGACTTCGCCATCGGCGTTACGGGCCGCGCGGCCAATCGTCTGAATCAGCGAACGGCGGTTGCGCAAGAAGCCTTCCTTATCGGCATCGAGAATTGCCACCAGTGAGACCTCGGGAAGATCCAAGCCCTCGCGAAGCAGGTTGATGCCAACGAGAACATCGATCTTGCCCTCGCGCAGCGTTCGCAGGATCTCGACACGGTCCATTGTCGCCGTATCAGAATGCATGTAATTGACCTTAATGCCCGCATCAAGCAGATGGTCGGTCAGGTCCTCGGCCATGCGCTTGGTCAACGTGGTCACCAGCACGCGCTCCTTGCGGGCAACGCGCTCGCGAATCTCGTCCTCAAGATCGTCAATCTGACCGCGAACCGGACGCACATCGATCTTGGGATCGAGCAGGCCGGTCGGACGAATAATCTGCTCAACATCGTTCTGGCTCACCCGCAGCTCGTAGTCGCCCGGCGTGGCCGAAACGTAGATGAACTGGGGGATCCTTGCCTCAAACTCATCGAAACGAAGCGGGCGGTTATCGAGTGCCGAAGGAAGGCGAAAACCGTGTTCCACCAGCGTCACCTTACGCGAGCGGTCACCTTCGTGCATGCCGCGAATCTGCGGCACCGTCACATGGCTCTCATCGATGATGCAGAGCATGTCCTTAGGGAAGTAATCGATCAGGGTAAACGGCGGCTCGCCCGGTTTTCGACCGTCCAGATGACGCGAGTAGTTCTCGATACCGTTACAAAAACCCATGGTCTCGAGCATCTCGAGATCATAGTCGGTGCGCTGCTGCAGACGCTGTGCCTCGAGCAACTTGTCGGTCGCCTTGAGCTCGGCCACACGCTTCTCGCACTCTTCACTGATTGATTTCAGAGCCGCCTTGACCTTCGGCTTCTCGGTCACGTAGTGCGATGCCGGCCATACGGGGATGGCCTCGTACTCACGAAGCATCTCACCGGTAACCTCATCGATCTCGGCAATAAGCTCAACCTCGTCGCCAAAGAACTCAAACCGCAACGGATGCTCGGCATAAGGCGGATACACGTCGACAACATCGCCGCGCACGCGGAACGTGCCGCGCGCTAGGTCATAGTCATTGCGATCATATTGAATGTCGATAAGTGCATGGATAAAGTCATCGCGCTCGAGCGGCACCTTCTTGTCGACGTTTGGAGCCAGACCCGCATAGTCCTCAGGAGAGCCAATGCCATAGATACACGAGACCGATGCGACAACGATCACATCGCGTCGAGAGAGCAGTGACGCGGTCGCCTGATGGCGCAGCATCTCGACCTCTTCGTTAATCGAGGAGTCTTTCTCGATATATGTATCGCTTTGCGGCACATACGCCTCGGGCTGATAGTAGTCGTAGTACGAGACAAAGTAGACCACAGCGTTGTTGGGAAAGAACTCTTTGAGCTCGCTCGCAAGCTGAGCGGCGAGCGTTTTATTGGGAGCCATGACCAGCGTCGGCTTCCCCAGGGCCTCAATAGTCTTAGCCATCGTGAAGGTCTTGCCCGAACCAGTCACGCCCAGCAAAACCTGATAGCGATCTCCGTCCCTCACACCCTGCACAAGCGACTCAATGGCCTTAGGCTGAGAACCTGCAGGCTCATAGGGAGACACGACCTCAAACGGCACCTCAGAGCCCTCAACGCCAAAACGTTTGAGCTCTCCTCCAACACGCTCAACTTCAAATTCCGCCATGGATACTCCTAACTCATATATCTGCAGTATACGCAGGCGGCAGGCATAGTCCTATACGAACCGATCGGGATAGAGGGTCTTGTAGCGAACCCAGGCATTATTGACACGAATCAGATACGCCTGCGTCTCGGGAAAGGTGATTGCATTATGAAGCGACGTGCTCTGCTGCGCCCATCCGTCGACATTGCCCATGCCGGCGTTATAGGCGGCAATGGCGCTGTCAGTCGACCCGTTAAAATACGTTAGAAGATACGAAAGATACGCACAGCCAAACTCGATGTTCGTAGCGGGATCGTTAAGGTTGTCGGCGGAATACTCGCTACCATCGACAAGACCCTTGGCAATCATATCCTGGGCAGTCTCGGGCATCAGCTGCATCAATCCCCGAGCGCCTTGATTCGACTCAGCCTCGGGATCCCAATTCGATTCCGACTTTATGACAGCACACACCAGATATGGATCAAGATTGTGCGAAATGCTCGATTGCTTTACATACGCCTCGTAGTCAATTGGATACAAAGGCTTAAAGAAGGCGGCAGGAGCATACGAGTAGACGAGCGAAATAAAGCCGAAGACGAGCACAACGGCAAGTGGCGCAACGCGATACCACGTAAAGAAACGTGTCTTAGGCATCGGCCTCCTCCTTATCCGTTACATCCCCGAAGCCATGGCGCACAAGCCATGCGTCCAGTTGTTCAAAGAGCGAATTATCGCCTCCCGCATTATCGATTACCGTCGTAGCGAGATTGCAAAGCGAAGCCTCATCAGGTTGGCATGCAGAGCGAGCATCAAAATCAGAGGACTCCATACCACGATGAATGGCACGCTCGCGACGAACTGCCAAAGGAGCACTGATAACCAGAATTTCATCAGCCAGGCCAAAAGCATCCTCAAAACCAGTCGGGGCAGAAACCTCGACAACCGCAAAGGGATAACGGGGGGACGAAACCGTACAACAAACCGGATCGAGAATCCTAAGCGAAAGCTGTTCAATGAGAACGGGGTGCACAAGGCCATTGAGCCGTGCGACCGAATCAGGAGAAGCGAAAGCTCGAGAAGCGAGGATGCTGCGGCGAATGCCGCCCTCCTCATCCAAAATATCCCAGCCAAATTCTTCCGCGAGGGCATTGACGATATCGGAGCCTGGCACATACAGCGATTTGGCAAGCTCGTCCAGATCGATAAGCATGGCGCCATGAGATTCGAGATAGCGGCAGGCAGTCGACTTACCCGAAGCAATATTGCCCAAGACAAAAACGGTAAACATCAAGTCCTCCCTAACGCCAATGGGAGTTATTATCGCGCAAATACAAAAGAAGGACTCAAAATACAGCCAAACAGTAAGACAAGCTAAAAGAAGGCGAGTTCTTGTATTACAGCTCTTTATAAAACGCAAAAAAGGGGGAGGCCGCGAGGCCTCCCCCTTCTTCAAGTCATCAGACGGCTCGGTGCCGTCCACCGGTCAGCGGCGCCCTGGCCTCCCACGGGCTGG
>NZ_QRYG01000007.1:100909-103354 GCF_003462845.1 Collinsella sp. AF15-51 | reverse complement strand
GCGCATAAAGAAAGCCTCCCATTTCTCATGTCCAAGAAATGGGAGGCAGTTCACATGAAAGTGATCGGACGGGCTTCTCTATTTAACCCGGGCCGCCACCCATAGCGGCTTTCCAAGCGTATTCTCAGTGCAAAGCAATCGTCAGTTTAATCCTATGCGCTGATACCGCATTTCATTTGTTCGGCTCGAATTCTACGGCCTGGCAACCCTCGCACTCTCCGGCAAATGGATTGAACGCGAAGGCAGAGATGATGTGTGCGTGGACATCGAGGCTGCTGTAGGCAACATACTGGGACATGGACCCCCGCTGCGCGTGGTATGCGGCCCGGCATATTCATTGCCGTCCAACCCCGTGTAGTTGCAGCAAAGGGTGGAACCTCAATGCTCAGCTCATGTTGTCCGTGGGACACGAGAATCGTAAGTACACTTTGGTGCGATTCTCACGCTGATACTGAGCCACCTGGAATAAGATACGTCGCGACAACACTTCGCTTCACCTCTGTCTCGACAAGATGACGTAGACTAAAGTTTCCTTTAGTAAGAGAACGAGAACTATATCTGAAAGCGTTGCGATGGCGTGAAGGCACCGAGTCCGAACCGCCTGAATGCTACGTGCATCTGCATCGCCTTTTTGTTATCTCTGCCAGTTGGGTAGCACTACACTTGTCATCATTTACCCTGGTACATGCTGCCTAAATCCACTACCCCTTCTACCGCGCCGACCATCTCGTCATCGTGAGAGACAACGATGATCAGCTGGCTTTGCTTGTTGCGCTTAACATAGGCCGCAAGCTCGGCGCGGCTTACAGCGTCTAACCCAGTCGTGGGCTCGTCGAGTACCAAAACTGACGACTTGCGTGAAATCGCCGACCATAAGTACACTCGGCGCAGCTCACCGCCCGAAAGCGCGGAGCAACGTTTCCCGAGCAACTCCTTCACGCTGTTTTCCAGCGAAAGTAGGCCATCTACACCCCGGTGATAGGAAGAAAAGGGCGTGTCGAAATACTCTAACAGCTCTTTCACCGTTTCGTCCGGCGCGAAGCACGACTGTGGGCAGCACGATATCTCTCTCGCACGTATGTAATCCAAGTCGCATTCTTCGATTGGCACGCCGTTGTATTTTACTTTGCCTTTCGATGAGTATAGCCCGAGCATCAAGTAAAGAAGTGACGTCTTGCCTCTTCCGTTTTCCCCAACTATGCAATATGTACCAGGACCGGAAAACTTGAAAGAAAACCCGCCGAGGACCTCTCGGACAGATCCGTCTGGAAGGGCAACCGAGAATTCCAAATCAGATACCGAAATGTCATTTATTTCATCGAGTTTAGCTAAATCGGTCCGATTCCACCCCGATCTCTCCTTTTCTCTCGTCGCGATAGCCGTCCTATCCCATGATGCTTTGGCATCTTGATAGGATTTGAACAATGACATCATACTTTTCAAAGTCTTAAAGAGAACCGCGAAGTATGTACCGATGATAGTGTACTCGCCTATTGACATAGTTCCGTTAATGATTCGTACTCCGGAAACAACAAGTATCACCGCTTGAAACAACGCTGCGAAAAGACCATCGAGCGATGTCAGAGAATATGATAGCTTTCCGGAGCGCAAAACTTTGGGAAAATAGCTCTTAAAGCCAGCGTCGAGCGCTTGTTCGCTCTTGCCGTACGAAGATGTCAGTTGAATGTTGAGAATCTGATTAAGCTGCGATGCAATTGCGGCGTAAAAGGCGCTGTCCGCCTCTTTCTTCTCATACGTGACCCTATACAAAAGTTTCCTCAACCCAGTAATTACACAGAAATACACGATGAGGAGAATGATGGAAAACACCGCGAGAGTTGAATCAATTGACCATATGATAAGCAATACGATGGGAATGGCTACAATGGACAGCGGCGCACTGATAAAATTCGCCAAAACGAAGGATGAGACCACGCTGGAGTCGGAAATAATCCGTTGCGTTGTATAGGCTGGATCGATGGTCCGACTCACCAAGTAATCGTCTCTTTCAAAACGCAAGACGGCCTCCCTGAGAAGATCAAAGGAAAGTCTCGTGGTTATGCGAATGGAAAGTGTTCCTGCAAAATAAGTAAAGAGGGTGGAGAAAACTCCTATTGACGCAACCAGGAGCGCGAAGAGTACGGCGTCTCTTTCGCTGCGGTTACCGAGAAGAAAATCTAAGAATTTCCCGTTCACGTATGGCATGGCATAGGAGAGAGCGGTTCCAATCACCGTGATAGCAATGAAGACGAAAGCCCCTTTTGCTCTGATGAACCTCGAGAGAACGCATCGAATCAAGGAAGGCCCCAATCTACCCGCCACAAAACATCAATCACTGATACCTTACACCTCAACACAACAGGAGCGAAGATTTGCCAATGAGACTGCTTTAAGATTGCCTTGGGCCAATACGATCTCAAGCTCTTCCTACAAGAGAGTCGGAAT
>NZ_QRYG01000007.1:0-100899 GCF_003462845.1 Collinsella sp. AF15-51 | reverse complement strand
AGAGAGTCGGAATCGGACATCTCCTCCGACGAACCTGGCAATCGGGCGGTTGAAATATCTTTTTCACCCGCCCGATTGCCACAATAGATTTGAGCATCCGCCCACAAACGTCCGCGTTTTATACCCATCAAATCCTTTGCCTTTTGTCGTCTAGACTAGAAAAATCGCTCGAAATAACGCAACCGGCCTGTTCGCTTGAAGAAACCTAAGCCCGTAACGTAGATGTGCAAACTTCCGAAACGCCTTGCGCGGCATAGTGCGTATAAACTTCGTCAACCGCCTCAGAAATATCTGAGTATCGCGCCGGGTCAAAAGCATACGATGTCGCAGCTATACCCTGCACCCATTCGGAACGCGGATTAATTGAATAGCCACACAGCATCATCATACATGCATCTAGACCTGATTTCCCAAGTATCCGACGTATTGATGAGAGCATCGCGGGTCGCCCCTGCACCATCGTCGTCACCCCTATTAGCAGTATTTACCGTTTTTCTCTAAATGCGTATCGCCACCCTTAAGAATACGAAGTGTTTTATCCAGACCCGATTGTCCTCCATCTCAAACGAAGGGATAAGGAATCTCATCCGGAATCGGCAGTAACGGAGGATTCACAACGACAAGCGAAAAACATGAGTCATCTCTCAGAGGGGAGTAAAGGCTCCCCTCAAGCACCCTAGTTTCGTCATCCAAAGAGTTGATGGCAGTGTTTTTCTTACAAAGGTCGACAACAAAAGGGTTGATTTCTACAGATGTTACATCCATGCCACAGTTGGTAAGTATCAGGCCCTGTATTCTGGGGCCAGAACACAAATCGAGAGCCTTCCGTGCGCTCTGCGGTGTAAGGCGCCAATCTCAGCAAATCTGTCCCACAATACTGCGCTGAAGAACAAGACGGAACCCCTGAGCCAAACTCCCCTATACCTTATTAAGGCTAAGACAGGCAAGTTCACGCACCCGGCATATTCCAGAATAACATCCTATTGTTTTAGATGCTCTACAAGCATGAACAGCCGCGAATCGGAAAGATCTTCTAGTTTCGCCCCGACTGACCGCCAAGGGCCAAAATGGCCCCTCCATCCCCGGGCGACTGGCTCTGGCGCGCCGAGGAGTGTCCCCAAGTGCCGGCAGAAAAGAAACGTCCCTATCTGCCGGCTAGAGGGCACCGAAGAGGATGGCGTAGGTAGTGGATTCGCCGAGCTTGAGCTCGTCGCCGGGATTGAGTTGGGCGGAACGGCCGGGCTCGACCTGAATGCAGACGCGCGTGGCCCCGTTTACCACCACGGTTCCGTTGGTGGACGACAAGTCCTCGACGTGCCAGATATTTTGAGCATCGCACCAGATATGGGCATGGCGGGCCGAGACATCGTCGCCGACGTCGGTAATATCGCCCTCACCAGTGGCCAGCGCACCAATCTCAACACCCTGCTCACTCGGCTGAATCCAGCGCGGGGCGCTCACGACAAAACTGTTTTGTACGCGCAGCAAGCCCAAGGGGTGCGCCGGAGCGGGTTCGCGTTCGCCCGCGGTCATCGACATGCCAAGCGAACGCGGCGTGGAGGTGCCTCCGCCACAGGTCGCGTGCGCGTAGTCGATGGCATAGTTCACCGAGGACCGCACATCCGCCGAACAACCGACGGCGACAAACAGCACCAGCACGGCCTCGGCGCGCTCGGCGGGCATGAGTTCCGCCGCCTGGGACAGGCGATCGAGCGCGTTGCGATAGAGATTCGTGTCCTGATGGCACTCTTCGAGCGCGCGTACCATCGGTTCACCTGCAGGACCGCACACCATATTGATCACAGCCGTGGAATCCATGGGATTGCGCTGGCGCAGGGCCAGTTGCGACATAATACGCGCAGCCGAGGTACCGTATTCGGCAAAGTAGCGCTGCTGAAGCGTGCCGACCGGCGCGCGAACGATAAAGCGGGAAACCCAAGAGCGATCGGCGGCTCGGCTCTGCGGGCTGCGGCCGTCGGCGAGCGGACGGGACGAAAGCACCAAGCCGCACAGCTCGATATGGCTCAGATGCGCCGCGCGCTTAAAGATGTCAAACATGGCCCCGCATGGGGTGAGCTCAACTTGAGATGCCATGACCTAGGCCTCCTTGGTCGTAGAAATAGAATCGGACGATACTTCGACAGGTCCGCCAAAAGTACGGGCAGCTGCGGCTCCACCGGCAAGCGGAGTCGCCATCTGGGCTTTTGTGCGTCGCGGTGCCGAAACGGGAAGTTCAAAGGCAAAGCCCATCGCAAGCAAAAACCACGTAAGCGTATAGGTTGCAACCAAAGCGGCAACAAGGCCGCCCATCACGGCGCGTTGGGAAAATACGCTACATGCAGCCACAGCCAGTACCGGAACCTCGCAGGCAGAAAGCGCAAGCACACCCTGCAGGAACCCCGAGCGTCGATCGCGCGCAAGTGCCCCCGCGACAACGCCGGCCATGCCTGGCAGCGCCAGCGCCAGTGCGGCAATAACACCCGGTAGCGACCCAGGCCACACGAGCGATCCCAAAGTCGCCGTCACGCGAGCGCCCGACGCCAGCAGCGCGGCCGAAACCACGACCGCAGCCCAAACCACGCCACAGACGACCGCCGCGCCGACCATCAGCGCGCGACGAACCGCGCGGCCGGACGCATCCATGGGGCACGGCGTGAGCGGCTCGCCGCGGAGCGAACGACCGACATTTTGCGCATAGTGGTCACAAAACGCCGAGAGCGCCGCCTCGACCGCCGCCGGCTCGGGACGATCTTTTTGATGGCTGGACAGACAGGCCATCACCACGTTGAACAGCTGGGCATCGACAAACGCCAGCGCATCGCGTAGCTCCTCGGAATCCGGCTCAAGCCCCAGCTGCTGGGCCTGCTCGGCCGCGGCGAGCGCCACATCGGGCTCGCGATGAAGCAGCTGCGTCAAATCGCAACCGGGCGCATGGGCACCAATGGGATAGTCGGGCCGCGTGTCCATCTTGAGACGGTAGGGGCTCGCGATGTCGCGCGTCTTTTTGCGCGAACCCGAGGTGCCCGAAGTGCTCGGCGCGGCTTCGTATGGCGCGATGCCGGCAATGAGCTCGTAAACCGTGCTTGCCGCGGCATAGACGTCAATCGCCGGCGACATACGCAAAGCGCGCAGGTCGGGAATATCGTCGGTGAGCATCTCGGGCGGGGCATAGGCAACCGTCGCGCGACGCAGCGTGGCATAACGCTCCGTAAACGACGCCTTGCCGCCGGTACCGGCCACGGCCGACGCAGGCTCAAGCGCCAGCGACGAGCCAAAGTCGATCAGGCACAGGTCAAAGGTGCCCTCGGCAAGCTGCCGGTCAAGCGGTAGACGCGCCGTACGCACCATAATATTAGCGGGCGAGATATCGCGATGGACAAAGCCCTCGCCCACCAGGCTCATACGGCAGAGCAGATCGAACAGGTCGCGACCCAGACGCGCCGCCACAAGCGGCGACAGGCGTCCGGCATCGTCCACGGCAAGTCGCGAACGCAAGCGGGCAAGCGTCTCGCCCTCGACCCATTCCATGACAATTGCAGGCACACCGTCGACCTCGCCCCAGCCATAGAGGCGGGGAAAGCCCTTAAGGCCCGAAAGGGCGCGATGGCATTCGTATTCCTCGCGAAACGCCGCCTTGAACTTGGCGACCAGCGCCTCGTGAGCGGCATCGTCGTCAAACTCATCGCGCGTCGGCAAGATGAGCTGTTTGAGTGCCACGGCCTCGCCTTGGGCGTTGACGGCACGCGTCACGCGGCCGATACCGCCACGGCGCATGGTGGCATCGTCGGCAAACAGCATCGTAAAACGACGCAGATAGGCAGGCAGTTCGCCCTGACCGAGCGCAATGGCCGGCTCAAACCCGTCGACACGCGCCAGGCGCAGGCCGACCATGGGATCGCGACCGAGCGATTGTGGTGTGGTGGATGCAAGATCGGTCATCATAGGGCAAGCGCCGCCACGTTATTGTTGAAGTTACCGAGCGCGACGTCATCATCGCCGTAATGGCCGACCCATTGACATAGGTTGGTGTAACAGCCCCACAGATTGGCATACTGCTGATACCACTTTGACCGGGGCGAGAATGTCTGACGACCGAACTCGGCTCGAATGACAAACATCTCCCCGACCAGGCTGTCGCACGGCCTGGGATCTCCCGTAGAGTTATAGGTCGAGACCACGTCATTGGCACGAGAAACATAGCCGTCGAGCATGTTGTGCTTGGTCACAAGCCAGCTGTGAATGCTCTCTTCCTCAGCAGCGGAAAGGCCACCGGAGTTTGCATCGTTGTCAGTGTTGCCGCCCGTCGAGCCGCCGTTTCCAGACCCTCCGGCAGAGGAACCCGACCCAGAGCCACCGCCCGAACTCGACGAATCCGAGCCGGAGCCAGAAGTATCCGAGCTACCGGGCTTTCCGGACTGCTGGGCGTCCTGCTCCTTCTGCTGCTCGACCTTATTCACCGTTGCCGCCACGCTATTGTTGGACAACCGATCGATGATCTTGGTGTTGGTGAGCACGATGGTTTTGCCATTGGCAAGCGTGACTTCGTTGTCCGGGGCCTCGGCGCCGTCCGCGTCGCCGGTGCCAAACACAATATGCGCGACCACACTTGCCCAAGCATATCCAGTCGTGGTCCCCAGGTCACTTTTGACCTCATGCCCCACGCGCGGTTCGCGTGCGGCATGTGCCTGCATCATGGACGGCACGGTCATGCCATAGGCAGAAACGCCAGCTATGACCAGCACCAGCGAGCAAGACAGCAGTGCGTACGCCCGCGGCGCCAAGCCCAGTCGGCGTCGCATGCGCACCGCGGCGCCGCGCTTTGTCTGAGTGCCACCGGGCCGCATGCGTTCTCCTCCAACAAAAACACGCCGCTCGGGAGCGGCACATTCATTCGAATCCATATTTGAGTGTATCAGCGAACCCAAAAGGTTGCGCAACGAATGGGCAAATTAAGGATGCGAGTGGAAGCATCCATGCGATAAGCGGATACAAAGCATCTTTGTTGCACAACAAACTTACAGTCGCACGGGGAAATTATGGCTACCCCGTGCGTCGCGATGAAGACATACGGCAGGAGCAGGCTCGCCACCTAAATCGTGCGACGGGCCTCGATGGCGCGCCCAAGCGTAAGCTCGTCGGCATACTCCAGGTCGCCGCCCACGGGAAGGCCGCTCGCCAGACGCGATACCTCAACGCCCAGCGGCTTGATAGTGCGGGCCAGGTAGCTCGCCGTGGTCTCGCCCTCGATATTGGGGTTGGTGGCGATGATGACCTCGTGGATGTCCTCGTGGCCCAAGCGTGCCAGCAGCTCACGAATGTGCAACTGCTCGGGACCAATCTTGTCCATGGGACTGATCACGCCGCCCAATACGTGGTAGAGACCGTGGTAGCTGCCCGTGCGCTCAATCGCCTGGACATCGCGCGGCTCGCCCACCACGCAAATGCGAGTGGTATCGCGCATCGAATCCTGGCAGATGGAGCACTCGTCGGCCGTGGCGTAGTTAAAGCAGCGGCTGCAAAAGTGAACCTCCTGCTTAACCTCCAGGATAGCCTCGGCCAGGCGGCGCGCCTCCTCGGCATCGGCCTCGAGCAGGTAATAGGCGATGCGCTGGGCCGACTTGGGACCAATGCCCGGCAGACGGCCCAGCTCATCGAGCAATTTTTGCAGACTATGGTTGGCACTCATATATATGCGTGTCTTAGAACGGCATGCCCGGGATGTTGAGGCCGCCGGTGATGGCGCCCATCTGCTTGTTGGCGAGCTCGTTGACACCGCGGACGGCCTCGTTGACGGCAGCCATGATCATGTCCTGCAGCATATCGACGTCCTCGGGATCGAGGGCATCGGGGTCGATGGTGAGGTTGACGAGCTCCATCTCGCCGTTAACGGTCACCTTGACCATGCCGCCGCCGGCAGAGGCGTCGACGGTCTGGGACTTAAGGTTTTCCTGCGCGGCGGCAAGCTGCTCCTGCATCTTGCGAGCCTGCTTCATCATTTGCTGCATGTTCATACCGGCCATGATGGCTCCTTTACGTGCGGCCGCGCGACAAGCTGCAAGGGCAGCCGGAGCGCGACGGGACTTTCAAACTCAAAAATCGTACCACGGCGCGGGGCAAGCAAGCGGGGCGGACACGCTACCTCAGTCGATATACATGTCCTTGAGCGTGACGCACGCCCAAGATTATGCAAGGTCGAATTATGCAAGGTTGCATAATTATCTCAAGCTACATCTAGCAGAGCTGGAACCAGGCAGTTTATGCGTAGGGCTACAAGGCTACATGGCAAAATGCCGAGCCGCTGCTCGAGGCGGCACGCATGGCGGCTGGGTATAATTTGATTGTCATAGATGACGATTTGGAGGTGCCCTCGTGAATGTCCCAGCCGTACTCCAAAACATCCGCTCAAAACACCCCGTTGCATATGTGGTTCTCTATCTCTTTGTCGTCTGGGTATTACTGGTTATCATCACCCATGCCATAGCTTTTGGAGCAGAACTGCTGATAGCCAGCTCGGACCAGCCCGTCGTCAAATGGGAGACGACCGATGAATGCACCGACGGAACCCGAACCATTTACTACAACAGCCCGTCCCTCTACCAAGAGTTCAAGGTCAAGATAAAGGACTCCAAGATTGTCGATGCCGAACTGGGCTCTTTATTTACAATCGGAGCAACCGTCAACGCCGAGCAAGTCGAGTACACGGACAGCCATGCGACGTATCGTATCGACCTCAGCATCCTAGGCCGACCGTCACGCGCCTGTCTGCTCGAATGCGATATACGCGGCACCACGTTGCACATGTCCGAAATACAGATGCGCCCGGGCAAGGGGTTCTCTTCTTGAGCAGTATACCCGCCTGCGCAGCTACTCCACCGGCTTGAAGATGGTGGACTGGCCGAAGACGCTGCGGATGAGGGCTTTGGCCTCGTCCTCGGTCTGCGGGATGCTCGGGGCTGCACCCTGATGGCCGAAGGGGCCGCCCGCACCGGAGTTGGACTCCCAGGGAGCTGCAGGAGCGTCCTCCTCTTTGGGGGCAGTTGCAGCGGACTTGAGCGCGGACGCCGCACCCGGCACGTCGAACGGAGGCAGATCGTCCCCACCAGCATCGGCAACAAAACCGCCAACCATGGCATCGTCGTAGGGAACCTGCTCGGATTCCCATGGCGCAGACGGCGCGGCGGGCTGAGCCTTGGGAGCGGACGCGCGCTCGGGCGCTCGGGGCGCGGGCTCGGTCGGGAGCTTGCCCGTGGCAGGAGCGCCGGCGGGGTTGTCGGAGCGCAGCCAGGGGGCTTTGCCCAGGTCAGACGACTTGGGCGCGGGCGAGGCAGGCTTGGGCGCGGGTGTCGGAGCAGCCGGTTTGGCCATGACGGGCTTAGGCGCCGACGGGGTCGGCGCCGCTATCGGTGCTGCTTTTGGCTGCGTCGCGCTGGCGCTCGAGGATGCAGGGGCCGCCGAGGACACGGGTTGCGGGTCCGCAGATACCGCAGCCCGTGCAGATGGAGAATGCTCCTCATGTTGAGGAGCCGGCGTGCCACCCCCATCCAGGACATAGTCGACGGTACGACGACCGAAGACCGCACTGACTGTCGGCAGGACCACCGACTGCGTGTCGGCGCGTCCAAGCATCTTGATGGCAAAGGTCGAGCCCGCGGGGAACGAGACCGTGAGCCTGGAGCCGTCGTCAGCCGTGGCGCGGGCATTGAGCAAAAGCCCCGCGTAGGAAGCCTGACGCGCCTTGACACGCTCGACAACCTCGGCCCATTTGCGCTGCAGCTCTCCGGCATCCTCGACCGCGGGCGTCTCGGCAGTACCGGCGGCGGCAACCTGGGCGGCATTGTTGGACTGGGGCTTAGGTGCCGGAGCGGTGGCAGGCGCGGGAGCCGCAACGGGCTGAGGCGTCGGAGTCGGCGCAGGCTGAGGTGCAGGCGCTGCAGGCTTGGAAGCTGACACGGACGCAGAACGGGACGCAGGCTGGGCAGCCGGAACAGCAGCACCACGGTCCCAAGGCATACCGCCCTGGCGCGCGGACGTAGCAGCGGGGGCAGCGGATGCCGCCGGAGCGGCAGCACGAGCGCCCGAAATTAGCGTCGGCTGTTGGGCAGCAGCGGGTACGGATGCTGCAGGCGCGGCGGCCTGAGCAGCAGCCACGCTCGCCGGCACGGCGCCGTTGGCAACCATGGCCTCCAAGCGGGCCACGCGCTCGGCCAATGCCTCAATCGTTAAATCGGCCTCGGGACGTGCCAGGCGCGTGCAGGCGATCTCGAGCACCAGGCGCACGTCGCTCGCGCCCCTCATCTCCAGTGCGGCATCGTCGAGCACCGTCAGCACACGGGCCAGGCGGTCGGCAGGATGCTCGCCAAAGGCAGCGGCCTCGGCAGCAAGCGCCTCGGCCTGCTCGGAGCCGCCCTCAAACAGCTCGGCACGGGCACCGGCAACGCAGGCAACGTACACGTCACGCACATGCGCCACCAGGTCGCGCGTCAGCTCCAGCAGGTCGTTTCCTTCCTCGACCTGCGCACGGATCAGTCCATAGAGCTCGGCAACATCGCGATCGGCAATGGCGCGGGAAAACTCGCCCAGAATCTGGTCCGAAACCTCGCCTAAAAGCGAGCGGGCGTCGTCCGCATGCACAGAACCGTTGCCAAAGACGCTCAGCTGCTCCAGCGTGGACAGCGCGTCGCGCATACCGCCCTTGGCATGGCGCGCCACGATAGCCAGCGCCTCATCGTCGTAATCGAAGCCCTCCTGCTCGCACACGTATGCCAGGCGACGCTCGATATCCTCGTTGCCGATGCGATGGAAATCGAAACGCTGGCAGCGCGAGAGGATGGTCTCCAGAATCTTTTGCGGGTCGGTGGTGCACAGCACAAAGATCACGTGTGCCGGCGGCTCCTCGAGCGTCTTGAGCAGCGCGTTGAACGCCGCCGTCGTGAGCATGTGGACCTCGTCGATGATATAGATCTTGTACTTGCCGCGCACCGGGGCAAAGTTGACGGAGTTGATGATTTCCTCGCGCACATTGTCCACGCCCGTGCGGGAGGCGGCATCGAGCTCGTAGACATCGGGGTGGTTACCCTCGGCAATGAGCTCGCACTCCTCGCAAGTACCGTCGGGCATGCAGCCGCTTGCACCCTCGGCGCGCGCCGCCTCGGCATTGCGGCACAGCAGCGCCTTGGCCAGAATGCGCGCCATGGTGGTCTTGCCCGTGCCGCGCGGTCCGCAGAACAGGTAGGCGTGGGACAGGCGCCCCTCGGTGATGGCGTGCTCGAGCGTCGAGACGATATGCTGCTGGCCCACCACGGAGTCAAAGGTGAGCGGGCGATACTTTCGGTACAACGATTCCATGGGTGCTCCCCCGGGTATACTGAGTCTTGTTGCCGCGGCGGCCATGCGGTCGCACGGCATACTGCATTCCATAATAACCCGTACGGCGAGCCCGCCGCGATAGGAGTCCAAAGAGCATGGCAGACGCAGAGAGCAACCTCGTTCCCTCCGAAGCAGCCGACCAGGTCGAGGTCGCGCTCGAGGAGCAGGCCGCAGCCGACGACGGCATCCTGTACCTCAACGAGTACCAATACGAAAACGACCTCGTCACCGACTTCGCCCGCCTGGTCGCCTCGCCCAGGCGTCGCGGCTCGCTGTATGTCGCCGCGGCAATTGCCGCGCTCATCGGCATCGGCATGCTGGTGGCCGGCGGCAACTGGATCAAGTTTGGCGTCGTCTTGATCGTATTCGGCGCCTTTTTGGCCTGGTGGAGCAAAAACCTGCACCACACCCTCGCCCGCGACTTTATCGACGCCGTTGAGGCCGACGAGTCCATGGGTGGCCGCTATCGCCGCGTCGCCGCCAACGAGGACGGCCTGATGGTTTGGGGCACGAGCGGCAAGTCGCAGTTCTTCCCGTTTGAAAAGCTCGACCACGTGCTCGACGGCGAGCGCATCTTTGTGGCCATGTTCGCCGACCAGGGCGTGACGATCCCTAAGGACACCTTTGTCCGCGGCGATGCCGAGCAGTTCGGTCCCTTCCTTAAGGCGCGCATCAACAAAAAGCTCCGCATCGAGACCAAACGCAAGAAGATGAAGGCAGAAAAGGCCGCTGCCGAAGCAAAACAGGGCGACAAGCCCCAGGAGACCAAGGGCAAGCAGCGCAAGCAGAAGAAGAGCAAGAAGAAGCGGTAGGCCGGCCGACACCGAAGGCGCCTCGTCCCGCGCCCGATTCCGGGCCGGGGCGCCTGGAATCGGGCGCGCGTACCGCCAATGGACCCGTTTTGCCTTGCTCTCGAGCTATTTCACTTCAAACCTTAAGAGCCTCCGCTCCGGCAGATCGGTCATCTTCATCGTGTAAGTCCCGGGAAATGCTTTCTCAAAACGGACGGTCTCGTAACCTTCGAAATAGTCGTTGGTGTTCTGCATCATAAATGGGACGAGCAACTCGTTTTCTGCCCCAACCTCCACGGCAAACGCAGCAGAGCCGCCAAGGACCGGCATGGCTTGCGTTATCAGATCGGTATTGACTACAAAATCATAGTTTGGCGCAGACTCCGGAACCAGATGCCAAACATACGCTTTGATTCCACCGTCGATATTATCCCTATTTCTGACACGCATCTTTACGGCGATAACGCACGTGATGTCGGCATCCTTCAGTCTCGTTTTCGTATCCACGGTGCCATATTTTGAATAATCGTCATGTGCTCGTTTGAGATACTCGCGCGGCGTGAGCAACTCTGCCCCGTCTATGCAAAACGAATACCCATCAGTCACCACATCCTTCGACCCCAGAAACGCTCCATCCATCGAGAGCCATTCGCCCTCCGCGTAATATTTCTCAGGAATGACCGTCCGGTTCCCGTTAACGACGCTCACCCTCATGCCCGCAAGGCCGGTAGCAGCACAGCAAAAAAGCGCGAGCGCCGATCTTCTCGTCCACAGGGTCTTCTTCATCGCGCTCACGACCTTTCCCGAACTTTCACAACGGCACCGTCGCGCATGCAGTAAACCCGATCGGCCAGTTCCTCGAGCACCTCTCCGTCATGGCTGGACAGAAGGACCTCACGACCCGTTGATGCCGCCATCGCCACAACGCGCTTGAGCATTTCAACGCCCGCTTCGTCGAGGGCATTCGTTGGCTCATCGAGAACAAGCAGCTTCGGCTTCTCCATAATTGCCGCAGCTATCCCCAGACGCTGCTTCATCCCAAGCGAGTATGCTCGGAACTTCTTTTTTTCGTCTGCATCGAGCCCCACGAGCCGCAGGGCAGAGCGAATGTCCTCGGGGGTGGCAACGCCCTTGATCTGAGCGATGAGCTTCAGATTGTCGTAGCCAGACAGATATCCCAAAAAGGAAGGCGCCTCGATCAACATCCCCAGACTCGGCGGGAACGAGATGTCCGCCCCAAGCCTTTGGCCATCGATAGAGATTTCGCCTTCGGTAGGCTTGATCAACCCGCAAACCGCTCGCATGAGCATGGTCTTACCCGAACCGTTTATCCCCTGAAGCCCGACCACAGTCCCAGGGTCAACCTCGATGGACACGTTGCGCAGGACATCGTTTTTACCCATGCGCTTCGATACGCCCCTTACGATCACACTCATATCTTGTCCCCCTTTTCTATAAGGTCGGCCCTTCGAAACCACAGTCCACCCAACGATAGGCATAACGACATAAGCCCAATTGATGACAAGACACTCGAGCCCGCCGCGATTCCCTCTTTGACAATTCCACCCCAGCGCAACAGCATCAAGGCGTTACCCAATAGCGCCCAATGTCGTGCATATGCCGAGCAGATCAGGTAGCTCATTAAAACCACAAACGAGACTGACGACCCAAGCACAAACCCAACCGCTGCCTGCGCAAACGCAAGCGCCTCAAAAGCAAATAAGAGACTTATGAAAAACGGCAGCGCATCTGCCTCGGCAGCTTTGAGAAACCACGGCGCCAAATTAGCCAGTTGAAGCGACTCACCATGAATGACCGCGCTGAACGAGGAGCTCACCACCAAGCTCCAAATCACAACAGAGCAAACCACCACGAGCAGTGAAAATGCCGTTACTGCCGCCACCAAGATAAAACGCGAGACCCACCAAAGGGTTCTTGCCCGGCATCGAACAAGCGCTTGCAAACCCAACCCGTGCAACGATTCGGTCGGATAGTCGAGTGTTGTATAGAGAATAAGCAGAATGAGAAATAGCCATCCTAGCGGAGGCACAAACATGACCCCGGGCCTAGGCTCAAACGGAGCAGATCCGGCAAACACGAGCGCAAGATTATCCGCAAACCCCAAGGTATCCGTTCTAACCCCATACACAGAAGACAATCCGTAGGCGTACACCAAGTTCGCAACGGTCACTGCCGCAATTGCAATAAAAGTGATGATGTTCTTCTTCAAAACGGTCCTCAGGTCCGCGGCGACCAGCCTAAACAGCATCAGACCACCTCGCGTCTTTTCCACGCCCCAGAAAAAGCCAACGAAGCAAGGGTCAATAATATGATTTCCGCAAAACCGGCTCGAATGTCTGGCCAGTTATTCAGCGATTCCGACCTGATGCTGTTGAGGATATTGCAGTTAAACCCCACACAAGCCATTACGCCGAAGATCCAGCCATTTGCAAAATGCCACGCAACCATTAGCAGATACGGGACAATTATCGCTTTGATTCTGCTACGAAACAAAATTGAGAAGCCAGTTACAGCCATGGATAAAGTCCCGAGCGTGACAGCATCGAACAGCGTGTATGCGAGCACATATGACAAAGGATGCGAATAAAATAGACCGGAGAAGTAGCTATGCAGGTAAAGTCCTACGTAAGTCGACTCATCGACCCGAGGAAGATACGCAGGAAAAAGCATCGAGACGATCAGGAAATTGACGAGCAGAGGAATGGCAGTCACTGTAAACGCGGAGAGGAAAGCAGACAGCATCTTTACGTTCACGTACGCCTTTCTGGAAACGCGCGTGCATATCTGCATGTCATAACCACTCAAACGCTCAAAGAGACACGACCAAGATCCAGCCAACATTGCAAGCAGGGGCAGTGCATAGAAAAACACCGACGCAGACAGTGGCGCGTTCGCGCTCACAACAATCCAGTTACCGAAGCTGCTTTCACGTGTTTGACCGAGATAATTTTCGGCTTGCACGCCAACGCCGTAACCAAAAGAAAGAAGGTTGTGACGCTCTTTTTCCAAATTTGCCCACGGCTCCAGCGCGGCAGCTATTGCAACTGCGACCGCAATCAAGAGAGCAAGGATAAAAGCTGGACGTCTAATCGTTTTCGACAGTTCGTATCTTGCGAGCTTTTGGTTCATACGTCCTCCTCCCCCTTCCGACCCAGAAAGCCGGAAGGGAGCCATTTCAAACAACTATGCGGGAAGCTTGTGGAAATGCCCGACGCAGTCGGGGCTCCATACACCAATAACAGTGCCGTAGCCAGACTCCGCCCATGCAGTCAGTCGCGCCGCAGATCGCCCGTTCTCACGGACGAGGTTATACATTTCCCACTGTCCCTTGTGATTCGAACGATACGTTCCCTGAGTACAATTCATGCTGCCGCTACCGCTTGTGTTATACGCACCGTCTGTATATAACCGAAGCGGATTTCCCGTATGGCCCTGGATATCCAGATAGAGCGATGAGGAATCATCCTTTTGACGGTAGCCAGTTGCACTCGTCCCGGCACATTGAAAACTAAATGCCTTATCGGCATTGTTCGTACAGGTCGTAATTCCCGTATCGGCGTTTTGAGTAATGCTGGAAACCTGAGAGGTGTCAAACTCCTCTTGTGCAAACGATGCAGCGGGAACCCCTAGGGACAGACCAGCTGCAATCACCAAGCCGACTCCGATTCGAGCAATAGCGCTCCTTGGCTTAATCATGGCCTTCTCCAATCAAAAGCGGTTAACAATGCGTCGACGCACGGCAACCTTCGCATGAATAGAGAAAGATGTCTGTAAACACCCGCTATTGAGTTGATTGCTCAGGCGTTTACACGTTATTTACCTGCGATAACAATAAAATTAGCTCCGCCTTATTCTTGATCTTCAACTGGCGGTAAGATGCAGACCGCAGCGCTTGCACCGTAGATGCAGCGTAACCGACATCCTCCGCAATGGCCTTTGTCGTTGCCCCCTCTGCCGTCATCAGCAAAATTTGCGACTGAACATCAGAAAGGGAGCGCGACGTAAGCAGGGCCAGCTGGCGCACGCGGGCCGTTTCGGTGGACCCGTTCGCCCGGTACTCCAAGACGGCCTTCTCGTCCTCAACCGAGCGGGCGAGCGCGATGTGCGTAACGAACATGGGCACAGACCAGCAAACAATCACCGTTGCCACGACGACATTGACAGCCGAACTTTGCCCCAACAACGACGCGAGGAACAACGGCTCGAAAACCGTCAGATCCTGCACCATATTGAGCAAGACAGCCCAAACAGGAGCCGTCGCCCCAAAGCAGAGCATCCATATCCCAAGCATTTTGCGCTGCGGACAGCTTCGCATCACTATATATGTGAGCAGCACCCCCGTCAGCACCGCAAGTCCATGGATTCGCCCCCTAGCGACCGCATAGATTAAGGCAACCATGCCCATTGACACCAACGGCACGATAGCCCGAGCATGGGCATGCACCTTAAACGGACGCAGCCCAACAGCGAGCGAAGCCGTAGACGCCACGCCGCAAAACAGGACCGGCACAGCCATCAACGAAACGCGTATGCACATCAATGCTGCGATATAGATAAAAGACCATTCCACAGCAGATAGCACCGCCCATACGTACGGGCTTCCGAGCCAAATCGCTTCACCCGCTCTATCCAGCGCAGCGCCACGATTCGCTTTTCCACCCGCGTAGCGTAGCGACAGAAGCAGTCCGAGACCCAATGCGTAGCTTAAGAGGGAAAAGGCGACAGCCCGCGAAACACCGGACCCCCAATCGCTATCCGCCATTACCAAGGGCCCCGCCGCAAGGAGGATAAAGAATAATGTGAGCAGGTATCGAAACAGCCGGCGCGTTCGAGCTGATGCCACTATATCGTCAGCATGCCGCTGCGGTAGCTCATGCCCTACAGTATCGCCCTCACCCGCAGACAGCGCCACGAGCTCGCGTGAGCCCGCAACCGACGCCTTCCCGTATGCTCGGTGAAGCGTTGTTCTCACCGTCGATGGCTTCGTATCCGTCTCCTTGGCAATTTCCGCCGGCGTTTTCCCTTTGAGCAGCAGTCGAACAAACTGCTCTTCTCTAGGCGACAGGGCAGGGGAAAACACCCCCGCATCGAATGTGTCGGACGCACAGGCGATATCCGAATTGTTGTCCCGTTTCCCCCTTAGCAACATGCATACGAAGGCAGCAGCGATAACGGACCCCATCGCCAGCAATGCAATGACCACGGCATCGCTTGCGAAGTATGCCGCCTCAACAGCCGGAATAAGACCAATAGGAACTGCTACGAGCACAGAACAGGCAAACACGTCGCGCCGCCCATGGCCAAAGGCACGAGGGCGGCAAAACGGCGGGGCCACAGTCAATGCGAGATAGACCAACGGAATTAAAAGCGCAAGGCCAATTGACGCGGCCGTTACAGGGGGCATCCCCCATGGCTCGGGAACGACTCTCCATGAAACTCGACAGCAAAACAGCAGGCAAGACATGACGGCTATTGTTTCTGTAAAAATCGCGTCCTGCGGGTGACGAGTTTCCCTTTCGTCAGTCCGTGTCGACCTCTGCGTCAAAGGAGAGTCCGCCGTGCCCCAAATAACATATGAGAGAAGCAGCGATCCAACAAAGCACGAGACACACGAAACGCCATGTAACAACCAAATCGGTGCAAACACGATTGGAATAGAGTCTCCGCGAGCATAGAAAGCCAGGTCGGCCCATTCGGGAACCGTTGCAATAACACCAAGGAAAACACCGATGGCACCGAGATGCCTCGGCCTTCTCATTCCCCCCTTGCATAGCGCAGCACCATGAACAAACGCCGCGAGGCATGCGCCCAGGATAACGAGCCAGGTCATTGCACCTGACGCTAGGCCGATTGAAGATGAAAACCGGTGATAAGGGGTGACCGCCATTACGACAAGCGCAATGGCGCAGGCAAATGTAGCAGAACGGCGGGAAAAGAGCATACGGCCTCCATAGCGTGTCATTATATCGCTCGAGCCGCTCGTTTATCTCTGTTCTCACACCAGCCAGCATCAATGATTCAGGCGAACTCCAATCCGCGCCAGATCACGGTCCGGCTTTTGTTCGCAGTTCCCACATCAAAGCGGGATGCGGTTTCCTTTTGGACGCCGGTTCGGAAAGCGCATCCCGTTCCAGGGCAATATTCTGGGATGCAGTTTCCGCAGCCCACCCCATTTGGAAAGCGCATCCCATAATTTGGCTGAAAACTGAGATGCGCTTTCCAAACGAGCCGAAACGGGCCGAATCGATCGGGTCACCTCGCATCCCGCTATCCTCGCCATCTGCCCGAGCGTGCTACACTAGCAGCATCTACGCCACCGCGAACGGCTCGGCCCCGCGCCCGCCGCTCGCAAACGAACTTTAAACGCACGAGGGTTGGCCATGCCGCTTTTCTCGCAACATACCGCCCGGTTCTCGCCGGACGTTCCTTTGGAGGGCACCAGCTCTCGCGAGCTGCTCAAGCGGTACCAGCCGCTCGAGACACTTGCGACCGGCGGTTTTGGCTCCATCGAGATTTGCCGCGACACGCACCTGCGCCGCCGCGTCGCCATTAAGCGCATCCCCCTTATCAACGGTGCCGGCATGCCCGCCAGCGACATCATGGATGTCCTGCGCGAGGCGCACACTGCCGCCATGCTTCAACATCCCAATATCGTGCAGGTCATCGACTTTACGCATGACACAGCCTATGCCTACCTGGTTATGGAATATGTCGATGGCATGTCGCTGGCCGAGTTTTTGCATCGCGTGGACGGCCACTCACTTACCTTTGACGAGGCCGCGGCCATTGCCGATGCCCTGGGCCAGGCGCTCACCTTCGCCCACAGTAATGGCGTACTCCACCTGGACATTAAGCCCGCCAACGTGCTCATCGACCACTCGGGCAATGTAAAGCTCACCGACTTTGGCATGGCGCGACTGTCGTCCGCCGGTGGCTTTGGCGGCTCGCGCGGCGGCACCATCGGCTACATGCCGCCCGAGCAGCTCGATATCGAGACCGGCACGGTCGACGAACGCGCCGATGTCTTTGCCCTTGCCTGCGTTATCTATGAGGGCTTGTGCGGCAGCGCTCCCTTTATGGCGGCCACGCCCGCCGACTCGCTCGACCGCATCATCGGCGGCGCCACCTATCCCAGCGAGCTGATACCACACTTTCCCCCGGGAGCCGAGGCCGCGCTCATGAGCGCGCTCTCCCCCATGCCGCAGGACCGCCCCAACAGCATCGAGGCATTTTGCGACCAACTCCTTGCCGGTCTGGGCAGCGTGCGCGAGGGCCGTCGCAGTCTGGAGCAAATGGTTGGCGAGCTTTCGGATGACGAGCAAGAGCTCGACGATATCGAGCCGTCGTACTACGAGGACGACGCCATCGAGGTCGACCCCGCGCTCGGCTGGGCGGGCACGCGCTGGAGCCATGCGCGCGACTACACCATGCACGCTATCTCGGCGCTAACGTGCGGCACCTTTAGCTTTTTGCTGATGCAAACGGCCGGGGTCGCGGCGCTTCCCGGCCTGGTCATTGCGGCAATCGCGATCGGAGCGGCGGCTGGCCTGGCCCCCCAGATTGGCTCGGCCATCTCGGCTGTGGGCTTTTTGGTGCTCATGGCCAACGCCACCATGCAGGCGCAGGGCATCCTGTCGATGTTGCCCGTCGCGGTGATCTTTGCCGCTGCCATGTCCGGTTGGTGGATCGCCTGGGGTCGCACCGAGGCTGCCGCGAGCGCCGCACTCACCTGCGCGCTTGCGCTTGGCTGTCTGACCGGCAATACCTTCCTGGCAGCTGGGGTCGCCGCCGGCGTCGCGTCATTTTGGCTCGGCCCGGCAAGCGCTGCCGCGGCAACGGGCATGGGCGCGCTTTTTGCCCGTCTGGCCACGGTCGCGCTTTCAGCCGGAGGCGTGCTGGGGCTCGGCAACGTTGCCGCAGCGCTGGGAGACCCGCTCCTTTGGGCTGCCTTTGCGCTGGTCGCGACAACTGCCGCGGCGTCATCTGCGCTGCTCAATGCCCATGCCAAGCGTGCCGATCAGGGCTCAAACCTTGCCGCAATCGCCGCCATCGCTGTCACCGGCATCGGCTGCGCAGCGGCATCCTGTCTTGCACACCATATGGAAATTGCCAGCCTTGCAGCCGCGGTCGTCGCCAAGGCGGCGGTTGCGGGAACCCTATCCTCTATAATCGTTGGGATATGCCTATATTTGCTCGGATACCAAAGAACCTATACGGAGAGTGATCTTTCGTGAACTTCCTGAACATCTTCGAGGACCACGTGGCCGGCATCTTCGGTGCCACCCGTGCCCCGTTCTCCTTTAAGAAGCTTGCCAAGCAGGCCGCTCGCGACATGGAGGATCAGACTCTGGTGATCAATGGCGTCAACACGGCGCCGGCACTCTATACCATCCTGATCGCCGCCGACGACGATCCTATGCTCGCCCCGTTCTACCCCGAGCTTTCGCGCGAGGTCCGCGAGTTTGTGAAGGCGCAGGCCGAAAAGCGCCGTTATGTCTTTGTCGGCGAGCCCCTCGTGCGCTTTATGATCGATCCGCAGCTGCGCGCCGGCAAGTTCTCGGTCTTTGCCGAGAACGTCGATGCCCCCACGCTCGGCCGCCTGTACGAAGAAGAGCGCGCCTATCAAAACGGTCTGGGCCAAAACAACTCCGCGGCAAGCCGTGCCGCCAGCGCCCCGCGCGCCGGCCAGCAGCAGTTTGCTGCCCCGCAGCAGCAGCGCCCCGCCGCCATGCCCCAGCAGCAACCGACGCCTCGCGCCGCCGCTCCCGACCCGCTTGCCATGGCAGACCCCTTCGCGCCTAGCGTCCCCGACCCCGCCGCCGCACCCATCCCGGTGCCGCAGACCGTCTCGCGCGACGCGCTTGCCGGCATGGGCGGAGCCGCCGCGACCGGCGCCGCCGTGGGCCTAGGCGCCGCAGCCGGCATCGCCTCCAACATGGCGAGCACTCGCGCCCCGCAGCGCCCGCTCGCCCAGCTCGTCGACGTCGTGAGCGGCGAGAGCCATAGCATCACCTCCGCACAGGTGACCATCGGTCGCGAGCGCTCAGTTTCCGACATTGCCCTGCGCGACCCCAACGTGTCGCGCCGCCACGCCCAGCTCACCTTTACGGGCTCGGATTGGTCGATCGAGGATCTCAATTCCACCAACGGCACGCTCGTCAACAACCGCCGCATTACGCGCTGCCCGCTGCGCAACGGCGATCTGCTGACGTTTGGCCTGAGCACCTTTGAATTTAGGGGATAGTCTCTTATGAACATCGATATCGTCCTTTTTGCAGGCCGCATCGTCCTGGTCGCCCTGCTCTATATCTTCCTGTTCGCCGTCATGAAGACCGGCGTGGGACTTGTTCGCGGACAGCGCCGCGACTCGGCTATCTGGACGATCGATGTGGACAAGGGCCCGCGCGGCATCCGTGGCATCCACGTAGACATGCTCGGCCCCGTCATCGTCGGTCGCTCGCCATCTTCGGACATCTGCATCAACGAACCGTTCGTCTCGGCCTCGCATGCGCGCTTTTCGCTGCAGGGCCCGGCGCTCATCATCGAGGACCTCAACTCGCTTAACGGCACACTCGTCAACGGCCGCCAGCTCGTGGAGCCCGCGACGCTGCGTGAGGGCGACGAAGTCCAGATTGGCGACGTGGTCATGAAGGTGAACCGTCGATGATCGACGAGGAGAACAAGTCCGCAACTATGACCGAGGCACCGGCTGCCGCCACAGCTGCGCCGGCCCACGCCGCTCCGGCGGGCTCCGCACCCGTGGAACCCGAGGACACCGTGTTCTCCCTGCCTCTTTCGCATGTAACGCATGATATTTCGGATCTCGCCGATAACGAGGACGAAGAGGATGCCGTAGCGGCGCCCATCGGCGCACATGCTGCGGAACAGCCCACAGCGCCCGAAGCAACCCCGGCGCCGGCTCACTTTGCAGAGCCCGTCGCCGCGGCAATCAACGAGAGCGCTGCGGTGTTTGCGGCACCCGAGCCCGCCGCGCCGGCGTTTCCCATAGCCCCGGCATCCGAGGTTGCGCCCGCGTCTACGCCGGCGCCCGAGCCTATAGACGTCAGCCCGCAAGACGACGAGTCGACCGCCCGCGCGCCCGAGGAGCCCGGCTCCCCGGACACCGGCGATTCCGAATCAAACGCCGAGACCGACACCGTCTCTCCCGGTGACACAGCCGAGATCGACGTTGCCGCCGTTGAGACCAAGCTCAAAGACCCCGGCTCGACCATGAGCTTTGAGCCCCTGACCGAGGAGCGCATCGAGACCGACTCGACCTATGATGCCGGCACCACCACGCAACTCATGTGGGGCGCCCGCTCTGACGTTGGCTGCGTACGCCCGCACAATGAGGATTCCTACCTGGTGCAGTCGCCGCTCTTTTGCGTATGCGACGGCATGGGCGGTCACGCCGCCGGCGAGGTAGCCTCTTCCATTGCCGTCGAGACTATTGCCAAGACGGCCCCGCAGTCCGCCGACGCAGCACGCCTGGCCGCAGCCGTCGAGGCAGCCAACGCCGCCGTAATCGAGGCGGCCCTGAACGGCCTGGGCAAGCCCGGCATGGGCTGCACAGCCACTTGCGCCTATATCGAAAACGACACGCTCGCCATCGCCCACGTGGGTGACTCTCGCGCCTACCTGCTCCACGAGGGCACGCTCATCCGCGTGACCCGCGACCACTCCTACGTGGAGGAGCTCGTGGACGCCGGTGAGATTACGGCAGACGAGGCTCGCGTCCACCCAAACCGCTCGGTCATCACCCGTGCGCTGGGCTCGGACCCCGCCATGTATGCCGACCACTTCACTCTGCATATCGAGGAAGGCGACCGCCTGATCCTGTGCTCCGACGGCCTTTCGAGCATGATTCCCGATAGCGATATCGAGAACATCGCCACGCAGTCCTCAACCGCGCAAATCTGCGTCGACAACCTAGTGGACGCGGCGCTTGCCGCCGGCGGCCACGACAACGTGACCGTAGTAGTCGTTGACCTGGTTGACGATGGCGTTATGCGCGAGGCGCAACGCGTGCGTCGCCGCAACGTCACCATCGGCGTCGTCTTAGGTCTCGTCTTGGTGCTGGCGGCTGCCATCTGGGCCTACACGGGTGTCACCGGCTCGTACTACCTGGGTACCTACCAGGGCAATGTCGCCGTCTGGCGCGGCCTGCCCGGCAAGCCGCTCGGACTCAAGCTCCACTGGCTCGAAAGCGAAACCAGTATCAAGCTGTCCGACCTGCCCGAAGACACGCAAAACCGCCTCAAGGCGGGCATTCCGCAAACAAGTGTCGACGATGCGCAGGACACGATATCCAAGTACCGCCACCAGATCGACGAGGAGCAGACCCGCCAGGTGATCGACGCGCAAACGATTCGCGACAACACCGACCAGGGATCGACCTCCGAATCAGATTCCGAGAAAACCGCCGAACAGTCCGCCGAGGCCGAAGCCTCCGAAAAGAACTAGAAAGGGAGTGCCGCTTATGAGTCGCCGCAACACCGAGCTGCTCTTGCTCATCGCCTCGGCGTTCCCCGTCATCCTGCTGTATGCGATGTACGTCCTCACCGCGGGCGCTGCCATCTCCTTTGAGACGCTCGCCGTACCGATCGGCCTCTTTGCCGCCTTTGCCGCGGCCCACATTGCCGTGCGCATCTTGGCGCCCGGTGCCGACCCCGCCATCCTGCCCATTGTCTTTGTGCTTTCGGGCATCGGCATCACGTTCGTGACGCGTCTCGCCCCCGCTCTCGCCATCTCACAGCTCATCATCCTGTTTGTCTCGGTGGCCCTGATGGTGGGAACGCTCGCGTTGGTTAAGAACCTCGACGTAGTCATGCGCTACAAGTACACCTTTGGCATTATCGGCATCATTCTGTTGATGCTGCCTATCTTTATCGGCACCACGATCTCGGGCTCCAAGCTGTGGATTCGCATCGCGGGCTTTACCATCCAGCCCGGCGAGTTCGCCAAGGTCTTTATCGTGCTGTTCCTGGCCGGGTACCTGGCCGAGAACCGCGAGCTGCTCTCCATCTCCAACCGCAAGATCCTGGGCTTTAAGATCCCTCGCCTGCGACTGCTGCTGCCGCTGTTTGCCGTGTGGGGTGTGTGCCTGCTCGTCGTCGTCTTCGAACGCGATCTGGGTTCGGCCGTGCTGTTCTACACCATCTTCTTGCTGATGCTCTACGTTGCCACGGGACGATTCTCGTATGTCGTTATCGGCCTTGCGCTCTTAGCCGTTGGAGCCGTGGGCGCCTACAAGTTCCTGTCTCACGTTCAGGTGCGTTTCCAGGTTTGGGTCGATCCGTTTAAGGACGCCCAGGGCCAGGGCTACCAGATCGTCCAGTCGCTCTTCTCGCTTGCCGATGGCGGTCTGGTCGGTGTTGGTATCGGCAACGGCATGGCCAACAACATCCCTGTCGTCGAGTCCGACTTTATCTTCTCGGCCATCGGCGAGGAGATGGGCCTTTTGGGCGGCGGCGCCGTGCTCATCCTGTTTATGCTCTTTGCCGTGCGTGGCCTCACCACGGCTGCCCGCGCTAAATCCGACCTCGCCGCCTTTAGCGCCACGGGCCTTACGGCCGCCATCAGCTTCCAGGCCTTTTTAATCGTGGGCGGCGTTACCCGCCTGATCCCGCTGACCGGCGTCACCCTACCCTTTATGAGCCAGGGCGGTTCCTCGCTGCTGGCAAGCTTTATCATCGTCGCGCTCCTGCTGCGCGCCGGTGACGAAGCGACCGGACGCGAGGCCGAGCTTACCGGCACCGGCACTATGGCCGCCATCACCGATGATCAGGTCGCATCTGCCGCCGCCCCGACGGGCACGCGCTTTGCCACCTCGTCTTCCTACGGCAGCGGCAGCCATTCCGTCGGCTCGCGCATGCGCCGTCGCCTGCTCGACACGCCTGAATCCGGTGTGCTCGGCCGCGTTGCGCTCGCCAACCGTCTAACCCGTGCGGTGCTCGCCTTTACGGCGCTATTCGCCATCCTTATCGGCAACCTCACCTATGTCCAGGTCATCAAGGCCAAGGACTATCAGGACATGCCGACCAACAACCACACCATCGCCCGCTCCAAGTACATCCAGCGCGGTTCCATCATCACGTCCGACGGCGTGACGCTGGCCGAGTCGCTGCAGCAGGAGGACGGCACCTACGTACGCTCCTACCCCAACGGTAACCTGGCAGCGCACGTGGTTGGCTACGTGAGCCAGCAGTATGGCACCACCGCCATCGAGAGCGTCATGAACGACACGCTCACCGGTTCTAAGGACTACTCCAGCTGGAACAACGCCATCGCGTCGCTCGCGGGCCAGACCCAGCCGGGCAACACCGCCAAGCTCACCATCGACTCGCGCATCCAGACGGCGGCCGAGCAGGCACTCAAGGGCTTTAAGGGCGCTGTAGTGGTCATCGACCCGCGTACCGGCGCGGTGCTCGCATGTGCCAGCTCGCCCACCTACGACAACACCAACATCGACGCCCTACTGCAGGCTGGCGGCGGCGAGGACGGCTCTATGTACAATCGCGCCATGGACGCGCTGTACACGCCGGGCTCCACGTTTAAGGTCGTTACGCTTTCCGCGGCACTCGAGACCGGCACCGCCAGCCTTACCAGCACCTACCAGGCGCCCGGCTCCATGGACATCGGCAACGCACCGGTCACCAACTATGCCAACGAGAGCTACGGCACCATCAGCCTGCAGCAGGCCTTTGCCGTGTCCTCCAACGTCGTCTTTGGCCAGGTGGCAAACGAAGTTGGCGCAAACACGCTCGTGCAGTTTGCCAACGCCTTTGGCTACGGCCAAAAGCTCGGCCAGGACCTGACCTCCGCGGCCTCCATCATGGCAGACCCGTCGCTCATGACTGAGTGGGAGACCGCTTGGGCCGGCGCCGGCCAGCCTGTCGGCATGGACCACACGCCCGGCCCGCAGACCACCGTCATGCAAAACGCCGTGATTGCCGCCGCCATCGCTAACAGTGGCGTGGTCATGGACCCGTACTTTGTAGCCCAGGTACTCGCCCCGGACGGAACTGTGGTCAAGACCACGCAGTCCCGCTCGCTGGGTCAGGCCGTCAGCTCCGCCACGGCCGACCAGGTCAAGCAGGCCATGCTCGCCGTCGTCCAGTCCGGTACCGGCACCGATGCCCAGGTCCCCGGCGTCAAGGTCGCCGGCAAGACCGGCTCGGCCGAGACCGGCGGCACCAACGTCAACTCGATGTTCGTTGGCTTTGCACCTTACGATTCACCCACGGTCGCCATCTCGGTGGCCTTGGAGGATTACGACAAACACGACGTCAAGGCGGCCAAGATTGCCGGCATCGTCCTGACCGCGGCGCTCGCCGCACAGGGAGCGTGATGCCCATGATTGAATCGGACACCCGAGGCGCGCCGCGGCCGAAGAGTTAGCGGCAACGCGCCACACGGCCCCAGCGGCCACATCGTAGGTACTACACACATCGTTGAGCGAATAGTTATGTTAGGAGCAGGAATGGAACAGAGGGTCCTCGGGGGAAGATACCTCCTCAAGGATAAGGTGGGGACAGGCGGCATGGCGACCGTCTTCCGTGCGCAGGACCAGGTCCTCGACCGCACGGTAGCCGTCAAGATCATGCTGCCGCAGTATGCTGGCGACGCAACCTTCGCCGCACGCTTTAAGCAGGAGGCCCAGGCAGCAGCCGGTCTCTCCTCCCCCTATATCGTGGGCGTCTACGATTGGGGCAAGGACGGCGACACCTATTACATCGTCATGGAGTACCTGCGCGGCACCGACCTTAAGAGCGGCATCAAGAGCCACGGCGCCCTCGACCCCAAGAAGGTCGCCCAGATCGGCTCGCAGATCAGCTCCGCGCTTTCGGTCGCCCACAAGCACGAGATCATCCACCGCGACATCAAGCCGCAGAACATCATGGTGCTGCCCGACGGCAACATCAAGGTGATGGACTTTGGCATCGCGCGCGCCAAGAACAGCCACCTCACGCAAGACAACAACGTGCTGGGAACCGCCCACTACGTCAGCCCCGAGCAGACCCGCGGTCAGGACCTCGGCCCCACCTCGGATATCTACTCGCTGGGCGTCGTGATGTACGAGTGCGCCACCGGCCGCGTGCCCTTTGACGGTGATGACGCCATCTCGGTCGCACTCAAGCAGGTCAACGAGCTGCCTATTCCGCCGAGCCAGATCAACTCCGGTGTCGACGCCGACCTTGAGCGCATCATCCTCAAGTGCATGGAGAAGGACCCGGCAAACCGCTTCCAGACCGCTGACGAGCTGCGTCAGGTGCTCAACAGCTACCTGTCCGGTCGTGCCGTCAACATCTCGGAGCCCACGCGCATCATCGGTGCCCCCGGCGAGCTTGGCGCCACCAAGACTCGCGAGCTTTCCGATCAGACGCGCGCCATGGTGCGTCCCGTCTCGGGCGTGAGCGGCCAGAATACCGCCCGTAGCTCGGTTTCGGGTTCCACCGGCTCCTACGAGGTCGAAAAGCCCAAATCCAACAAGAACAAGATCATCGCCGCCGTGGTGGCAGCCGTTGCCGTCATCGGCATCGTGGTGGCCTTTGCCACAGGACTCTTTGGCGGCGAGCAGGTCACCGTTCCCGATGTACTGGGCAAGGACCAGCAGACTGCCGTCGAACTGATCAAGGAAGCCGGCCTCGAGGTCGGCACCATCGACCAAAGCTACAACGACGATGTCGACGAGGGCAAGGTCGCCGAGCAGACGCCCAACGGCAACACCAAGAAGGCCAAGGGCACTAAGGTGAACCTGGTAATCTCCAAGGGCCCCAAGCCCTCCGAGAAGGTTGAGGTTCCCCGGCTTGTCGGCCTGACCAAGGACCAGGCAGAAGCCGCGCTGGCAAGCGTTGGCCTGAAGGGCAACGCCTCCGAGGAGGCCAACGAGGCCGATGAGGGCCAGGTCTTTGAGCAGGGCACCGAAGCCGGTAAGGAAGTCGCGAAGGGCACGACCATCTCGTACAAGGTCTCCAGCGGCCCGGATACCACGTCCGTCCCCGACCTGACCGACATGACCGAGGCCCAGGCGCGCAACGCCCTCGATATGGCAGGCTTTGGCGTCGACGTGAGCTACCAGGAGAACGACTCAGTTACCGAGGGAACCGTGATCAGCTGGAACCCCAGCGGCAAGCAGAAGCCCGGCGCCACGATTACCGTCGTCATTGCCAAGAAGTCCGGCAAGGCCAGCGTTCCGGGTAACCTGTACGGCAAGAGCATCTCCGCCGCCGTCACCGCGCTCAACAACGCCGGGTTCTACAACATCGCGTTCTGCGACCAGAACGGCAACCCCGTGAGCGGCAACGAAAACGCCACCGTTACGGGCGTCTCCCCCACCGGCAAGCAGTCCACCGACAACACGATTACGCTGACGGTTTCGATTTCTGGCTCGGGTTCGGGCTCTGGCTCGGGCACGAGCACGGGCGACGATTCTGGTACGACCAACTAGTCGCCGCCCCACCGCCCATTACGGCTCCCGCCGCAAACATATTCGCTCACAGGCGCCCGCTTGCTCCCCCAGCAAGCGGGCGCTTCGTTTTTGACATGACATGAACCAGAAGAGCCCGGTACCGTGGCGGTGTACCGGGCTCGACAAATCTCTGGTGCCCCCGGGCGGATTCGAACCGTCGACACCCGCTTTAGGAGAGCGGTGCTCTATCCCCTGAGCTACGGAGGCATGCTGTACTAGTGTAGCAGATTTACGCCGCTGTAATGCAACGTATAGCCACTCTTCGAAGTTGCGGTGGAACAGCCCTCCGGAAAGTGCGTCCCACTATCCAGGCAAATTCTGGGTCAGACTTTCCCCATGAGACTTCGCTGGGAAACTGTGACCCAGAATTTCGGCTCGAAACGGGACACGGTTTCCCAAACGACCCCGTTCCGGAAACTACATCCCGGAATCGACGCTCGAACTGGGATGCACTTTCCCGATCGAGCCACATGGGAGACTGCGCCCCACTTTGAGGGGGCGCTCTTTAATGACTACTTGCCTTTGTGGAAAAGGTTTTTGATAACGGAGGGGATGCTCTTGGCGCCCTTGGCCGTCACATCGATAAAGTCGGGCGAACGCACGAGCTTATCCTCGTCGACGTACTTACGGACCGCGCGAAGCGTCTCTTTATCGTCGCGCGTCGAAAACGTAAAGTGGCCGTTGTCCTTGGTGAAGATAGCAAAACGCGTAATCTTCTTGGTGCCGCGCAAAACCTCGGCGGCAATATAGTCGACCTCGTCCCACGGGATTTGGATATAATCCTCGGGATTACGCTCGTTATAGTACTCAAACGCCTTATTGCCCACCATCACGTTACCGTGACTGGTAAGCCCCATCAGGCAGGTTGCCGGCGTTGCCAGATCGACCGTGCTGTTCTGAGATTGCGCCATACGCGCCTCGCCCTCCAAATAAAACAATCGGACCGCATCCAGTGTACCCACCGGGTGCGGTCCGTTTCAATGGCTCAAAAGCCCTTGCCTAGCAACTCTCGGTCTTAAGCCGAAGCGTGCTTACATGAAGCCGCAGACGCGACCGATGATGCCGACGGCGAAGAGAGCCAGGATGATGACGATCGGGCTGACCTTCTTCTTGAGGAGCTTGCAGACCAGAAGGGTCAGGCACACGGCGGCAAGGCCGGGGATGAGCTGATCGAGGTTGGCCTGAAGCGTGGTGACCTTCACCGGGTCGAGTGCGTTGGCACCGACAGAGCTGTACATCGTCAATGCCTGCTTGATGCCCTCAGAACCGGCGGGCAGGTTGGCCCAGTCGATATAGGCGCCAGCGGACTGCGTGACCTTGGAGACGACCGGGGTGAAGGAGATGGACACCCAGCGCTCGACCAGGGCGCCGATGATGAACATACCCAGGATGGAAGCACCCTCGGTGACCTTGCCCATCAGACCGCCGGAGAGGTCCTTGGCGATGGAGGAGCCGACCTTGTAGCCAAACTCCTGCGTGTACCACAGGAAGGCGTAACGGATGATGTTCCACGCGAAGAAGAACAGCAGCGGACCGGCGATGCTGCCGGACAGGGCCAGGGAAGCGCCCAGTGCACCCAGAATCGGGCGAAGGGTGAACCAGAAGGCGGGGTCGCCGACGCCGGCGAGCGGGCCCATCATACCGACCTTGACGCCCTGAATGGCGACGTCGTCAATCGGAGCACCGTTGGCGCGCTCCTCCTCGAGGGCGAGGGTAACGCCAATGACGGGGGCGGAAACATAGGGGTGGGTGTTATAGAACTCCAGGTGGCGCTTAAGAGCGGCAATCTGGTCATCCTTGCTGGTGTAGAGCTTCTTGATCGCAGGGATCATTGCGAAGCACCAGCCGCCGTTCTGCATACGCTCGTAGTTCCACGAGCCCTGAAGGAACTGATGACGGAAGCAAACCTTCTTACGGTCAGCCTTGGTGAGCTGAATCTTGTTCTCTGCCATATGTATCACTCCCCTCCTACTCGTAATCGTTCAGAATGTCGCCGAGCGGGTCACCGGAGCCACCGCCCATGCCGCCACCCTGCTTGGCCAGATCCTTAAGGCCAAGGTAGATGAGGGCAAGGGAGATGCCGATGAGGCCAAGGGCGATCAGCGTGAGCTGAGGGATGGCAGCAAGGACAAAGCCGAGGATGAAGAACGGCCAGGTCTCCTTGGTGGCCATCATGTTGATGACCATGGCGTAACCGACGGAAGCGACCATGCCGCCGCCGACAGCCATGCCGCCGGACAGCCAATCGGGCATAGCGTTAAGCGCGTTGGTAACGGCCTCGGCCGGGATGATGCACAGAAGTACTGCCGGGATGGCGATACGAACACCCTGCATGAGGATGCCGGCGTACTGCCAACGCTCGATGCCGGCGAAGTCGCCCTTCTCGGCGCAGGCGTCCATGGCGTGAACCATAGCGGTAGCCAGGGTACGGCAGATCATGGTCAGGAACAGACCAGCGACCGACAGCGGGACGGCGACGGCGATGGCGGCGGTAACGGCCTTGGCCGAATCGGTGGCGCCACCGTTGAGGGCGAGCACCATGATGATCGAAGAAGCGACCGAGGCCAGAGCGGCGTCAGGCGCGACGGCGGCGCCGACGTTAGCCCAGCCAAGGGCCATCATCTGGAGCGAACCGCCCAGGAGGATGCCCTCCTGAAGGTGACCGGTTACGAGACCGATAAGCGTGCATGCCACGAGCGGCTGATGGAACTGGAACTCATCCAGAATGCCTTCCATACCGGCAAGCAACGCGACAATCGCAACAAGCAGAATAGTGATTGCAGACATGTATCGGACCCTCCTTTACTATGCTTGAGCGGCCAGTTCGGCCTTAGCTTTCTTCAACATGGCGTCGAGATCCTCGGAGGAATCCGAAGGAACCTTGCGGACCTCGAACTTGACGCCCTTGGCCTTGAGAGCCTCGATGGTCTTGACATCGTCATCGCCCATGGCGACGGCGTTAGTGACGACGACCTTGCCCTTGGAGTGGGCCATGGAACCGATGTTGGCTTCCTTGATGTCGACGCCGGCCTCGATGGCCCTGAGCAGATCCTGCGGGTTCTCGAACAGCAGCATCGCCTTGGTGTCGCCAAAGCGCGTGTCCTTGACGACCTCGGCCATCTTCTTGATAGGCACGACGTTGGCGTGGACTCCCGGAGGGGCAGCCTGCTCGATCATGGTCTTGCGGAGCTCGTCGTGAGCAACGCCGTCGGAGACCACGATGATGCGGTTGGGGTTGATCTGCTTGGTCCACGTGGTGGCCACCTGACCATGCAGCAGGCGCGTGTCGATACGGACGTGGGCGATCTTGATGTGCCCGTCGCCGATCACCGTTCCCGGAGGAATGGCACCCGCAGGAGCAGCGGCGGCCGCAGCCGGCTTCTTCTCCTCGGGCTCCAGAGACTCGGGCTTGACGCGCACGCCGGCCTTAGCCTCAGTCACGAGATGTTTTGCGATCGCATGTGCAGTGTTCTTTGCGTCAAAGCGCTGCGAATATGCCTCGATGAGCATAGGCAGGTTGACACCGGTGACGATAGCCCAGGAATCGTGGCCCTCGATGAGCCCGCTGATCTGGTTGAACGGCGTGCCGCCCCACAGATCAACGAGGAAGAGCACCTGCTCCTGGTCCTCGAAGGAAGCGATTGCCTCCTCGACCTTGGCACGGAAGTCGTCGGGGCCCATGCTCGGCTCGAGCGAGACCACGGCAACAGACGGCTGATCGCCAAAGACCATCGAGCCCGTCTGCTTGATTCCAGCCGCCAAGTCACCATGGCTAGCAAGAACAATACTTACCATCACATAACCTCCTTTTTGTCTACGTAATTCCTACACGACAGTTATGGAGTATAGCTGCAAATACAGCAGAATTGTTTGAAAAACTGCAAAAGGTAGCATTATTTGTTTAAACGTCTTGTTTTGTTACAAGCTGATTACATTCCAGTATTTTGGCTGATTTGCTGCTGAGGATTGATAGCTGATCTATTTACATGACCGAATTGAGCACGCTGTTCATTATTGCCGGTTTTAAACAGACACAAATGTGCTCGCGTTGAGGCTATTTCGTTTAAACAGATGGTGCTTGACTAATGGTAAGAAATATGATCTAGCAAAGTAGTCGTTAGGGACGTTCTTTAATGACTAGTCGTTTAAGAACGTCCCCAACGACTAAGTTAGGCGATGTGGAGGGGGTTGGCGGCGTCGACGGCATCGGGGGCATCGGATAGGCCGTCGGGGGCAGCGTCTGTCGGGTCCTCGTCGGGGGTCTCGATCTGCTTGATCATGACCTCCTGGCCCTGCAGCAGATAGGTCTCGCCGCTACCGCAATGGGGGCAGGTCTTGCCGTGCTCGACCGTCGCGTAGTCGCAGCCGCACGCCTCGCAATGCGTCACGGCCTCGACAGGCTCCACAATAAGCTCCGCGCCCTGCGTGATAGGCTTTTTATCTGCCGCCCAGCGCCAAGCATCAAGCAGCAGATCGGGAACGACGCCCGAGACCTCGCCCAGGAGCAGCGTCACGCTCGAAACGCGACTCACGCCATTGGCGCGCGCCACATTCTCGACATCGCGAATGATGTGATAGACGATTCCTAATTCATGCACTTTTTCTTCCGCCGTTCTAACGAACGGCGGTCGACTTGACGCTGCGCGAGCCCCAGACGGACGATCTGCCTTTCAATCGTCGGGCATGGGCAAAAGCCCTATGCCCTCCTCTTTCAAGGCACCTCGCCACGCCTGGGACTCGCTCGCTGTCCAACCGTTCTCTACGCCGTTCTCTTGTTTGTTGCGTTTTTTATTTCTTCCCAAATTTGATTTTGATCGCACGCTTCAAAGCGTACTTGCCGAGGCTGGGGAGCTTTTGCTCGTATTTGACCATCGTGGAGCACTCGGGGCGGTCGCGATCCAGATGGATGGCGTCAAACGCGCACTTGGTGGTGCACAGGCCGCAGCCGATGCACTTGTTGGGGTCGACGATCGAGGCACCGCAGCCCAAGCAGCGAGCGGTCTCGGCGCGCACCTGCTCCTCGGTAAAGGTCTCGACGTACTCGCTAAAGGGCGCAGCCTTCTCGCGCTCGCGGTCGACACGTGCCACCTCGCGGCTTGCGTTGTCATAGCTCTCAATCACAACATCGTCGCGGTCAAGCGCGGTGTAGCGGCGCTGGTTGCGGCCGATGGTGAGCGTGGAGCCCGGCTGCACAAAGCGATGGATGGACACGGCGGCCTCGTGACCGGCGGCGATGGCGTCGATAGCAAAGCTGGGACCGGTGTAGACGTCGCCGCCCACAAAGATGTCGGGCTCGGCGGTCTGGTACGTCTGCGGATCGGCAAGGGCACCCTGGCTGCGGCCGAGCTCCACCTTGGAGCCAGCCAGCAGGTCGCCCCACACAATGGACTGGCCAATCGACATGACGACACGGTCGGCATCGACACGGCGCAAGTCGTTCTCGTCATACTCGGGCGCAAAACGGCCCTCGTCGTCAAAGACACGCGTGCAGCGCTTAAAGGTGATACCGCACACACGACCGGCCTCGTCCAGGTGAATCTCCTTGGGGCCCCAGCCGCAGCTAATGTGCGCGCCGTCCTCAATGGCCTCGCGACGCTCCTCCTCGCTGGCAGGCATCTTGACCTCGCTCTCCGGGCAGAACATCTCAACGTGCTCGGAACCCAGACGGCAGGCGTTGCGCGCGACATCGATGGCCACGTTGCCGCCGCCCACCACGATGGTGCGCCCGGGCAGCGCGTCGATCTTGCCGCTGTTGACCTCGCGCAAAAAGTCGACGGCCACGGTCACGTCCTCGGCATCCTCGCCCGGAATACCGGCAAGGCGGCCACCCTGGCAGCCAATGGCCACGTAAAAGGCTTTAAAGCCCTGCGCGCGAAGCTCGTCGAGCGTCACATCGCGACCGACCTCCACGCCATAGCGGAACTCGGCGCCCATCAGGCGAATGACCTCGACCTCGGCCTCGATAACGTCCTTCTGCAGCTTAAAGCTGGGAATGCCGTAGGTGAGCATGCCGCCCGGGCGCTCGTTTTTCTCGAACACGACGGGCTTGTAGCCCTTCTCGGCCAGATAGAAGGCGCAGGACAGACCGGCCGGACCGGCGCCGATGATGGCGATCTTCTGGTCGAAGCCGCCGGCACGCGTCGGGGTCACCACAGGTGGGACATAGCGAGTCGCGGCATCCAGATCGCGCTGGGCGATAAACTTCTTGACCTCGTCGATGGCCACGGCCTCGTCCACGCGACCGCGGGTGCAGGCATCCTCACAGCGGCGGTTGCACACACGGCCGCAGATAGCGGGCAACGGGTTCTCGCGCTTGATGAGCGCCAACGCCTCGTCATAGCGGCCCTGCGCCGCGAGCTTCAAATAGCCCTGAACGGCAACGTGCGCGGGGCAGGCCGTCTTGCAGGGAGCGGTGCCGGACTCATGCGTCTCGATACGGTTGTCGTTGCGGTAGTTGGGCGACCACTTGGTGTGGTCCCACTTGGTGGCATCGGGCAGCTCCTGGCGCGGATACTCGGGCACCTGTCCGCCAGCCTTTTTGCTACAGAGCTTCTGGCCCAGTTTGGCGGCGCCGGCCGGACACACCTCAACGCAGCGACCGCAGGCCACGCACTTGTCCTTCTCGACCTTGGCGACGTAGGCCGAGCGCGACAGGTTGGGCGTGTTGAACAGCTGCGAAGTGCGCAGGGCGTAGCACACGTTGACGTTGCAGTTGCAGATGGCGAAGATTTTGTTCTCACCGTCGATGTTGGTGATCTGGTGCACAAAGCCGTTGTCCTCGGCCTGGCGCAGGATGTCGTAGACCTCCTCGCGCGTCACATAATGGCCGCGGTCGGTCTCGACCACGTAGTCGGCCATATCGCCCACGGCGATGCACCAATCGGCCGGGTCGTCGGCGCAGCCCTCTCCCATCACGCGACGGCTCGCGCGGCAGCTGCAGGTGCTAGCGGCATACTTACCTTCGTATTTGTCGAGCCAATGCTCGATATGCTCGATCGGCACCGAGGTGCTCGCAGCATCGATGGCCTTCTCGACCGGAATGACATGCATGCCGATGCCGGCACCGCCGGGCGGCACCATCGGCGTGGCCTTGGACAGCGGTCCCTTGGACGCCTGCTCAAAGAACTTGGCATAGACCGGATGCTCCTCGAGCTGGCTCACGCGCATGTTGAGGAACTCGGCGGAACCCGGCACCAGCATGGGCAGCACCCACTGCTTGGCGCGCTCGGGGTTTTCCCAGTTGTACTCGAGCAGACCCGTGTAGCTCATGTCGTCGAGCATTTTTTCGATATCGGCCTCGGGCATGCCGGTGAGCTTGACCATCTCGGGCAGCGTATAGGGACGGCGCATCTTCATCTTGCAGAGCACTTCGGCCTGCTCGTCGGTTGCGGCCTCGGCAAACGACCAGTACTCGTAGCCCAGCAGCTCGTCGCGGTGCAGCAGGCGGTTGGTGCAGTGCTCACACAGTTTGACGATGGCCTCGCGCGGATGCTCCGGTATCGGCGGCACGAACTCCGCGCCGATATCGGGCTCGGTATAGCTAATCCCCGGTCCGCTGAGAATCATAGTCGTCCCTTCTCTTGCCACAGCCCGGCGAGACCGCGGCGCCCCTCTTTGTACGGGTTCGACATGCCCCCATGCCGTTCACCCGCTATTGTTGACATTGTGTCAAAAACAGTATTGACGAACCGTCAACAATATTCAAGACTGTTAGGCGAACGGTCAGGCAAAAGAGGATGAAAGGCGGCAAAACATGGGCAACAACGCAGCAGATATCTCTGTGGTCGATGCCGTCCCCGCATCCGATAGCGCGGCAAAACGTCTGACGGGCGACGAGCGCCGTCGCGAGATCCTCGCCGCTGTGCGCGCCGTGAGCGCCGAGCTTGGTGTGTCCCATCTTTCGGTATCGGCCGTGACCAAGCGGGCTGGCTGCGCGCGTTCGCTGTTCTACCACTACTTTGCCGATATGGATGCCGCCGTCACCGCCGTTATGGACGAGGCAATCGACGGCTTTATCGCCGAGCTCGAGCAGTGGAACGCCAGCCGCACGGTTGGCGACATCGAAGGCGCACTCGACACCGTTGCTCCGCTCTTTAAGCGCCTGGTCGTGAGCGGCCACGAGTTGCCGAGCACGCTCACCTCGAGCAGCGGCGCGCTCTACGGCGGCTTTTTGCACAACGTGGTCCAGCGCGTGGCGCAGTATATCTGCGATACCACCGTGGTGGATTTTGTCGCCCATCACGAGCTACGCATCGACCATGTCTACGAGACGTTCTACACCCTCATCATGGGGCTGCTGATGTATATCCGCACGCACCCCGATGTGCCCGACGAGACAGTCAAGGAAATCATCGCCTCGACGCTCCATATCGAGGGCTATACCGCCAAGTATCAGGAGCGCAAGCCCCAGAACTGACGACATTTGGCCAAACTGCCCGCGATCAGAAGAGGGGCCGCGGGCTTGTGAAAGGAGAGCAGCATGCTGTTCGATGTTTAGGGTAGCAATACCCTTATCCACTGGGCCGGCTGGGCCATGGTCTTTATTGGCCTGATCGTGCTCAACGAGGTCGGCCGCCGCACCAAGCTGGGCGCGGCCATCATCTTTGGCGTGGCTCCGCTGGCCATGACCATCTACTGCGTCGCTATCGCCATCGGCGTCTCACAGGGTGCCGAGTGGGCGCTCACCAACCCCACCCATGTGTACCAGAACAGCTGGTTCCACTACGCCAAGGTATACGCGGCGCTGGCCGGTTGCTGGGGCTTCATTGCCATTAAGTACCAGTGGGGCAAGATCGGCAAGGCGCATTGGTTCCGCGCGTGGCCGTTTGTGATCGTCGCCATCAACATCATGATCGCCGTCGTGTCCGACTTTGAGAGCGCCTATCACTTCTTTGTCCTGGGCGAGTCCACCTGGGTCACCTCCGAGGGCGCCACGCAGCTCGCCGGCTGGAACAACGTGTTCAACGGCATCGCCGGTATCATCAACATCTTCTGCATGACCGGTTGGTGGAGTGTCTACGCCTCTGAGGACAAGACCGACATGCTGTGGCCCGACATGACCTGGGTCTACATCATCGCCTACGATATCTGGAACTTCTGCTACACCTACAACTGCTTGCCCACCCACTCCTGGTTCTGCGGCTTTGCACTGCTGCTGGCGCCCACCGTCGCCGCCTTTATCTGGAACAAGGGCGGCTGGATCCAGAACCGTGCCTTTACGCTGGCTATTTGGTGCATGTTTGCCCAGGTATTCCCGTACTTCCAGGAGGAGTCCATCTTTGTGACCCACTCCACGCTCGACCCCGGCGCCGCTACCGCGGTCTCGATCGCCGCGCTGGTCGCCAACGTCGCCGCGATCATCTACATCGTCTACCGTGCCAAGAAGCTCGGCCGCAATCCCTACAAGCAGGACGTCTTTGAGGGCACCAGCGATTGGGAGAAGGCTACCGCTCGCCGCGCCAAGGTTGATTACGCGCACGCCGAGTAACGCGCTCGCTGCCGTCCGCATTTGGATGTAGGCGCGTCTCTTTGGCTCCGTAATCTCGCGTTATGCGCAGCCCCCGGAAAGCAATTCGTTTGCTTTCCGGGGGCTTTTTGCTGTCGCGCGTGCATTCATGCACATATTCACAATGTATCGCGCAGATAAAATCGAATTTCCGACTGCACGCCAGCTCTATGTGACCTTAATTTTGGGTACATTGTTGTCCCGATATTGAGCTTGGGGGATATATGGAAAATGAGACGAGGGGCCAAGAGGACGCGGCCCAAGATGCAGCGGCGTGCGCCGAGGCCTTGGAGAGCCTAGACCGGTTTTCGCTGGACGAAGTTGCGTTTGACGAGACAATCGTCGACATGCAGGACGCGGCGGGCGATGGCATACCGGATACGGGCGACGACGTCGAGGATGCTCGCGATGAAGCCGATGTCGAAAAAGGCGATGACGAGGGCAATGGCCAACCGGAACCCAACGCGGGAGATGAGACCTCCCTGCTTGGCGACTTGCCCGTCGACGAATCGCTCACCCGCGAGCTCCCCGGCTTGGGCTCTGCGCCAGTCGTCGACGAGACCATCGCCATGGGAGATATTCCCCTGCCGTCCGCTCCCTCGGCACACGAAGCCGAGGTTCGTCATCGTAAGATGTCGCCCAAGCGCCGCAATCTGATGGTCGCCGGTGTCGTGGCCGTCGCGCTCGTCGCCGGCGGCGCGGGCTATGCGGCTTGGAACGGATACCAGCAAGAGCAGGCCGCCGTAGTTGCCGCAAACGCCCATACCATGATGTCGGTGCAAATTGGCGTACATGCCGCGGGACTCGACTGCTCCACCGGCTCAAAGATCCCCGTGCAGGTGAGTGGCCAGGACTCCGACGGCTCTTCTGTGAGCGAAACGCTCTACGTTGACGAGCACGGCCGCGGCATCAAACTGCTGCCCGGCGATTACACGCTCTCCATCGCTGCCTCCCCCATCGCGGCCGACGGCACCATCTATACCGTCCCGACCACCAAGACGCAGGTCACCGTTAAGAGCGATGGACAGGATTTAAGTGCCCAGGCTGCCTTTAAACTCAAGGTGCCTTCGGCCGACACGGTAACCGACGACCAGATCGATGCCGCCGCCAAATATGCCGAGGAGGGAGGCGCGAGCTCCGCCGCCACCGCCAAGGTGCTCCAGCAGGCGGCAACCGCGCGGCGCGGCGCCGCCGTCAATGCCGTGAGCGCGCAAAAGGCACAGGCGGCCCGTGATGCCGACGCCCGCCACAAGGCAACCGACCTCTACCAGCTCGATATCCCCGTCGAGTGGTACGGCAAGGTCGAGACTTGGCAAAATGGCAGCACGCTATGCATCTATCTTGCCGGCGACAGCGATACACCGATTGTGACGCTCGTCGCAGTGCGCGAGGGCGAGAGCTTTACGCCCGATGAGGGCGATACGGTTTTGGGTGCGGCCAACCTAGGCAACGGTTATACCGTCTACGCCAGCGGTCCCGTCTATCCGTACGTGGTGCCCCAGACCATCAACGGACGGACGCAGAATCCCGTGTCGACCTACCCTATGGACTCGGCCATTGAGCTTGTCGAGCTCACGACCGGCAACCGCTACACCTATAGCCAGATCAAGAACGTACTGGTCGGCAAAGACGGCAAGGCCGACGCTGCGACCAAACTCGAGACCGACTACCTCGCCCAGATTCTCCTGCCGAGCATCAAGGCCCAGGACTAGCGGACCATGACACCTGAGTCCTGGCCTCGCAAATCCATAGACGATTAGGAAAGGAGCCACTTCCATGCGGGCACAGCATGTACCACGCCGTGTTTGCATGGAATATCGGCCTGCTCATCCATGGTAACGATTACCGACTCGCCAAGATCAAACTGGGCCATCGCGGCATCGAGCGCGGCAATTTCGCGCTCGCGCGTTTTCTCGCTTGTCATATCCACACTTACCTGAATCAGGCCGTAAGCCTGCATGAGCAGTGCATCCCCAGCCACAAAGTCCACCTCATGGCTTTTATTCTTATCTTTAATCAGCAGGCGGCAAACCGAACCGGGCCGCACGGCGGGGGTCCTTCTTCTGAGCGCATTGAACACCGCGGTCTCGAGCCTCTGACCATGATCCAATGCCGATGCGGGGGAGAACGCTCCGAACATCGCAGGATCGACGGCGTAGACCTTAGACGCAGACCGCGTATTATTTGCAAGCGAACGCGTGAACTCCGGCACCGAAAACAGCAGGTAGGCGTCCTCGTAATACTCAAGTAAGTCGCTGAGCGTATTTCGACTGACGGATATCTGTCTGCTCTTGAACTCGTTGTACACTTTGTTCACTGACAGCTCTCGTCCCGAAGATGCCATGCACCGCGCCAGAAACAGCGAGGCCAAACGGGGGTTCTTGACGTCGTAACGTTCAACGACGTCCATGGCGACCGTTCGCGACGCATATTCCTGTAGCAGCTGAATCGCGTCTGCGGGCGTCTGCTCAAGTGTCGCGATGAATCCCCCTCGCTCGAGATATCCGATCAGATGATGTCGAAGCAGTGCTGCATCGCTCGATGAAAAGGGTGCATCCGGCTCAGGAACGCTCCCCGTCTTATATCGGACGTATTCCGAAAAACTCAACGGAAAAAGCTCTCGCACAAGAGAACGGCCCCTGAACTCGCTCTTAAGTTCTGAGGACAGCATCTTAGAAGAAGATCCCGTCACGTAAACGGTCGCCTTCTCCGTATCGACCACGCGTCGCAGAAACGCACCCCATTCGGGTATTTCCTGGATCTCGTCAAAGAAAAGGTAGGCGCCCTCGCCTCGAGCAGCAGGATATAGTGCATAGAATGTATCGAGCACGTCCGCTAGTAGCGATGGCTCATACGGACGCAAGCGCTCATCCTCAAAATTGAAATATAGCATCCGGTCAAGCTCGACGCCTTGGCCCTGAAGCCGCCGTATCTCCTGATACAGGCGATACGTCTTTCCACAACGACGGGCGCCCACAATCACATATACGATGTTGTCGCGCTTTGGCTCCTGCGGGTTGCCCAGATCAAGGTCGCGCTCAAAGACCTGCGGAATCCCCTGTTGCTCAAAGTCCTTTATTTTTTGAGCCACCAAGTCGTTGAATGCCATAATTCTCCAATCTTGCTCTCCTGCTAATCAAGATTATAACGATTCTTGATTAGCAGGAGAGCAAGATTATGCGTATCTTGATTAATGGATAAGCAAGTTTTCTATTAGTGGCCCCTCCCGGAGGATATCGAGCGGCCGAGGGGGGCAGGCATGAACGCCTCTAGCCGAAAACAAAGTAGCTAAAAAAGCCCCGTCCCAAATGAGCTACTTAACGCCAGGGGTCGGCTTCGAAGAGGGGCTCGCGCTCGGGGCGGCGATCGCTGTAGGGATCGTAGCCGTCGTCGTCCTCGTTCTCGGCACGGATGTAGGGGTCGCGCGGCTTGGGTGCCGGTTTGGACGTGGGCTTGGGCGCCGGCGCGCTTGTCTTGATCTCGCCTTTCATCTGCATAGCTCCTTGCATCGCATCCGTTCAACATCATCGATTGTCGCACGAAAAAGGGCGGCGAACCCAATTGGATCCGCCGCCCTTGGCGTTTAGAGACGACTAGCAGATTTTAAGGCATGGCCCAACAATCTACTCGGCGTCGGGGACCTCGTAGGTGGCCGCCGGCGTGTTGTCGCACACGACGGTAAAGCCGCCGTCCTTGTCGACATCGACCGTCACCTGATCGCCCTCGCGCACCGTGCCGTCGATGATAGCGGCGGCGATGGCATCCACGACCTCGCGCTGAACCAGACGCTTGAGCGGACGGGCGCCAAAGACCGGGTCCAGGCCGCCCACGGCGAGCATCTGCTTGGCCGCCGGGGTAATGGCAAGCGTCATGCGCTCCTTGGCCAGACGCGCGCGGACGTCGGCGAGCTGGATGTCGACGATCTTCTCGATCTGCGCCATGCCGAGCGGATGGAACACCACGATGTCATCGATACGGTTGAGGAACTCGGGACGGAAGGTCTGAGCCATGGCGGCATCGACCTGATGGCGCATCTCCTCCTCGTCCTTGCCGGACAGATCGGCGATAGCCTTGGAGCCCACGTTGCTCGTCATGATGATGATCGTGTTCTTGAAGGACACCTGGCGACCCTGGCCGTCGGTCAGGCGGCCGTCGTCAAGCACCTGCAACAGCACGTTAAAGACATCCGGATGAGCCTTCTCCATCTCGTCGAGCAAGATCACGGAGTACGGACGACGGCGCACGGCCTCAGTGAGCTGGCCGCCCTCGTCGTAACCCACGTATCCCGGGGGCGCACCGATCAGACGCTGGACGCTGAACTTCTCCATGTACTCGGACATGTCGATACGCACGAGTGCGCGCTCGTCATCGAACAGGCACTCGGCCAGCGCCTTGGCGAGCTCGGTCTTGCCCACGCCGGTGGGGCCCAGGAAGAAGAAGCTGCCGATGGGCTTGTCCGGATCGGAGAGGCCCGCACGGCTACGGCGCACGGCCGCGGCCACAGCGGACACGGCCTCGTCCTGACCGATGACGCGCTTATGCAGCTCGCCCTCCAGGCCCTTGAGCTTGTCGAGCTCGCCCTGCATCATCTTGGACACGGGCACGCCGGTCCAGGCACTCACGACCTCGGCAATCTCGTCGGAGGTCACCTGCTCGTTCAGGCCCTCGCCATCCTGCTGCTTTTGTGCCTCGAGCGCAGCCTCGGACTCCTGAATCTGCTGCTGCAGGCCCGGAATCACGGAGAAGCGCAGCTCGGACGCACGACCCAGGTCGCCGTTGCGCGTCGCGCGCTCCTCTTCGCTCTTGGCCTCGTCAAGCTGGCCCTTAAGCTCCTGCACGTGGTCGATGGCGTTCTTTTGGTTGAGCCAGCCGGCCTTTTGCACGTTGAGCTTTTCCTGGACCTCGGCAATCTCCTGGCGCAGGGCTTCCAGACGCTCCTTGGAGGCGTCATCGGTCTCCTTCATGAGCGCCTGCTCCTCGATCTGCAGCTGGGTGAGCTGACGCGTGGTGGCGTCGATCTCGACCGGCATGCTGTCGAGCTCCATGCGCAGGCGGCTTGCGGCCTCATCGACCAGGTCGATGGCCTTGTCGGGCAGGAAGCGGTCGGCGATGTAGCGATCGGAGAGGTCGGCGGCGGCCACGAGCGCGCTATCGGTGATATGCACGCCGTGGAAGATCTCGTACTTCTCCTTGAGGCCACGCAGAATCGAGATGGTGTCCTCGACGGTAGGCTCGCTCACCATTACGGTCTGGAAACGACGGGCGAGCGCCGCATCCTTCTCGATGTACTTGCGGTATTCGTCAAGCGTAGTCGCGCCGATTGCGTGTAAGTCGCCACGGGCAAGCGCCGGCTTGAGGATGTTGCCGGCGTCCATGGAGCCCTCGGTGGCACCCGCGCCCACGATGGTGTGGAGCTCATCGATGAACAGGATGACCTTACCTTCCGATTTTTGCACTTCCTTGAGCACGGCCTTCAAGCGGTCCTCGAACTCGCCGCGATACTTGGCGCCGGCGACCAGCGCGCTCATGTCGAGCTCGATAAGGTCGCGGTCGCGCAGGGTGCTCGGCACGTCGCCGGCCACGATACGCTGGGCGATGCCCTCGACGATAGCAGTTTTACCGACGCCCGGCTCGCCGATGAGCACGGGGTTGTTCTTGGTACGACGGGACAGGACCTGAATAGTACGGCGAATCTCGTCGGTACGGCCGATGACCGGGTCGAGCTTGCCGGCGCGGGCGAGGTCGCAGATGTTGCGACCGTACTGCTCCAGCGCCTCAAACTGCGTCTTGTCCTCGGCAGACGTCACGCGGTCATCGCCGCGCAGTTCCTCGTAGACTTGCTCGATGCGCTCCTTGGTGACGCCGGCGTCGCGCAGCACGCGACCCGCCTCGCCCTTGTCCTCGGCAAGTGCCATCAGCAGATGCTCGGTCACCACAAAGCTGTCGCCCATCTTGGTGGCCTTCTTCTCGGCCTTTTCGATGACGCGGACGAGCTCGTTGGACAGGCCCATCTGCTGACCCTCGCCCGACACCTTGGGCGCATGGTCGATGGCATCTTGTGTGGAGCGTGCAAGCTGGGCCGGGTCGGCGCCGATGCGCTCGATGATCACGGAGATATTGCGCTCGCCGGCACCGAGCAGGGCAGACAGCAGGTGAATCGGCTCCACCGCGCCGGCCTGCGCGTCGGCGGCCGTGCTCATGGCGGTCTGCAACGCCTCGCGCGACGTCATTGCTAGCTTATCGATTCTCATGGAATCACCTCTCTTGGGGCGGCCGCCCTACGGGGCGGCTTCACGTTGTTCGAGAAGTATTGTTGCCAGCTTTGCGCGATCTTATACATAAATCTAAGTCTCTATATATAAGATTTTCTGAGTGATTAAGTGATAGGGAGCAGGCACGCTCGCCCGCTGCGGCCTCGTCCCCTTACTATCTCAATCTGTAACATCTATCGACCGTTTCCGGCTCCAGATGTTACAGATCGAGACGAATTGTTCAGCGGCGCCCGTTTGTCTCAATCTGTAACATCTAGTCGGCAAATAGGGCTCTATCTGTTACAAATCGAGACGAACGAAGACACCTGAGTCGAAAATCTAAATCTGTAACACCAGGCCCACTTTTAGCGGCCAAGATGTTACAGATCGAGACAAACCGAGAACTACTACAAAGGGGACGGGTACCTTTGTGGTAGTCGCGGTCTCTACTCCTTCGCCGAACCCGTACTTCCCGATTCGACGGTCCAGGGCATCTCATCCTCGAACAGCCATGTACGGGCAGACCCACTATCGCGTGCAGTCTGCGGGTCAGGCAAGCAGGTCTGTTTATAGGCATCTTGGATACACTGACCCATAAAATCGTTGAGCTCGGTCTGGTCGCCCTCCATGACATAGGCGACATCGCCGTCCATGATGTAGATGCCCGGACCCTCATTGCCCTCGTAGCCCGGATCGTACGAGACATCACATAACTTTGCGCCGTTTGCAGTGTCCAGCTCGATGGAAGAGTGGCATCCGCCAACCATGTCGTTCGCTTTTGCCCGATAGGACGCATATCCATACCAGCGCTTAAAGGTTTTGCCCTTGAGCAACTCGGACGCCCTGTCGATCAGACTAGAATCCGTGGTATAGCGCATAGCCCCAAGCTGAATACGTGGATAATTACTAATACCCAGCACAGCCGGCTGCTCATCAAAATCAACGGTAATGGTCTCGGGCTTGTCGTCGCCGGTCAGAAGTTCGACAGATTGAGTCACAGGCTTGACCACCGGCTCCGTCACCGCAGCAGGTAGAAACGCCATGCCGACAGTGCCCATGCCAACCACGGTAATCGCAAGCGCCAAAACAATCAATCCAATTCGGGCAGGACTTCTCACAGCAAAGCACCTCGCAACGCAAACCTTCGCTACCTGCACTAATGATATCGCCAGCCAGCATTATTACCAAAAGAAGCCGCGCGCTCCTCACCACCACAAAGGGGACAGGCACCTTTGTGGTGGTTTTCGACGCTAACGGTCGACCATCTCGCGCCATGAGATTAAACTTGAATTGTTCTCTGAACATATCCATTTCTGCCTATCCTCAACAGATCTTTGTCTCGAGGAGCGCATATGAAGCCGTCTCATTCCACCGGTCGCAACGTCATCGCCATTCTCGCCATACCCATCGTGATGCTCTTCCTTATCGTCGCCACGCCCTTTTCCCTTGGCATCGCCTCGCCCTTCGATTTATGCGGAATGGTCGACGCCGGCTCGCGTGCCACCTCGCTCTCCTTTATCTGTCGCGGCGTGTTCTACGAAGATGGAATTCCCACCGGAATTTGGCGGTCAAAGTTACCGCTGCTCGGAACGATTGATGGATGCTTCCCCTATTTCAGCCTTGAACCTCAGACGATGAATTATTTGATCGACGACCAGCCACTCGACTCCATCACCCTCGCCTACGACTACGCACCAAACACCGATGAGCGCCACATGAACCAAGTCCTCGACAAGATGCTTGGACAGTGCGGGCTCACCGAGGAGGCCGGTCGAACCATCTATAGCAACCAGAAATTAAAGCGAACAGAACTCCGCCGTGTCGGAAAAATCAAAGGGCGAAACGGGGCCGCCTACTGGGATGCCTGGGCAACACGCGACAAGGGCGAATTCGGACACAGCACCTATATGGTCACTGTCTACACCAAAGACGGAATTAAGGACAATGTTGACGATTTCGCGTCATCCAAACTCGGCATCCCCAAAACAACCAAACCCGCCAACCCGGATGAAATCCTGTAGAGGCGCTTATTGGAATGTCGCTCAACGTGCACACCGACATTGAGCTCACCCCCACCACCACAAAGGTGCCTGACCCCAATGTGGTGGGTTTCGACAAAAAGAAGCCGCCCCAATAAAAGAGGCGGCATCAAGCAAGTCTATTTATTAGCATCCCTCAAGACCCAACGAGAACGCAGAAATGTAGCCCGGGGCCACCCTTTGCCGAACGCGACCCTCGCGAAGCGCGTGAGCGGGCGGGAAAGGGTGGCCCCGGGCGGACAATTAAGTGCGTTACTCGGCAGCGGCCTTGAACTTGTTGTAGTTGATCAGGCAGCCGGCCTTGACGATGGCACGCTCCTCTGCCGTCATGTCGGCAATGTAGAGCTCAATCTGCTCAACAGCACCGTCGGCGCGCACCACGTAGGCGGCGATGTCCTTTAGGTCGCCATCGAGCGCGGCACGGATGCCCGGCACAAAGACGTAGTCGCCCACCTCAAAGTTGGGCTCGGCCTCCATCTGGAAGGGCACCATGCCCCAGTTCATCACGTTGGAGCGATAGCGCTTGGTGGCGTACTCGTGGACGATATTGGCCAGGCCGCCAATTACGCGCTGGCAGCTCGCAGCCTGCTCGCGGGCAGAACCGTCGCCCGGCTTCTTGGCATAGAGCATGGAGCCGTACTCAGTCGCCTTGGCATCGGCCGCAACACCCGCGCCGGCCAGTGCCTCGAACACACCGGCAAGCTCGGCATCGAGCGCCGCCAGGTCACCCGCGGCCTCGCCGGCCACGCGACGCTTCTCCACGGCGTCGACCTCCTTGGAACGACCGACGTAGGCCGGATCGCGGCGGCTCAGCGTAAACTCGGCCAGGCCCAGCGGGTTGGAGCGGAAGGAGCTCGTCTCGCCCGAAGGAATGAGCTCGTCGGTCGTAGTGACCGGGTCCATGATCTTGGAGCACACCTTGAGCAGAATGTCGTCGCCGAGCGGCTCCATCGCGGGCCACGGCTTGATGTTGGGGCCTTCGACCAGCTCGTCGGCAGGCTCCGCCTTGCCAAAGCCCCAGTACACGCGCTTTTTGTACGGCGCGTCGTCAAAGGTGTACTCGCAGGCCTCGTCCCAAGTCTCCTCGGGCAGATCGGTCGCCGGCGTCAGGACGCCGCCGTTGGCAGCCGTCGCCGCAATGGAGCGAGCGTCCATCAGGGCCACGGCGCTCAGCTGGCCATTGCCCGGCTTGGAACCCTCGCGGTTGGGGAAATTGCGCGTGGTGTGGCGGATGGACAGGCCGTTGTTGGCAGGCGTGTCGCCGGCACCAAAACACGGGCCGCAGAACGCCGTGCGCACGATCGCACCGGCCTCCATGAGGTCGTAGATGTAGCCGCGGCGTGTAAGTTCGAGCGCCACGGGCTGGCTCGTGGGATAGACCGACAGCGAGAACTCGCCGCAGCCGGTATTGGCGCCCTTGAGCACGCGGGCAGCCTGGACCACGGAGTCATAGTTGCCGCCCGAGCAGCCGGCGATAACGCCCTGCTGCACGTGCAGCTTGCCGTCGACGATCTTGTCGAGCAGGCTAAAGTGCGTCTTGCCCTCGCCGATCTTGGCGGCCTCGAGCTCCACCTCGTGCAGGATGTCCTCGAGGTTCTCGTTGAGCTCGTCGATCTCAAAGCCGTTGGAAGGATGGAACGGCAGTGCGATCATGGGCTTGATGCTCGACAGGTCGACCTCGACGCAACCGTCGTAGTAGGCGACATCGGCGGGCTTGAGCTCGCGATAGTCGTCGCCGCGGCCGTGCATGGTCAAAAACGCGTGCGTGTCCTCGTCGGTGGCCCAGATGCTCGACAGGCAGGTGGTCTCGGTGGTCATGACGTCAACGCCGTTGCGGTAGTCGGTCGTCATGCTCGCGATGCCCGGGCCCACAAACTCCATGACATTGTTCTTGACGTAGCCCTTGGCAAAGACGGCGCGAATGATGGCGAGCGCCACGTCGTGCGGGCCGACGCCGGGGCGCGGGGCGCCCGTGAGGTAGATGGCCACGACGCCGGGATAGGCGACATCGTAGGTGTCGCGCAGCAGCTGCTTTGCCAACTCGCCGCCGCCCTCGCCCACGGCTATGGTACCCAGGGCACCATAGCGGGTGTGCGAGTCGGAACCCAGGATCATCTTGCCGCAACCGGCGAAGTTCTCGCGCATAAAGGAGTGGATGACGGCGATGTGCGGCGGAACGAAGATGCCGCCGTACTTCTTGGCTGCGGAAAGGCCAAAGACGTGGTCGTCCTCATTGATGGTGCCGCCCACGGCGCACAGCGAGTTATGGCAGTTGGTGAGCACGTAAGGCAGCGGGAACTGCTCCATGCCCGAAGCGCGCGCCGTCTGGATGATGCCGACAAAGGTGATGTCGTGGCTCGCCATGGCATCGAAGCGAATCTTGAGTGCCTCGGGGTCGCCCGACGTATTGTGCGCCTGGAGGATCGAATACGCGATGGTGCCGCGCTTGGCATCCTCGGGTGTCTGCGTAATACCGCGCTCGGCAGCCTCGGCCGCAGGCACAACCTCGCTGCCGCCGCGCAGGTAGATGCCGTCCTCGTACAGCTTGACCATACTGTCTCCCACTCTGCCCAAAAGATTTGGGCGCATAGCATACATTCGTTCAATATCGTGCCATAGAACGGTTGCGAGTGGGTTACGAATCTGCACGTTCACTTTATCTCAGTAAAGCAGAGGACGAGTTGGGTGCCAGGGGCAGACTTAGACGCCGAAATGACGAGAGTGGATAATCTCCCACTTTGAGCCTGCAAACAGGCCAAAAACGGGAGATTATCCACTCTCATTCTGTGGGCACTCATTTAAGTCTGTCCCCAATGAGTGCCCAATGAGTGCCCGGCAGCATCGGCGGAGCTATAGGTCGCCACCCGTACCTAGCAGTTTGCGCATGACTTGCTCGGGGTTAACCGAGCCGTCGCGCGGGGCCAGGGCGGTGATCTTCTTCTGCATCTTGTACTCGTGCAGCTCGTCCTCGAGCTGGCGCACGCGAGCGCGGAGCTTTTCGTTCTCGTGCTCACGCTCCTCGGCACGCTCCTTCATATCGAGGATGCGCACCACACCGGCAAGGTTGATGCCCTCGTCGGTCAGCTGGTTGATGAGCTCCAGGCGCTCGATATCGGCACGCGAATACAGACGCGTGTTGCCGCCCGAGCGCTGGGGGTTCACCAGGCCCTTGGACTCGTAGACGCGCAGAGTCTGCGGATGCATGCCGGTCAGCTCGGCCGCCACGCTGATCATGTACAGCGGTTTGTTCCTATTGTCCTCGGCCATACTACCTGACCCCTTTCCGTCTCGTTATCGTCCATCATAAGCCCGCGGGCGCGGGCGTGCGCCACGACCGCCCTAGTACGTCGCCTTGTAACGGTTGACCTTCTCGCGGTAGTCGCGCGTGTCGGTCTCCCGCAGCTTGGTCATGGCATCGCGCTCGTCGTCGGACAGGTTCGTGGGGACCTGCACCTTAATCTCGACAAGCAGCGCGCCTGTGCGGCCACGGTGCTTAACGTCGGGCGCCCCCATCTCCTTAAAGCGGAACTTCTTGCCCGTCTGGGTACCCGCGGGCACCTTCAGACGAACCGTCGCACCGCCGGGCGTCGGCACGTCCACCGTGCAGCCGAGCGCCGCCTCATAGACCGAGACTGGTACCTCCATGGTCACGTCGGCACCTTTACGCTTAAACAGCGGATGCTCCTCCACGTGCGTGGTCACGACCAGGTCGCCGCGCTCGCCGCCGGCAACGCCATACTCGCCGCGACGTTTGTAACGCAGCTTGCCGCCGTCGACCGCGCCTGCAGGCACCGAGACCGTAATGGTCTGCTGCTCGCCTGTCGAGGGAATGCGATAGGTGACCTTGTGCGTCACGCCGCGAAACGCGTCCTCGGCAGTTACGTCGACAGTCAGCGACAGGTCGCCGCCCTTGCGCGCGCGGTTGCGGCCCGCGCCCGCACCGGCAGCGCCCGCGGCCCCGGCAAAGCCCGAGCCCCAATCGCTGCCCCAGGCGCCGTTGCCGCTAAAGATGCTGTCGAAGATGTCGCCCCAGCCGCTGGCGCCCGCGCCGGCACCGTAGCCGCCGCCATACGCGCCGCCTGCGCCCGGCATGCCGCCAAACATGAGCATCTGGTCGTACTCTTTGCGCTTCTTCTCGTCCGAAAGCGTCTCGTAGGCCTCGCTGATCTCCTTGAACTTGGCCTCGTCGCCGCCGGCATCGGGGTGATATTTTTGCGCGAGCTTGCGAAACGCGCTCTTGATCTCTTTGTCGGAGGCGCTCTTGGATACGCCCAGGATGTCATAGAAGGTTTTGCCTGCAGCCATCGTAGCTCCTCTCCTGTTTCATCCGCCGCCCAGCGGGCGGCGGCTCATGCTTTCATATGGCACTAGGCCAGAAAGGGCCCCGGGTGTTGCCCCGGGGCCCTTCTCAATTACTCCTCGGTGCTCTCGGCCGTATCGGCCGCAGCATCCTCGGGCGCCGCTTCGGGCTCCGGTGCGGGGCGCTTCTCGCCACCGTAGGTCACCGTCACCATCGCGGAACGCAGGATGCGATCCGCCATGCGGTAGCCCTTCTGGTACACGTCGTTGACGGTCTCGTCGTACTGCGATGCGTCCTCGACACGCCCCACGGCCTGGTGCTCGAGCGGATCGAACGCCTCGCCCTTGGGGTCGATGGGCTCAACGCCCTCGTGCGCAAACACATCGAGCAGCTTGGCATGCACCGCATCGACGCCATCGACGAACTGCTTAAAGTCGTCGGAAAGCTCCTGGCTACGGGCATGGTCGATTGCACGCTCGATATCGTCGATCACCGGCAACAGCGCGGTGACAAGCTTCTCGGTCGCGCGCTCGCGCTCGGCGATACGCTCATTGGCGGTGCGGCGACGGAAGTTCTCCCAGTCGGCCTGCAGGCGGGCGGTACGCTCGGTGGCGTCCTTTGCCTTGTCCTCGGCGGCCTTCTGAGCCTCTGCCGCAGCATCGAGCTCATTGCGCACGTCGGCAAGCTCTTTCTGAGCCTGCTCGAACTTGAGCTTAAAGTCGTTGTCGGCGGCTTCTTCACCGGCGCGGATAGCGGCTTCCACCATCTCGTCCTCGGTCATCGTCGCCTCCTTGTTGGAATCCTCTACCTGGTTCTCGGCAGCCTCGGCGGCCGGGGCCTCGTTGGCCTCGGTATCGTCAACGGCCTCTACGGGAATCTTCACGTCCTTCTCCTCAGAGTCAACGGGGGCGGCGCCAGCGGCGGCCTCCTCCGTGCGAGCTTTACGGGCGGACATGATTATTTGTCCTCGTCGTCCACAACCTCGTAGTCGGCGTCGACAACGTCATCGTCGGCAGGCTGGGCGCCAGCGGCACCGCCGGTCTGCTGCTGAGCGTCGGCGTAGACAACCTGGGCCAGCTCGTAGGCCACGGACTGCAGGGACTCGCCGGCGGCCTTGATAGCCTCGACGTCAGAGCCCTCGAGCGCCTTCTTGGCGTCGGCGATAGCGGCCTCGGCCTTGGACTTCACGTCGGCGGAAACCTTGTCGCCCAGCTCGTTGAGGGTCTGCTCGGTGGAGTAGCACAGGCTGTCGGTCTGGTTGCGGACCTCGACCTCTTCCTTCTGCTTCTTGTCCTCCTCGGCATGAGCCTCGGCGTCCTTGACCATACGATCGACTTCGTCGTCGGACAGAGCGGTGGAACCGGAAATGGTGATCTGCTGCTCCTTGCCGGTGCCCTTGTCCTTAGCGGAGACCTTGACGATGCCGTTGGCGTCGATGTCGAAGGTAACCTCGATCTGCGGCACGCCGCGGCGGGCAGCCGGGATGCCGGTCAGCTGGAACTTACCGAGCGACTTGTTGTCGCGGGCAAGCTCGCGCTCGCCCTGGAGCACGTTGATCTCGACGCTGGTCTGGTTGTCGGCAGCGGTGGAGTAGACCTCGGTCTTGGAGGTCGGGATCGTGGTGTTGCGGTCGATCATCTTGGTCATGATGCCGCCCATGGTCTCGACGCCCAGCGACAGCGGGGTAACGTCGAGCAGCAAGATGCCCTCGACGTCGCCGGTGAGCACGCCGCCCTGGACGGCAGCGCCGTCGGCAACGACCTCGTCGGGGTTCACGGACATGTTGGGCTGCTTGCCGGTCATGGTCTTGACGAGCTCCTGGACGGCGGGCATACGGGTGGAGCCGCCGACGAGGATGACCTCGGTCAGATCGGAGAGCTTAAGCTTGGCGTCGCGCAGGGCGTTGGTGACAGGCTGCTTGCAGCGCTCGAGCAGGTCGCGGGTGATCTTCTCGAACTCGGCGCGGGTCAGCGTGTAGTTGAGGTGCAGCGGGCCGGACTGGTTCATGGTAATGAACGGCAGGTTGATGGTGGTCTGCTGGGCGGCGGAGAGCTCCTTCTTGGCGTTCTCGGCGGCCTCCTTCAGACGCTGCAGGGCCATGGGGTCCTGACGCAGGTCGACACCGTTCTCCTGCTGGAACTTATCGGCCATCCAATCGATGACGCGCTGATCCCAGTCGTCGCCGCCCAGGTGGTTGTCGCCCGAGGTGGACAGAACCTCAAACACGCCGTCGGCGAGGTCGAGGATGGAGACGTCGAAGGTGCCGCCGCCCAGGTCGAAGACCAGGATGCGCTGGTCGGTGCCCTGCTTGTCCAGGCCATAGGCAAGAGCAGCAGCAGTCGGCTCGTTGACGATACGCTTGACGTTGAGGCCGGCGATCTTACCGGCGTCCTTGGTGGCCTGACGCTGGGCGTCGTTGAAGTAGGCCGGGACGGTGATGACGGCGTCGGTGACGGTCTCGCCCAGATACTTCTCGGCGTCGGCCTTCATCTTTGCGAGCGTCATGGCGCTCACCTGCTCGGCGGTGTAATCCTTGCCCTCGATGTCGACGACGGCACGGCCGCCCTGGCCCTCCTTGACCTCATACGGCACGGTCTTGATCTCGGAGGTGCACTCGGAGTACTTGCGGCCCATGAAGCGCTTGATGGAGAACACGGTGTTCTTGGGGTTGGTGACCGCCTGGTTCTTAGCGGCCTTGCCCACGACGCGGTCGCCGTCGGCACGGAAGCCCACGACGGACGGGGTGGTGCGGTCGCCCTCGGCGTTCACGATAATGGTCGGAGAACCGCCCTCGAGAACGGCCATGGCGGAGTTAGTAGTACCAAGGTCGATACCAAGAATCTTACTCATTAGAAATTCCCTCTCTCTTTTGCGTTCGCGTCGCCTCGACGGTCTGTCGCGCGGCGCTTCGGCTTGTCTTTCAGGATGTAGTGTATCCCCTTATGGGCTGGAATATACAAAATCTAAGTCAATTCATATAAGATTTCTTATCTCTGAGAGTTTAGGTTCTCAAATGTGCAGGTAGATGCACTGTTTGAGTTCTCGGCAGATCTATTGAGATCTATGTAGAGTTGACTGAGGTTTGGGTCCGGGGGCGCCTGGGGCTGCCTTGCGGAAAGCTCGTCCCGGTTTGAGCGTGGATTCCGGGACACAGTTTCCTCTTGAAGGCTCAGCCGGAAGCTACATCCCAGTTTGAGCACCGATTCCGGGACGCAGCTTCCGCCGGGCGGTCCAACCGGAAACTAGGGCCCGTTTTTCGGCAAATTTATGGGATGCGCTTTCCGCAAGCGCGCTCAATAGCTCAATATTTCAAGTCACCTTTAGCTAACATTTACGCAGCTCAGCGGCCCCACCTGCGTGTTTTTTAGTAAACCTTGGCATACTCGGCGAACGGTATGAAGATGCCGGCCAGAGGGTATTGCAAACGGTCGCTCCCGTGGTATGTTTTTGCCCGAATCAAACCGACGCGCATCGCCTGTAGCGTCGGTCAACAGAGAGGAAACTACCATGGCTCATCCCGTAATTGATGCCGACGAGTGCATCGCTTGTGGCGTTTGCGTCGACTCCTGCCCCGCTGGCGTTCTGGAGCTCCAGGACGTCGCTACCGTCGCCGACGAGGACTCCTGCGTCGCCTGTGGCGCTTGCCAGGACGCTTGCCCCGCTGGCGCGATCACCGAGATCGTCGAGGAGTAACAACTCCCCCACTTGCACACTCAAAAGTACACCGTGCACAAAAAAGGAGGCTTCCGCATCGCCGCGGAGGCCTCCTTTTTTGTGCGGATAACTAATTTGGCACCGTCGCAGGTTGAGCTCACGTCAGCGAAAACGCCCCTAAGCGAGCAAGGTGACGTGAAAGAGGAGGGAAGCGTACTTTTGTACGCGACCGACGATTGAACGTCAGATTGCCGCTTAGGGACGTTTGCAGCATCGGCTACGACAGATCGTCCTCGTAGGGCATCAGGTCTGCCAAATAGCCTTTCTCCTTGAGCATCGTCTCGATCTCGTCGAGGGTCTGTTCGTCCTCCGCCGCAATGCGATGGAAGTGATAGCCGCTGGTCACCGTCAGCAGCGGGAAGCTCTTGCCGCTCTCGATATCGCGCAGATAGCGCTCGACATCGCGGCGGTTGCGGATGTCCAGGTCGGCCGTGATCTTGCCGTACACACGATGGTTGACGATCACGTTGAGCACGGCGCCACCCGCGTCGACGATACTCGTAAGCTCGTCGCCCGCCTGCTCCACGCTGTGGCGCACCTTAACAAGACGCGTGGGCACGGCGGGGCTACTCGCGGCTTCCTGCAGCACGTAGCCGCGGTTGGTCGCCACAATATCGTGCCCATCGGCACGCAACAGGGCAATATCCTGAACCACGACCTGACGGCTCACGCCAACCTCGCGGGCAAGCGCGCTGCCCGAAACGGGCTCCTTGGCTCCTTCGAGCACGCCCATGATGGCACGGCGACGCTCGCGGGCGTTCATTATTTACCGTCCAGCAGACGCAGGTGCTTAAGCGAGAGGTCGAGGATCGGCGCAGAGTGCGTCAGGGCGCCCGAGCTAATATAGTCAACACCCAGATCGGCCAGGGCGCGAATGTTGCTGGCGTCCACGTTGCCCGAGCACTCGGTCTTGGCGCGACCGGCGATAAGCTCGATGGCGGCGGCCATGTCGTCATGGGCCATGTTGTCGAACATGATGATGTCGGCGCCGGCCTCCACGGCCTCGCGTACCATGTCCAGGTTCTCGCACTCAATCTCGACCGTCGTGGTAAACGATGCGTGGGCGCGTGCCATCTCGATCGCACACGTCACACCACCGGCGGCGTCGATATGGTTGTCCTTGAGCATGACAGCCGTCGACAGGTTGTAGCGGTGGTTGCTGCCGCCACCGATCTCGACCGCGGCCTTCTCAAAGACGCGCATGCCCGGCGTGGTCTTACGTGTGTCGACAAGCACGGTCTTGGTACCCTCAAGCGCCGCAGCCATCTGATGTGTATAGGTAGCGATACCGCTCATACGCTGCAGATAGTTGAGCGCCACGCGCTCGCCCGAAAGCAGCACGCGCGCGTCGCCGCGCACTTGGCCCACGTGGTCGCCGGCGTGTACCTCGTCACCGTCGGCAACATCAAACAGCACCGAGCTCTGCGGGTCCAGCAGCTCAAAGGTGCGGGCGAACACGTCCAGACCGGCGATGATGCCGTCGGCCTTGGCGATAAGCTCCACCGTGGCGGGGCGCGCCGTGGGGCACACGCTCGCCGTGCTCACGTCCTCAAACGTAATGTCCTCGCGCAGAGCCTGCAGGATCAGATCATCGACGACGAGTTTCATGGTAATGGGATTCATGGTCTACTCCTCCACGGCCTGCGTGCCGACGGCACAGGCCAAATCATCGATTGCAAGGGTATCGGAACTCAGGGCGCGATGGCGTCCATCAAGCGCGGGCTCGCCCGCCTGCTCCACGGCCAGCGACTCGCCGGTGCGCATACGCCAAGCAGCGCGGCGACCCCAGACTAGGGACTCGAGCAGGCTGTTGGAAGCTAGGCGATTCTTGCCGTGAACGCCGTTGCAGGCCGTCTCGCCGGCGGCGTAGAGCTCGGGCATCGAGGTGCAGCCGTCCTTGTCGACCCACACGCCGCCCATAAAGTAGTGCTGCGTGGGTGTGACGGGGATGGGCTCATCCAAGATGTCGCGACCGTCCTCAAGGCAGCGCGCGCGGATGTTGGCGAAGTGCCCGGTCACCACGTCGCGCTCGACGGGGGCAAAGCTCAGCCACTCGTGCTCGGTGCCATCCTGCTTCATCTGCTCACGAATAGCGGCGGCGACCACGTCGCGCGGCTGCAACTCGTCAGTAAAGCGCTCGCCGGCGGCGTTGAGCAAAATCGCGCCCTCGCCGCGGCAGCTCTCGCTGATCAGGAAGGTGCGGCCTGGCTGCGGCGAGAACAGTCCCGTGGGGTGGATCTGCACGTAGTCCAGGTGCTCCATCTTAATGCCATGCTCCTGAGCGATGTAGCAGGCATCGCCCGTGAGCTGTGGATAGTTGGTCGAGTGGTCGTATACGCCGCCGATGCCGCCCGTTGCCCACAGCGTGTGACGGGCATGGATCTTAAACGGCTCGCCGGCATGCGCGCCCTCGGCGGCATTTATCAGCTCGTCGGCGGGGCGGACCGAGTTGTCCTCGTCCACGGGAACGGCGACGACGCCGGTGCACACCGTGGTACCATCGCGCTCGGCGGTCAGGATGTCGGTCATGGCCACGTGTTCCAGAATCTGCACGTTATCCAGTTTGCGAACGGCTTGGAGCAGCTTGGTCGTGATCTCCTTGCCCGTAATGTCGGCATGGAAGGCAATGCGGGGGCGGCTGTGCGCACCCTCGCGGGTAAAGTCGAGGCTGCCGTCGGCCTTGCGCTCAAAGTCCACGCCCATCGCCAGCAGGTCGTTGATGACCGAGCGGCTCGAGCGAATCATGATGTCGACGCTCTCGCGACGGTTCTCGTAGTGGCCGGCGTGCATGGTGTCCTCAAAGAAGGCATCGTAGTCAGAGCCCTCGGGTAGTACGCAGATGCCGCCCTGTGCGAGCATCGAATCGCACTCGTCGACCGCGCCCTTGGAGAGCATGATCACGCGCGTGCTCGTCGGCAGGTTGAGCGCCGCGTACAGGCCAGCTACGCCGCAGCCGGCAATGACGACGTCGCACTCCATATCGGGGTATTGCTTGGTTTCCACAGGAATCCTCTCCCTTGAATGTGACATAAGGGACGGTCCCTCATGTCACATTGTTCTAGCGCGCTGCGTACTCGAGCATGCGATCCAGCGTAAGTTTGGCCTGGCCGGCGGCCTCGTCCGACACGCCGATCTGCACCTCGCCCTCGCCCGTCTCCAGGCAGCGCACGAGCTTTTCGAGCGTGATGAGATCCATGTTGACGCAGGTGGGCTGCACCGCGGGGAAGTAGAACTTCTTGCCGGTGCCCTGGCAGCGGCGCTCGAGCTCGTAGAGCACGCCACGGACCGTCACGATAATGAACTCGCTCGCGTCGGACTCCTCGGCATACTTGATGATGCCGGCGGTGGAGCCGATGTAGTCGGCCTCGGCCAGGACGTCGGCCTTGCACTCAGGATGCGCCAGCACGAGCGCGTCGGGGTGGGCCTCCGTCGCGTCGACAATCTGCTCGACGGTGATGATGTGATGGCGCGGGCAGTAACCGTTGTTGAGGATGACGTGCTTTTGCGGCACCTGCCCGGCTACGAAACGGCCCAGGTTTTGGTCGGGAATGAACAGGATATGCTGCTGCGGCAGCTCGGACACGATCTTGACGGCGTTGGAGCTGGTGACGCACACGTCGCTCCAGCTCTTGATCTCGACCGTGGAGTTGACGTAGCAGACCACGGCCAGGTCGTCACCGTACTCGGCGCGGGCGGCGTCGACCGTCTCGCGCTTGACCATGTGAGCCATGGGACAGTCCGCGCCCGACTCGGGCAGCAGCACCGTCTTGGTGGGATTGAGCAGCTTGGCGCTCTCGCCCATAAACTCCACGCCGCACAGCACGATGGTCTGCTGCGGCAGGCTCTTGGCAAGCTTTGCCAGGTAGAAGCTGTCGCCGACGTAATCGGCCACAGCCTGGACCTCGGGCGCCACGTAATAGTGCGCCAGGATCACCGCGTCGCGTTGGGTTTTAAGTTGCTGAATGGCCTCGACGAGCTCTGCGGGCACCGGTGCCGCGCGCTCCGTTGCCGTCGTTGCCGATGCTAGGCCGGCCGCGATATCGCGTGCAAGCTCCGACGCATCCATGTTCGCGCTCTGTGCCATCAAGGCCCCTCTCTTTTGGCGAATCTTGGGGCTTTAGTATGACACCTAGGTTTACAGCTGACAAGACAGCTGTAAACCTAGGTGTAAAGTTGAAATAAAGATTCGATCATGCGGCAGGTCCATTTTCGAACTGGCAAGCTGAGGATAGCCGAGCTCTCGATAGCGCAGGAGGCATCTTTCGCCACCGCGATACCGCTCGGCGCGAGTTGCGCACCATGAGGCACGAACGAGCGCTCCCCCGCGAGTGGTCCGCGCCCAATGTGGCAAAATCAAACTACTAAGGGGGCTCAGAATGCTCAAGATTATTGCCTGCGACGACGACGTCGCTTTTCTAGATAGACTGCACCGGATGATCGACCGTTGGTCGACCGAGACGGGCACGGCGGTCGATGTTGCGCTCGTTACGCGCGGCGAGGACCTGCTGGCGCGCCATGCCGCATCGCGCGCCGACATCATCCTGCTCGACATGATCATGCCGCTCGTCAACGGCATGGACACCGCACGCGAATTGCGCCAGGCCGACACCGCCGTGCGCCTGGTGTTCCTCACCTCGTCGCCCGAGTTTGCGCTGGAGTCCTACGAGGTCCGCGCCTTCGACTATCTGCTCAAGCCCGTGACTTACGAACGCCTGGCGCAGTTACTCGACGAACTTTCGAGCATGCGCCCGGCGGCAACCGACGAGCTCGTGATCAAAACGTCCTTTGGCTACCACGCCCTGCGCCTGTCCGACATCGAATATGCCGAGGCGCGCAACAAGCACGTGGTCTTCCACCTGCGCGACGGACGCGATATCGAGGCACTCGAGTCGTTCCGCAGCGTCGAGGACCGTTTGGCGCAAAATGCCACCTTCTTTAAATGCCACCGTAGCTACCAGGTCAACTTGCGCAACATCGACCACTTCGATCGCACGGACATCGTCATGCGCTCCGGCGTGTGCATTCCGCTGTCGCGCAGCAGCAAGCAGGGGTTCCAAGACGCCTACTTTGCGGTGCGCTTTGAGGGCGGGAGGCGCTGATGATCTCCTCGGTCGAAATGGTCCTTTGGGCAATCCACCACGCCACAACGCTACTCTTTGGCGTCTTTGCTTCGGCGGCGCTGTGCGGTATCGAAATCAATCGACGCCATGCACTCGAGTTGGTGGGGGTCGGAGCCGCAACCGGCGCTGCCTTTTCGATCGCCAATGTCGTTGGCGGAGAGCTTTTTGCCCGTCAGGTCTATCCGCTCGTCGTGCACTTGCCGCTTACCGTCTACCTGTGCGCGCGCTACCGCCTGAGTCCGCTGCTCGTTATGTTGGGAGTCACCAGTGCCTACCTGAGCTGCCAATTCAGCAACTGGATGGGCATCGCCGCGCTCGCCGCCACTGACTCGCAAATCGCGTACTACGTGGCGCGCATTATCACCACGGTCGCCGTCTTTGCGATCCTGCTGCATTGGGCCCGTGACATTGGACCCCGTCTGGCGGTCAAAAGCCCTACCGAGCTCGAGATTCTGCTCATCCTGCCGCTCGTCTATTACGTCTTTGACTATGCCACCAACGTCTACACCACGCTGTTCCACTCGGGCTCGGTGGTAACGGTTGAGTTTTTGGCCTTTGCGCTCTGCGCGTTCTACCTTATGTTCCTCGCCGTCTACCTGCGCGAATACGAAGAAAAGGAAACCGCCGAGCGAGAGCGCTGGATGCTCGAAACCCGCGACAGCGCCGCCATCAAAGAGCTCGAGGCCTGGCGTCAATCTGGGCGCGAGCTGTCGATTCTTCGCCACGATATGCGCCACTTCCTACGCGGCCTGGCCACTTTAATTGAGGAGGGCCACACCGACGAGGCGCTCAAATGCATCGATGAGCTCTGCGAAGCCGGCGACCGAACCGCCGTACGCCGCTTCTGTGCCAACGAGACCGTAAACATTGCGCTTTCGTCATTTAACTCGGATATCAATAGAAACGGCATTACCGCCAACCTGCGCGCCTCCGTACCCCAGAGCGTGCATGTGGCCGATGTCGACCTGTTCAGCGTGCTTTCGAATACCCTGGAAAACGCCATTGCCGCGGCGAGCACCGCCCCCGAGGGCAAGCGCTTTGTCGATCTTGATCTGCGGTTTGAAGACGGGCAGCTGCTGCTTTCGGTTTCCAACACATTTGGACGGCCGCCGCATATGGTCGACGGCATGCCCGTAGCCGGGCACACCGGACACGGCTTTGGAACCAAGAGCATTAAGCTTGCCGTCGAACGCATGAACGGCAACTGCCAGTTCCGCATTAACGGCGATCGGTTTGAGCTGCGCGCTGTGATGTAAGGGCGCGGGCGCGACGGATTTGCGTTCCGCGGGTACGGCTCGCCCGCTCGGGGTCGTTTGTCGACGCAGGCTCGCTACAGCGGCGCGGCCGCCGGGGTCAGCTGCTTGATGTAGGCCCACATGCGCTGCTTAGCGGCCTTGTCGGTGAGTGCCGCCTCAAAGCCGTCGAGCGCGAGCACGCGGCGGCCCTGCACACGGGCGACCAGGCCGGGCTTGAGCATGGCGGTGTCGAAGTCATCGATCGCCACGAGCATATCGGCGTAGGTCTCGCGCATGGCATCAGCCGCGTTGTTGTCGAGCAGTAGCACCGCCTCGGGGTCCAGAGCCTCAAGCGCCTCGCGGAACAGGTCGCACGTCAGGGCCTCGCCCGCCGCGACCGCTCCGTCGCCCGCGCCGGCGACGCTTGCCAGCACACAAAAATCCTCGGGGGCATATCCGATGGCACCGAGCGCCTTGCGCAACGCGGCGCCATCCGCGCCGGCGGCCAGCTCGCCGCCCGAGCACTCGGCTTCATCCAAATCGCCTTTGACCAGCACAATCGGCGAGCACGCGTTGCCCGCGATACGCACACCGCGATCTGCAAGCGACGCGAGCTCCTGCTCGGTCGCCTGAGCGATGGCTTCTTTTTTCTGGCTTTGTGACGTGGGCATGCGCTCTCCAATCGTTTGCGTGCCCACCATTATATAAAAGAGCCGCCCGCGAGTGGTTGCTTTGCGGGCCGCTGGGTATAAGCACGGTCGTACTGAGTTTTACGCGGCCGAGCCGCGTCGTATTATGGAGGTCACCATGGCTGACATTAAGCAGATTACCCCCGAGAACTTCGGCGCTGTCGTCAACGATAGCCTGCCCGTACTGGTTGATTTTTGGGCCCCGTGGTGCGGCCCCTGCCGCTCGCTCTCGCCCATCGTAGACGAGGTTGCCGACGAGCTGGCGGGCAAGCTTGCCGTTGCCAAATGCAACGTCGACGACAACCAGGACCTGGCCATGAAGTATGGCGTCATGAGCATCCCCACGCTGATTGTGTTTAAGAACGGCGAAGAGATCGACCGCTCGGTTGGCGCTCTGCCCAAGGCGAGGCTGCAGGCGCTGCTGGAGAAGCATCTGTAATACGCTTGTTACTTACCCGCCGTCCATGAGCGCTTTTGCACCGCTCGCCGGACTTCTGGATGCACCGAGTGCAACCACGGATAGTATGGTAGTCACAAACAGCCCCCAGTGAACGGGTGCGGGTCGCACAGACTCGTACCCGTTTTCTTATGCAGCTGCGCGCAAAGCGGGCGTAGTAGAATCTGAACCACCATATCGCCCCGTACAAAAGGAGATTCCTATGCATGACGTCGGAATGAACATGAGCCAGCTTGCCATGAGCGTCAAGCAGGTCGACGACACCATTGAGCTCGCTCACGAGTGGAGCCATCAGTTGCTGCATGCGACCGAGAATTTTGACATGGAGCGCATCGGCGCCAAGCTCGAGGCAGCCATGGCCGCGCTGCACGAGGCCCACGACGCACTCGAGGGCTACGAAGAGGCCATCGAGGCCGACCACAACTCCGTCGGCTCCGTGAAGCTGGTGTAACGTGGCCGAACACGAGCACGGCTGCGGGTACGAGCACGAGCATCCGCACGGGGCGGACGGTGACGCAGACTGCCACTGTAGTGGCTCCGGCTCCGAGCTGGTCCGCTTTTCGGTTACCGCACCGGACGACCTGCTGCGCCGTTTTGACGAACAGATCGCGCGCCGCGGCGACGTGGCCAACCGCTCCGAGGCCGTGCGCGACCTGATTCGCGCCTCGATCGCCAAGGAGCAGATGCGCACGCCCGATGAGCATGTTATCGGGTCGCTCACCATGATCTACGACCACCATACCGGCGACCTGACGCGCCGTCTGGACGAAGTGCAGCACGACTACACCGACGAGATCGTATCGACCATGCACGTGCATCTGGATCACCACAACTGCTTAGAGATTCTGGCGCTCAAGGGTCGCGGCGAGCGCGTCTACGAACTAGCCGACCGCCTGCTGGGCCTGCGCGGCGTTAAGCACGGTGAGCTCACGTGCGCCGCCACCAAGCAGAGCCTGGGGCTGTAGCGCACCTGTCCCTATTTGGTCGGTTTTGATGAGGGGTGTCGCATGCGACATGTGCATATTCATGTGACGGGCATTGTGCAGGGCGTTGGCATGCGGCCGTTTGTGTATCGCGAGGCCATGGCGCATGGCATTTGCGGATGGGTGCTCAACGCGGGCGACGGCGTGCATATCGAGGCGCACGCTCCGGCCGATGCGCTCGATGCTTTTGTTGCCGCGCTTTCTGCGCATGCGCCTGCGGCAGCCCGCGTAGAATATGTCGAGGTTGTGGACCTGGCAGCCCACGGTTGGGATACCGCCAATGAACAGGGTTTTCGCATCGTAGCATCGCAGGACCAGACCGCGCACACCACACTTGTCTCGCCCGATATCGCCACCTGTGACGATTGCCTGCGCGAGCTGTTCGACCCCGCCGATCGGCGCTATCACTACCCTTTTATCAACTGCACCAACTGCGGGCCGCGCTTTACCATCATCCGATCGTTGCCTTATGACCGAGCGGCCACGTCGATGGATTGTTTTCCCATGTGTCCCAAGTGTGCCGCGGAGTATGCCGACCCACTCGACCGGCGTTTTCACGCGCAACCCGATGCCTGCTTTGATTGCGGGCCGCATATTACGTGGCGCGAGGCTGTGAACAGCGATGCGTGCGGGAATTCGTCCGCGACACCGGCAGTCGGCACCACACGCGAGGCCAGCGACGCCATTATCGACCGCTGTGTTGAGCTGCTGGCCAACGGCGGCATCGTCGCCATCAAGGGCCTGGGCGGATTCCATCTATCCTGTGACGCCTCCAACGAGCAGGCGGTAGCCGAGCTTCGCCGCCGTAAACGCCGCAGCAACAAGCCACTTGCCGTTATGGTGCGCAGCCTTGCCGACGTTGAACGCCTGTGCCATATCAGCGACGTTGAGCGCGGCTTGCTGGCCGGCAGCATTCGCCCCATTGTGCTGCTGCGCCGACGTGCTGTTTGCGAGAGCGGCGATTCCCCCGACGCCCTCGCGCTCGCGCCGTCCGTCGCGCACGACCTTCCCGAGCTCGGTGTTATGCTCCCCTACACCCCGCTTCAGCATCTGTTGCTTGCCGCGGCAGAAGCCTGCGGTATGCACGCGCTCGTCATGACCAGCGGAAACCTGAGCGAAGAACCCATCGAGACCGACGACGACCTTGCCTGGAAACACCTCGTTGCCGCCGGTATCGCCGACGCGTTGCTCGGTAACGACCGCGCGATCCTCTCGCGCTACGACGACTCTGTGGTACGCGTGGTCGACGGCGCCGTTATGCCCGTGCGGCGTGCTCGCGGATATGCACCCCAGCCGCTGCCGTTGCCGGCGCTCGACGGCACTCCGTCCTGCGTGCTCGCCTGTGGGCCACAACAAAAGGCCACGATTGCGCTCACACGTGAAGGGGCGAACGGCGAGGCAACCTGTTTTGTGTCACAGCATATCGGCGATGTTGAAAACGGCGGGACCTTCGATGCCTGGAACGCCGCGCGCACGCGCTTGGAAGATCTCTTTGACTTGGCGCCCGCCGCCTTAGCCTGCGATGTACATCCCAGCTATCTATCGAGCCAGTGGGCGCGCGAGCAGGCGCGAAAATGCAATCTGCCGCTCGTCGAGGTGCAGCACCATCATGCGCATATCGCGAGCGTAATGGCCGAGGCTATCGCCGCGGGCCAGCTTACAACCGACGAGCGCGTCCTTGGCATCGCCTTTGACGGCACCGGCGCCGGTACCGATGGGACCATTTGGGGCGGCGAGTTTCTTGTTGCCAGCCTTGGCGGCTTTGAGCGCGCCGCGCATTTGCGCACCTGGGCGCTCCCCGGCGGGGCGGCCTCCGTGCGCGACGCCCGCCGCAACGCCTTTGCCCTGCTCAGTGAGCTCGGCCTGCTCGAGCACCCAGGTGCCGCTCGGCTTTTGGACAGCCTCGGCGAGCAAACGCGCAGCGTGACAGCCACCATGATCGAGCGCGGCATCAACAGCCCGCGTACCAGCAGCATGGGGCGTCTCTTTGATGCCGCGGCAGCAATTCTGGGCATCTGCGACAAGGCAACCTACGAGGGCGAACCCGCCATCGAGCTTGAGGCTGCCGCCTGGCGCGCGTTCAGCAGTGAAAGTGCCTGCCCCACCGGCAATATGGCCAGCTTTTCCGTAACCGAATCATCCCGTCCGGACGACTTCCATGTTCTGAACTCCAGACCGCTTTTTGAGGCGCTTTTGGAGGGAATCAGGACCGGCGTGCCCGCCGGCAAGCTCGCGCTCGACTTCCATGTCACCATCGCACGCGCGTCGGCCCGCATCGCAAGCGAGATCTGCGTCCGTGAAGACCTCGACACCGTCGCGCTCTCGGGCGGCGTGTTCATGAACCGACTTTTGCTTCGGCTCCTTACCCACGAACTCAAAGACGCCAGTCTTGCCGTCTTGGTCTCCCACGCCGTGCCCGTCAACGACGGCTGCATCGCCTACGGTCAGGCCGCCATCGCTCGCGCTCGCCTCGCGCAGACAGCATCGCGATAGGCTGTTTTGCCAGCCTGCGCGCCGCCGTCTCACAGGTGTAACGCGTTTGCTCGTGACTCCCGCGAGCGCTACCATCAACTGATGGGTAATTAGGCGCCTATCCAGCGCAAAACGTATAAAAGGGGAACATTATGTGCCTTGCCGTTCCCGGTAAAGTGGTCAAACGCGACGACGACCTTAAGGCGACCGTCGACATGATGGGCATCGAGCGCCCCGTTTCGCTGCGCCTCGTGCCGACGGCACAGGTAGGCGACTATATTCTCGTGCACGCCGGCTTTGGCATTCAGATCGTCGACGAGCAGGAAGCGCAAGAAACGCTCGAGCTCGTTAATGCCATGACCGAACTGGTCGAAGAAGACCAACTGGCCAGCAATCCGGCCGAGGCATACTAGTGGCGGCCGGACAGCCGGCGCGCTCCGGTATCGACTTCTCGGCATTTCGCGACCCCGGGCTAGCTCGCGAGCTCATCGATCGTATTCATGAGCTTGTCGGCAGCCGCAGCATCAACCTTATGGAAGTCTGCGGCACGCATACCGTGAGCATCGGGCGCTATGGCTTTCGCTCCATTATGCCGACGGGGCTCAAACTGCTGAGCGGTCCGGGTTGCCCCGTCTGTGTTACCGCCAACCGCGATATCGACCATGCAATCGCGCTCGCCAAGATGGACGGCGCCATCATCACCACCTTTGGCGACATGATGCGCGTGCCCGGGTCGTCTACCTCGCTCGCCGCGCAAAAGGCGGCGGGGCGCGACATCCGCATCGTCTATTCTCCGCTCGACGCACTCGACATTGCCGAGCAAAATCCCGAACGCCCGGTCATCTTTATGGGCGTCGGCTTTGAGACCACAACGCCCACCATTGCCGCCGCTATCCTGGAGGCCGACGCGCGCGGGCTCCAGAACTTCTCGGTCTACTGTGCTCACAAGACCACGCCGCCGGCTCTGCGTGCGATCTCCAACGACCCCGAGACGACCATCGACTGCTTTATCCTGCCTGGTCACGTCGCTACCATCACAGGCCTGGCACCCTTTAGCTTTTTGGTCGACGAGTTCGAGACCCCCGGCGTAGTCACCGGGTTTGAGCCGGTCGATATCCTGCAGGGCATCTGCACGCTGGTCCAGATGGTTGTCGAGAACAGGCCCGCAATCGACAACGCCTACCGCCGCGGCGTCAATGCAGACGGCAATCCCGTGGCGCGCCAACTGGTCGAGCAGGTGTTTGAGCCGTGCGACACCACGTGGCGCGGACTGGGACCGATTGCGGCTTCGGGTCTTTCCATCCGACCCGAATTCGCGCGCTTTGATGCCGGCGCCCGCTTTGATGTGCCCGTTGAGGCGACGGTCGAGCCACGCGGGTGCCGCTGCGGCGACGTGCTGCGCGGAGCCATCACGCCGAGCGACTGCCCGCTGTTCGGCCACGCATGTACGCCCGAACACCCCGTCGGCCCCTGCATGGTGAGCTCCGAAGGCAGCTGCGCGGCGTACTTTAGATACCGCGACTATTAGGTTCCGCCGTTCTAACGAACGGCGGACCGGTCGACGCTGCGCCTCACCCATATAATTCCACCCACGATTGGAGTTTTCGATATGTCCCGTACTGCCACCGATAGCACTGTCCTGCTGGGCCACGGCTCCGGCGGCCAGATGATGAAGCGCATTATCGATGAGGTCTTTCTGGATGCCTTTGGGTCGCCCGAGCTGCTTGCGGGCAACGATGCTGGTGTCGCCGCGCTGCCCGCAAGCGGGCGAATCGCCATGTCGACCGACAGCTTTGTGGTAACGCCGCAGTTCTTCCCCGGCGGCAATATCGGCCGCCTCGCCGTATGCGGAACCGTCAACGACGTCGCGACCTCGGGCGCTAACGTGCGCTACCTCTCGTGCGGCTTTATCCTCGAAGAGGGCTATCCCATGGACAAGCTGCGCCAGATTGTGCAGACCATGGCCGAAACAGCACGCGAGGCGGGCGTGTCCATAATCACCGGCGACACCAAGGTGGTCGAGCGTGGCGGTGCCGACGGCGTCTACATCAATACCGCCGGCGTGGGCGAGGTGCCCGCAGGTGTGACGCTCAGCGGTGCCAACTGCCGCCCCGGCGACGTCATCCTGGTATCGGGTACGCTAGGCGACCACGGCATCGCCATCATGAGCCAGCGCGAGGGCTTGGCGTTTTCGAGCGCCATCGAAAGCGACGCCGCGCCGCTCAATCATCTGATTGCCGACGTGCTCGCCGCCGCCCCCGACACCCGCTGCTTCCGCGACCCCACGCGCGGCGGCCTGGCATCCACGCTCAACGAGTTTGCCCAGGCCAGCGGCGTTGCCATGGAGATCGACGAGGATGCCGTGCCCGTGCGCCCCGACGTACAGGCGGCATGTGAGATGCTCGGTTACGACGTTCTGCAGGTGGCAAACGAGGGCAAGATGGTTGCCGTGGTGCCGGCCGAGCAGGCCGATGCCGCGCTGGCCGCCATGCGCGCCGCCCGCTACGGCGAAAATGCCGCCATCATCGGTCGCGTGCTGCCACTTGCCGAGGGCGCCCGTCCCGCCGTGCGCGTGCGCACCGGCTGGGGATCGACCCGCATCCTCGACATGCTCGTAGGAGAGCAGCTGCCTAGGATTTGCTAGCGGCTGCTCTGCAAGCTGCCCAGCATCCGGCCACAATCGGCCCGCCCATTTTCACTGGGACGTTGCCCCACTCAAACTGCGGGGAGATGGAAGGGCCCTCCTGCCGAGCTAATCGGCAGGAGGGCCCTTCGCTTTGCAAGACCATACTCCTTGCAGTATTTACCTGGTAGGCAGAGGCTCGCTACGCCGCGCGGCGTTTGGTGTAGACAAACCAGCCGCCGACGGCCCCGATACCGACGATGCCCACGGCAACACCGGCGATGGCAAAGCCGTTCGAGCCCGCGTCCGCAGCCTTGTTAGCGGCGCCGGCGCTCAACGCGGCGGTCTTGCCGGACGTGCCCGACTTTTTGCCGCTCTTGTCTGTCTTGCCGGCGACGGAAGACTCCGTCGAATCCTTCTTGCCGGATTCGGCCTCGGCCTTGGAATCGCCAGCTGCCTTGGCGCCCTCGCTCGAGGAAGCACCGGCCATCTTGGCGGCCACAGGAGCCATTACGCCCGCAAAACCGGCGGTCCCGTTGCCGGCACCGCCGTCCGACCCGGCACCCGGCGTCAGGACGCCCGGCGGCACCGTGGGCTTCTGCGGGTCCTTGCTGCTCGAGCCCTTGCCCGCCGTCACGGCCGTCTTCCAGGCAATCGTCTCTCCCGAGGAGACACGATACGTCGTGAGCGCGCGGAGCGCCTGCTCGGTCGCCATGGCGTTGGCCGCGCCGCCCTTGCTGTGCGCATAGCCGTTGCCGCCGTCCACGCGGTACAGGTCCAGCGCGCAGACCACGTTGGTCACGGCATTTGCAAACCCGTTAACGGGGTTGGTCGGGTCACGGTCGAGCGAAAGCAGCGCGAGGATCACCTGGGCATTGGCCTCGGCAGAACCGAAATCACAGGTACCCGCGCTCATCTTGCCCTTGAGGTAGGAGAGGCCGTTCTCGATGGCAGCATCGACCTTGGTGTCGCCCTCATAGGGCGCCACGGCCTGGATCGCCATGGCCGTCAGGTCCACGTCGCCCAGACGCGTACCCTCCACGGCGTCGTCGCTGCCGAGAAGCTCGCAGACGGCGTCCGCGAGGCTCGCGCGCGTCCAGGCAGAACCGGCGGGTACATCCGAGCCGCTCGCATTAAGCGCCATCAGCGCAAAGATCTTCTCGTTGGCGCGCGCCATATCGGTGCGGCTGCAGATGAGCTCGACCAGGTTGACGCCGTCATAGTCGGTGATGTCCTCGCCGATGGCGGAGAGGGCCAGCGCCACACGCTCGGTCTCAGTCAGAGCGCAGGTCGCACTCCCCCACTCGGCCTTGTGCTTGGCCAGCGAGGCGCGGTAGTTGTCGAGCAGCTTGGAATCGATCTTGCGGCCCGCCTTGGCAAAGTCGTAGATCTCCCACTCGTCGCCGTACTGGAAGGCGTCGGAGCTGCGGCGCACGTCGATGAACGCAGCGGCAGCATCGATGCCCGCAGAGGCGGACTCACTCGTGGCGGGGCTCGCGGCCACACCGGCCACGGTGATGGTAAGCGTCACGGGCTCGGCACCGGCGGTCGTGTCCACCGGCGTGCCCGTCGCGACCACCGTGCCGGCCGAAAGCGCAGTCACCGTATAGTCACTCGAGGCCACGTACAGGCCGTCATCGGGAGCGCCGTCGACGTGCTTCCAGGCGCCCTTCTCGATGCGGTCGATGCCCACGATACCCGAGGCGTCCTTGCCGTCGAGCGTCTTGAACGTCCAGGTGAGGCCGGGCTCGGTCACGCTCCAGCCGTCCGCGTCGTTTTTACCGGTAAAGGTCAGGTCGAGCTTTTGCGCCGAGCCGGCCTTGAGGTAGAGGCTGTCCGTGCCGGCCGTCACGCTCGCAAGCGGATTTTGGTAAGCATAAGTCACGTCGCACGACGCGCTGATGACCTTGCCATCGGCGTCCGTGTCGGGCAGCGTCGCGGTAAACGTGGTGGTGCCAGCCTTGTACGCCGTGTAGCCGATCTCGCCCGCGGTGGCGTAGGCCGCCACGGCAGGATCGCTGCTCGTCACGGTAAAGTTGTCGCGGTTGGTGGCGTTGTCGGGCGCCACCACCGGGCGTGCGTGATCGGTCAAAAACGCGCCGCGCTCGGAGAGCGGGTTGCGGCCCTGCAGGTAGACGGTGGCGCCGTCCTCGTTATAGCCCATCGAGATGGACGTGGCGGCCACGGCTTCTGACGTCAGCGTCACGCTCTTGGAGCCAGCGCCCGCAGATGCGACGTCGCGCGGGGTAACGGTGATCGTGGCACTGCCGGCATGCTTGAAGTAAAAGCAGGCCGAGTAGTCGTTGCTGTAGATGGTCGTAGAATCGCTCGAGGCAAAGTGGAAGCGGCTGAACGAAACGGGCACGTACTCGCCCCTATCGGCGTCGACGTAATGCACGCGAATCTCGAGGTTGCGCACCTCGGAGCCCTGGACGGTAGCCGCACCGTCGGTCACGTTGCTCACGGTGCCGTCGGAGGCACGATACCACAGCTCAAAGTCGTCGAACTGCTTGGCCTTGGCCTTGATCTTGATGGTAGCCACGGTCTGCTCAGAGCCATCGACCTTGTGCTCGGTGGCGGTCACCGTGCCAGTAGCGTTGTCGTAGATGTAGAGCTCGCCCGTGGACTCGTTGATACCGATGTTTCCGCGGTTGGCATCGTCGGTGCCCCAGGTGATGGTGCTCGTGGCCGGGACGCCCTTAAGTGCAAAGACGCCAAGTTTGCGGTAGGCGTTCACAGCGTCGGGCGAAACCTCGAGCATATGGTCGGCAACCGCCTGGCTGGTGCCGTCGTTGGCCGTGAAGCTTACGGTGTAGGTGTCGTCGGGCGTGGTATCCTCGGGCGCCTGGTAGCTGTTGCCCGAGCCAAAGACCGGCGTGCCATTTTTATCGATACCCCAGCTGCTGCCGTTGGCGCCGCAGTTAGCGTTGATGAGGTCGGCGAAGGCGTCGGTGGCCATGTCGGCGGGGTCGACGGCATAGGAGTTGACGAGCGCCGAGGCGGGGGCGTCCATCTTGTTGGTGAGGAATGCGCCCCAGTAGGTGTTGACGAGCTGGCCCGCGCTATAGGTCGCGAACAGCGCGCCCGCTGTGCCCTCGGAGGTCGACACGCAGTTGGACACGATGCCGCCGTCGAGCGTACGCGCAAAGCCCGCGACGCCCTTGCCGGTCACGCTCGTGGAGCAGTTGAGCACGGCACCCTGAACCTTGTTGCCCAGGGGGCCGAACGCCTTGCCGTCCGTCGCCTGCTTGAGTTCACCGGAAAACGAGATGTTCTGCACCACGCCCGTGGAGACAACGCCGTCCATGAGCGACTTCACGCCGCCGCCGTTGGCGAAGGTGATGGTGTGGCCCTGGCCGTCGAGTGTGCCCGCAAGTATGCCCATGGGGGCAAAGAAGTACTCGTCATCGATGGTAATGTCGTTGTCGAGAACGTAATAGGCGTCGGCGTCGGCGGGTTTGAACTTGTTTTCGAGGTCGCTCTGCGAGCTCAGGTGCACTACATTCTGCGGCTGAGCCACGGGCTCGGTGGGCTTGGGCTTCTCGAGCGCGGCAATGGCATCGGTGAGCGTCTTGGTTGCGGCGTTGACCTCGGCCTGCTTGGCGTCATCGTTGGCGTAGACGTCTTGAGCGCTCACAAGGGCCTCAGCGAGCTTCGACCAGCTCTCGGCCGTGTAGTCGTTCTCGATCTTGGCGTTGGCATCGTCAATCGCAGCCTTGAGGGCATCCTTGTTCACAACAGCCGCAGCGCCGCCCGAGATCAGCACAGGCAAACCGCCCTGCGCAGACCAGGTAAAGCCGGTGGCAGGGGCATCGGTGTTGAGCTTATCGACCGAGGCCTGGGTCTTGAGGTCGTCGACAGAGATTTTGTTGCCAAAGGAAGAATCGACCTTGTAGCCGCACGCCTGATCGCCCGCAGTGAACAGATTGTTGGTCACGGTGCCAGACTGATACCAGGCAACGAGGCCGTAACCGCCAAAGGGCATGCCGCTGAGGCTGCCGGCGTAATACGAGTTGAGCACCGAACCGCCATCGAGCTTGCCTACAAGACCGGCAGCGTCAGCGAAAGTCCAATTGTCGTCAGAGGGGCTTGCCGTCGACCAGCACATTTGCACGGTACCCGAGCATGTGGTGGCGATAGGACCGTCGGTGCCAGAAATCGTCATCGAACCCGTCACGCCCAGATTCTGTACCGTACCAGCCACGCTCTTCGCCAGCGCCTTGCCGTTGAGCACGATGCTGTGGCCCTGGCCATCGAGCGTACCGGCCACGGTCTCGATCTGTTGGCCAGCCTCAAGGCTGATATTCGCCGCGAGCTTCACGACAGCCCCGGCCTCGATGGTGGTGGGCAGCTCATCGGCAAAAGAGACCATCACGGTCTCGCCGGCCTTGGCGACGCGCGCGCCGCGTGTCTGCTGAGCATCGGCATCGTCGTCGACGTCCGCCGCGGCGGCATTCTGCCCGTTCGCACCCAGCACGGCGGCAAGCCCCTCATCGGCAGACGGAGCAACGTCGGATCTTGCCTCGTCCGCCGACGCCTCGGCGCCTTCAACACCCGTCCGCTCGTCCGCAGTGAAACTCGACTCGTCGGCATTCTCGGCAGCATCCGCCTGCTGCGAGGCCTGGGTCTGCGCCTGCACAGCGATCTCTGCCACGCCCTCGGCAAATGCCGACGTACCCGGCATCGACCAGACGAGCAGCACCGAGAAAGCAGCGGCTCCCAGGCGCTTGAGCATAATGTTGTTTCGCGTCACCCGTTCTCCTTCTTTCGCGAACCTGCAATAGAGCCATGGCGAAGAAGGCGGGAGAGGCGATACCCCGGCAGCACAAAGGCGCACGTCAGCCACCCTATCGGCAGCAAAACGCACGCTCAGCAGCACCCCTTGTAGACCGGAATCCAGCGGCAAACAGAGAGGCCCTCGATTTCGAGAAGAGCGCGGGCAGGTAATCTGGCTCGCGGGCGCGCCCGCACACAGTAACCGCCTTGCTCGGGATTCTCACCCGATTCCCCTTTATGCGCTCGCGCGCACCCGTGCTCCGGCTTCTATTTTTTAACGGAGGAAGTGTACGTTACCGCAGGTAAATCGGTCAATGCGCTACACAAAAAACCGCCATGCCCGAGCCATATGGCTCCCGGATGACCACCTATAGGCAACCCATATCGCCACTAGGCCGCTAACGAACCAAGCCCGCCCGCAAGATTGAGCGGCCAGAATGTCCCCCGTGGGACTTTTGACCCGCTCATTCCCGGTTGGACGACACGCGCTATTATGGTTGCCGTTTACGTGAGCTATTTAGATGGGAGCGTACCTATGGCTGCTTTTTCCACCGTGATCTTTGACCTTGACGGCACCATCCTCAACACGCTCGAGGATCTGGCGGCCGCCGGCAACCACACCTGCGAGATGCACGGCTGGCCCACGTTTGCCGTGGACGAGTACCGCTACAAGGTGGGAAACGGCATGCTTAAGCTGGTTGAGCGCTTTATGCCCGCCGAGTACGCGGGCGACGGCCGTATGTTTGAGCAGACGCTTGCCGAGTTTAGGGCCTATTACGGCGAGCACAAGGAGGACCATACCTCACCCTACGCCGGCACGATTGAGATGCTCGACCGTCTGCGCGCAGCGGGCGTTCAACTTGCCGTGCTCACCAACAAGGACCATATTTCGGCAGCCCCGCTTATCGAGAAATACTTTGGTTCCGAGCACTTTGCGCTGGTGCAGGGCCGTGTCGATGCGTTTCCGCCTAAGCCCGAAGCGCCCGTCACGCTGCATGTGATGGAGGAGCTGGGCGCCGATCCGGCAACCACGCTCTATGTGGGCGATTCCAATGTCGATGTTCTGACCGGCCACAACGCCGGCCTTAAGAGCGCCGGCGTCAGTTGGGGCTTCCGCGGCCGCGCAGAGTTGGAGGCCGCCGGCGCCGACTACGTGGTGGACAGTCAGGCAGAGCTCGCAGCACTGGTGCTGGGCGAATAGCGGAGCCGCCGCTCAGCGCGGCTGCGACAATTCTTCCGCGAGAAAAGCGCATCCCGTTTTGGAGCTCCGGAATGGGATGCGCTTTCCGCTTGAGCCCCGTCGGGGAAACGGCATCCCGTTTTGGAGCAATATTCCGGGTCGCACTTTCCGCAACCCACCCCATCCGGAAACCGCGACCCACTATTCGCCCAAATACCGGCTCGCATTTTCCCGAGCATTTGATGCGGCGTTGATACAAGGAGTGTCCCCAACTGCCGGCAGAAAAGGAACGTCCCCAAGTGCCGCCTCAATGACTACCATGGCAACGCCGCAGGTAGAGGACGGGCAGCGAGCGGGCGCCAGAGCGAACAAATTGGCATGAAAAGAGGACGGCATAGACCTTCTGGTCATGCCGTCCTCTTTGAATGACAAGTTGTCGCTCTGGTGCCCGCGCAGCGTCGAGCCGTTACGGCGTTTGGTAAAACGCCGTAACCCCCTAGCTCATCATGGCATTCATCATCTCGTTGGTTGCAGAATCGTCGGCAGACCACTCGCCGTCGTCATTGCAGGAGTACTTGAAGGTGACCTTGGTGTCCTTGGTCTTAGCAGCCTTGGTCACATCGACCATAACCTGACCGGCCATCTTGTACAGCTCGTCATCGGAAGGCATCGAATCGAGCGCGGCAACCTTCTCCTGGTACTGGGTGGCAAAATCCTCAACGATCTGGTTCATGGACTTGCAGGTAATGGTGACCTCGGCAGTCGCGGTACCCTTGTCCTCGTCGACCGTCACGTCGCCGATCTTGTAGTCAAAGCCCTCGAGATAGCTCTTGGCATACTCCTTGGGATCGATGCCCAGCTGCTCGAACTCGTCGCCCGAGGCCTCTTCCAGACCGGCGAGGAAGTCATCGCCACCGTTCTTGACCTCGTCAAACTGCGTCGTAAGATCATCGGTGATGAGCTCCTCAACCGAAGGGCCTCCGCAGCCGGAAAGCACAACTACGCACGCGATCAGAACAGCCATCAGGGGCGCAAGCAGCAGCTTCTTCTTCATGACATTCCTCCCAACAAGCGGCACCGCGCTTCCCGACGCGGTGCACGTCGTAACAATAAGGCCATACTAGCAGCTAACGAACACCCCCGGCAAAGCAAAGGCGCAATCGGCTCGATTTAACGTCCGAACGGTTTACCGGTCCGCCCAACGTGCAATAAAACGTTCCGCCGCATTGTAATAAAAAAGGGCGGCCGGATAACCCGACCACCCTTGCACATCCTTATGTTGCCGCAGTTTACTTGCGGACGACCTTGACGATGGCATCGCCGGCGGCGACAGCAGAGTCAGCCTCGACGGCGAGCTCGACGTCGGCGAACTCGGCGGTGTTGGACACAGCCACGACGACGCAGTCCTTGTAGCCGGCAGCGGCGATCTTGGCGCGGTCGATCTTGAGCATGGGCTGGCCAGCCTTAACGACGTCGTCGGCCTTGACGAAGCCCTCGAAGCCGTCGCCGTTCATGTTGACGGTATCGACGCCAACGTGCACCAGGACCTCGATGCCGTTATCAGACTGCAGACCCACGGCGTGACCCATGGTGACGGTCACCTTGCCGTCGCAGGGAGCGTAGACCAGATCGTCCTCGGGCCACACGGCACAGCCCTTGCCCAGGACCTCGCCACCAAAGACGGGATCGGGCACGTCGGCCATCTTGATGACCTTGCCCTTGACGGGCGAGCACAGCACGTCGGCGCCGGCAGAAGCAGAGATGGAGGCCGGAGCAGCGGCAGCCGCGGGCTCAGCCTTCTTCTTGAACATGTCAAACAGACCCATACGTTTTCTCCTCTTGATTAAGCGCAACGTTGTGCGCATGCCTATGGTGATTATAGTGCCAAATGGTTCAAATGCTAAGGTGGGGACTCGAATCGCGAGCCCATCCCAACGCTTTTCCCCGGTGGCACTCATATTGTCGATTAATCCAGGCCCTCGGCACCGTTGGACTTGATGATCTTCTGGTAGGCGTAGAAGCTGTCCTTGCGGCGTCGCTCGTAGGTACCGGTGCCGTCGTCGTACTTATCGACGTGGATAAAGCCGTAGCGCTTGCGCATCTCGCCGGTGCCGGCGGAAACCAGGTCGATGGGGCCCCACCAGGTGTAGGCGATCAGGTCGACGCCGTCGGCAATGGCCTCGCCCATGGCCTTGACGTGGCTCTGCAAGTAGGCGATACGATACGGGTCGTGGATGGAGCCGTCCTCCTCGACCTCATCGTAGGCGCCCATGCCATTCTCGACCACCATCAGCGGAATCTCGTAGCGGGCGTAAATCTCGTTGAGGGCGATGCGCAGACCCAGCGGATCGATCTGCCAGCCCCAGTCGGTGGACTCCAGATAGGGATTCTTGCCGCCAAAGGTCATGTTGCCCTCGGTCATCTCGTGATCCTTGTGGGTGCCCACGGTGCCGGACATGTAGTAGCTAAAGGTGTAGAAATCGACCTTGCCGTCGGCGATATCCTGCAGGTCACCGTCCTCCATCACAAGCTCGACATCGTTCTCGGCCCAGAAGCGCTTGGCATAGAACGGATACTTGCCGCGCACCTGCACGTCGGAGCAGTACCAGTTCATGGTATTCATCTCCTGCTGCGTGGCGAACACGTCGGCCGGATCGCACGTGGCGGCATAGGAGAGGATGAAGCAGTCCATGTTGCCCATCTTAAACTGCGGATAGTGCTCGTGGGCATAGCGCACGACGCGGCCGCTGGCGACAAACTGGTGATGCAGGGCCTGCATACGGGCCTGCGGCGTGGTGTGGACCGCCGAAGCCGGGCCCTCAAAGCCCTGGATCATGCTGGTCCCAAAGAGGTTGCCCATGTCCTGGGTGCCGCAGTTGATCTCGTTGAAGGTGAGCCAGAACTTGACCTTGTCCTGATAGCGGTCGAAGACGGTCTGGCAGTACTTCTCAAAGAAGCCGATGAGCTCGCGGCTCGCCCAGCCGTTGTATTTCTCGACCAGGTGATAGGGCATCTCGTAGTGCGACAGGGTCACGAGCGGCTCGATATTGTGAGCGCGCAGGCAGTCGAAGACGCGGTCGTAAAAGGCGAGGCCGGCCTCGTTGGGCTCGGCGTCGTCGCCGTTGGGGAAGATGCGGCTCCAAGAGATGGACATGCGGAACATGTTGAAGCCCATCTCGGCGAACAGCGCGATGTCCTCCTCGTAGTGATGGTAGAAATCGATGCCGTCATGGTTGGGGTAGAAGCGGTTAGGGTCGATGTCGATCGTAATCTGGCGCGGCTCCTTGTAGCTGCCACCCAAGAAGTGGTCGTCGACCGACGGACCGCGGCCGTCAACGTTCCAAGCGCCCTCAAACTGATTGGCGGCCGTGGCGCCGCCCCAATAGAAACCCTCGGGGAATCCCATAAGTGCCTCCTCGCTCATGCGTGTTGCTGATGAAACGAGTATGCCGCCGAGTCGCTCCAGGCCAGGGCGAAGGCGCCGATTTGGACACTTCTTTTCGCAGACGCGCGCTGCAACAGCGCTGCAGCTGAAACTTTTTGACACCGAAGGAGCGAAGACAATCCGCCCCGCGCTTACCGGCGGTATGCCGTGGGGGTGCAGCCATACTTGTCGTGAAACTTACGGTAGAAGAAGCTCATGTTTTCATAGCCCACCGCATGCGCAGCCGCCCCGGCCGTGGCGCCGCCGCGCAGAAGCTCGGCCGCACGTACCAGGCGTCGCTCCTGCACAAGCTGCCTAAAGGTCTTGCCCACATGCCGCTTGAGGAGCGCCGTCGCATAATTAGGGCTCAAGCCAAACTCCGCCGCCATCCCCTCGAGGGAGCATGCAGCGAATTCGCGATCGATATAGCCAAGCATTCCCGTCACCAGGGCAGTGGGCCCCGCTGCGCCGTCCGCCGCGCCGCGCACCAGCTCGCGCTCGTAGCAATCCATGAGCTCGGCCAAAAACAGCTGAAACAGACGCAGGACGATCTCGGGACCGTTAGGGCTCGGGTCGCACAGCTCACAGAGCATCTCCTGCATGTAGCGCCGAATCCGACGGCTCTCGCCGCAATGAAAACGGACATGGCCCCGATGGTCCGTCTCGCTGTTGAGCGCGTTGAGCAAAAACCGCGAGACCGCGCTCTCGCGCGAGAGGCTCGACTCGAGACTCCGGCGCAAAAAAGAGCGTGAAACGGTCATGCTCAGCATGATGTCGTCCTCACCAAGCGCCGCCACGGCATGAGGGCAAAGGGCGTCGAGCAAAAGCACCTCGTTGCGGCCCAGCTCGAGCCTCTCCCCCGCCACCGTCTGCGGGCAGCGTCCGCGATACACATAGCTCAGCTCCACGTAATCATGCACGTGCTCGGGAACTGCATTAAAGCGCGAGTTTTTCCTTATCGTCAGGCCACGCGGCATGCCGGGCTGGGCATAGGCAAACCCTGGCTGGCCAATCTTGCGCACTGGGCATCCGTCGATTTCGACATGCTCGGTCATAATCGACCAATCAAATGCCATGCCGTCTTTATAAGCGATCTCACTGGCGCTCAGTTCGTTGAGCCTACGCTCGAGCTCGTCGATCTCCATGGCTTGCCAATCGTTGATTTGGTCATAGTTCGTCGTGATTCAGATATTAGCAGAACGCGCCGACGCGTCCATAATCTGTGCTATGCAGCAGATCGATCGAGCCAAGGAGGATCCATGACCGCGTACTATCAGCAGGTGCTCGAGGGCACATACGACAACCACGTGCTTCCGTTTTTGTGGATGAAGGGCGAGAGCCATAAGACCATTGCCGAGTATCTGGAAAAGATCGCCGGCGCCGACATCCACGAGGTCTGTCTCGAAAGCCGCCCACACCCCGATTTTTGCGGCGAGGGCTGGTGGCGCGACTTGCGCTTTGTCATTGACGAGTGCAGGCAGCTGGGCCTTAAGCTCTGGATCTTGGACGACGCGCACTTCCCCACGGGCTTTGCCAACGGCGCCGTCAAGGAGGCCGTGCCCGAGCTCCGCAAGATCGTGCTCACGCACCGCACGTTCGACATCGTGGGCCCCACGTCCGCCGCGAGCATCGCGCTCGCCAACATGTTCGACAAAACCGAGCACTTCTACGGCGTGACATTTATGCAGGACGGCAGCCCCGTCGACGTCGCTTACCGAGTAATCGACGATGCAGACGGCAACCCCAGCCGCCTGGTCTTCGATGCACCTGCGGGCCTCACGCAGGCATGCGTGATGTTCACGAGCGGCAAGACCTCCTACAACGAGGACTACATCAATATGGTCGACCGCGCCTCGGTGGCGCAGCTCATCGATGCTGTCTACGAGCCGCATTTTGAGCATCTGGGCGATGAGTTTGGCAAGACGATCCTGGGCTTTTTCTCCGATGAGCCCGGATTTGCCAACGAGAAGGGCACCACGGGCCCCGACGGCATCTCGGATACGCTCATCGGCAAGGCCACCGCGCCCCTGCCCTGGTCGGCCGAGCTTGAGCGTCGCCTGCGCACGGCGCTGGGCGAGCGCTACCTGGACGAGCTCCCGCACCTGTGGGACCGCGAGCCGGCCGGCGCGCATGTACGCCACGTCTATATGGACATCGCGAGCACCCTCTATAAGGAGTGCTTCTGCGACCAGCTCGGCGACTGGTGCCGCGCGCACGGCGTGCAATACATCGGTCACATAATCGAAGACAAGGACTGCCACGCGCGCCTGGGCGTGGGCGCCGGGCACTACTTCCGCGCCGTGGGCGGTCAGGACATGGCGGGCGTCGACATCGTGATCAACCAGCTTGTACCCGGCATGGACCGCGGCCTTCACAGCTACGGACGCGGCGTGTGGGACCTCGAGTTCTATAACTACGTGCTGCCCAAGCTGGGCTCCTCGGCAGCACACCTCGACCCCAAAAAGCAGGGGCGCTGCATGGCCGAGGTCTTTGGCGCATTTGGATGGCACGAAGGCCTACGCGAGATGAAGTGGATCGCCGATCATTTTTTGGTGCGCGGCGTCAATTGGTTTGTGCCGCATGCCTTTAGCATGGCCGCCTTCCCCGACTGGGACTGCCCGCCGCATTTCTATGCGCATGGCCAAAACCCCCAGTTTGCACACTTTGGGCAGCTTATGAGCTACATGAACCGTACGGCGAGCCTGCTGAGCGGCGGGCGCGCAACGACCCCGGTGGCGCTTCTCTACCATGCGGACGCCGAGTGGGCAGGCGAGGCGAACTTTATGCAGCATGCCGCCTCCGAGCTTATGCGCGCGCAGGTCGACTTTGACATCGTGCCGGCAGAGGCATTTGAGGACGCAGGGCGCTATGCCGTTGAAATTGCCGCAGACGGTAGCGGCTTTAGCGTGAACGGCCAGGCATACCGCTGCCTGGTGATGCCCGGAGCCGAGTTTGTCGGCGAAGCCGTGCTCGACTTTGCCGCGCGTGCCGCAGCCGCAGGTGTTGCCGTGTACGCGCTGGATGAGTTGCCGAACAAGCGCTACGACGGTGATATTGCAGCCCGCGAGGGCTTTGCCTCCGTGGATGCAGCCGCGGTCGCCGGCATCAAGCTCCTGGCAACCGCCGAGCTCGCAGGCACGCTTGCCGACGCCGGTATGCAGACCGTGGTTTGTGCCGAGTCCCAGCCCTGGCTGCGCGCACTGCGCTACGAGCGGGCGGGCGAGACCTATCTGATGCTCGTCAACGAGCATCCCAAGCAGGGTATCTCCACTCAGATTGCGCTTGCCGACGGCATACCCGTTGCAGGCGCGCGCCTCGACCTGCTCAACGGCACCGATCCCGCCGCCTTTGACGGCACGCTCAAGCTGGCTCCCTACGAGAGCTGCATCGTGGTCCTTGGGGCTACAGGTTCCGCCGGCGCGGCAACTGCTGGAGACGAAGCCACATGCGTCGACGGGCCCTGGGCGGTTGCCTTCTCTGCCCCTGGTACCGATGCCTTTGGCGAGTCTGTTGAGCTTGCAGACCTGCACGACCTTTCCTCGGCCGAGTTCCCCGGCAAGGCCGGCACGTTCCGCTACCAGGCCTCCTTTGTCCTGGGCGAAGCGGCCAGCCGCGCTGTCATCGACCTTGGGGAGGTCTTTGAGACCGCAACCGTCACCCTCGACGGCAAATCCCTCGGCACGCGCATCTGTCCGCCTTACTGCTTTGAGGCCGGCGCGCTTTTGGCCGGCGAGCACGCGCTTGCGATCGATATCATCAACACCCTCGACCATGCCGTCCCCGACGTGTTCGGCATGACCGAGCCCTCCGAGCCCAGCGGTCTCTTGGGGCCCGTACGCGTGCTCGGGTAACGCCCCGGGCGCAAACGGCCCAACAAGGACAGCGCCCTATGTTGAGCCCGCACGGCGTCGAGCGGTCCGTCGTTCATAGACCGGCGGACCAAAACTCCCAGCCAAGCCGAACGTTTTATTTATCGCTATGATTGGTTTATCGCGACGCAAACGCATAGGAGCCATATGGATATCAGGCGGAAGATCACGCAGGGCAAAAGCCTCACCCCCACCGAGCAACAACTTGGGCGAACGGCCCTCGCCATGGGCGAGGATGTGCGCGGGCTTTCCATTAAGGAATTTGCCGCGCGCGCCAACGTTTCGGTCGCGAGCGTTCACCGCTTTTGCAAAAAGCTCGGCCTCGAGGGCTTCAAAGACCTCAAGGTCGAGCTCATCCGCCAGGCGACCGAGGCGGGCAACCGGCGCGACGTGGACATCAACTTTCCCTTCGATGCCACCTCCACCCCTGCGCAGGTGATGGAGCGCATGGAGGGGCTCTACCAGACCACCTTGGCCGAAACGCAGGAGCTGCTCGACCCTGCACAGCTCGACCACGCCGCCAAGCTCATCATGCGCGCCGGCACCGTGGACATCTACACGGGCTCGCACAACCTCTATCCAGCGGGAATGTTCCGCGATCGCCTGCTTTCCGCCGGCAAAAGCGCGACGTGCCACGACAGCGTCGAGGCGCAGGTGCGCACGGCACTCGCCTCGGGTCCCGACCATGTGGCAATCATCATCTCCTACAGCGGCCTTGCCCCCAACCTCAAGGAGATCTTGCCGATCCTTAGCAGTCGACATGTCCCGGTCATCGTCATCGGCACGCCGTACTGTGCCCGCATTCACCCCGGCTTTGCCGCCTATCTCACGGTAAGCGACCACGAGAGCATGACGCACCGCATCACGCAGTTCGCCAGCCATATCGCCGTGCAATACGTACTCGATTCGCTCTATAGCAGCTACTTTGCCAAAGATTACGCCCGCTGCTCCGAGTTCTTAGAGCGCTCGTTTCCCTACACCCGCCTGCCCGGACTCAAGTAGCGACGAGCGTGGATTTTTGGACACTCAGATAACGAGCGTGGATAATCTCCCACTTTGAGCCCGCACACAGGCCAAAACCGGGAGATTATCCACGCTCATTTTGGGTCCCCCGGGAACGCATGAGGAGGGCGGATAGACAGCCGTTATTTGCGAGGCGTCAGCGACGTAAAGAGTCCGTGTTGGTTGCAGTAAAGATATATCCTGCCGCGCCCGGTAATATGGAAGCGCGGCTGCACCGATTGCTCTGGATAGAGCTTCTTAAAGCAGATGCCGTCCATAGTCGCATATGCCACAAAGCTAATGTAGTGATCCTTGGTCATGGGATGATCGAGCGTGACGTACCAATCGTCCTCGATGCGCTCGATGGAAAAGGCGTGGTCCGCGTCCGGCTCTTCGGCCTCCTGGGGAAACATCGTGGAGCCACAGCAGCTAAAGCTGCCTTCTCCGAGCGCGTGCACAACGTTTCCGCAGATAGGGCAAACGTAAAAGACGCCTTTGAGCATATTGCCTGCACGGTTAGCGTTGGCCCGAATGTCACCAGCCAAAAGCTCAGCCACGCTTATGCCGAGTCTCTGGGCCAAAGGCTCAACGAGGGAAATGTCGGGAAGGCCGCGGCCGGATTCCCACTTGCTGACGGCTTTATCGGTCACGCCAAGGCTTTCCGCCAGGGCGCGCTGGGTGAGGCCGCGCTCTTCGCGCAGCTGCTTGATGGCATGCGCTGCCAAAAAAGTATGGGAGGCATTGGTTTGCCGTGTCTGGTTCATGGGCTGTCCAATCAAATTGAAGAAATGGAGTGAACCGGTTCGACAGTCAGTATCCATTTGAAGGCCAGGCTCGACAACCTACGCTGCGTAGACATGCGCCAATCGAACGAGCGCGGATTTTTGGACACTCATCCTGAGTAGTCATTTAAGAACGTCCCCAACGACCACATCAGGAGTGTCCCCAGGTGCCGGCAGAAAAGGAACGTCCCCAAGTGCCGGCCCAGCAACGCCGATGTTTTGGCAACGACAGCGAGCGGACCGCATTTGAGGCAAGGTGACGTGAAACGAAAGGGCGCTGACCTTCTGGTCGCGCCCTTGAAGTTGAACGTCAGATTGTCCAAATGCGGCCCGCGCAGCGTCGAGCCGTTACGCGGTTCGTAGAACCGCGTAACTAACGAGCTCCGTACTGCTCGTAGTAGGCGTCGATAGCGGTCTTGAGCTCGTCGTCGATGACGACTTTGCCGTCGATCTCGTGGTTGTAGAGGGTCTCGACGACCTCGGCCATGGAGACGATGCTCGCGACGGGGAAACCGTACTTGGCCTCGATCTCCTTCTGCGCGGTGGTCACGCCACCCTTGCCGACCTCCATGCGGTTGAGGGACACGATGAGGCCCTTGATCTCGACATCGGCAGCAGCCTTGACCTTGGGATAGGTCTCGTCGATGGACTTACCGCTGGTGGTGACGTCCTCGACCATGACCACGCGGTCGCCGTCCTGGGGCTCGTAGCCCAGCAGGTTGCCCTTGTCGGCGCCGTGGTCCTTGGCCTCCTTGCGATCGCAGCAGTACTTGACCTCCTTGCCGTACAGCTCGTGGTAGGCAATTGCGGTCACGACGGCCAGCGGAATACCCTTGTAGGCCGGTCCAAACAGCACGTCAAAGTCGTCGCCAAAGTTATCGTGGATGGCCTGGGCGTAATACTCGCCCAGCTTCTTGAGCTGATAGCCCGTCACATAGGCGCCGGCGTTCATAAAGAACGGGGACTGACGGCCGCTCTTGAGCGTAAAGCTGCCGAATTTAAGAACGTCGGACTCAACCATGAACTTGATGAACTCTTGCTTGTAAGCCTCCATGCGGGCTCCTCTCGTAATCGCGTACGTGCCTTCCAGTTTAGCGCAGGCAGGGCGCGTTGCGGGCGCGCTTTGGGGCCTCGGCATTCTGTAAAGGCTTTGTCAGGGGCAATGGTTTTCCAAACATTGGGGTTGACACGGCAAACCCCCTCATCAAGAATACGGGCGGATTGTAACGGGTACGAGATACCCAAAGCGCGCCGCGCCCGGCCTTAAGGAGGTGTGCCATGGAAGGCAGTCATAGTCGAAAAACCTGCATGTCGCCCTCGGCACGCCGCGAGGATTCCGCACGCGCATAAGCGCCAACAGCCGATCGTCAAAACCACCACAAAGGTGCCTGTCCCTTTGTGGTAGCTCGCGAGCATGACGTGAGCGACATCTAGGTTTTTTGAAGCACATACGACACGTACGCTAACTCCCTTCAACAAGGAGGACCCTATGCTGATGCTCAAAACCGCCACGGTACTCGAAGCTATCTCCAAGCGCCGCCGCACGGCGCGCCCCGCCGCTCACACCGGCATGTCCAAGAACACCATATTCGCCGCCACCCATAGCGCCGAGGACGCCCTCGTGCTGCTCGACGCCACAGCCGACGGGCTCATCGCCGAGCACGCCGCCGAGCGCCTGAGCGCGGTCGGCCCCAACACCATCGAGGCGCCGACCAAGACGCTCGCCCGCCGCATCGCCGACGCGTTCGTCGATCCCTTCGCTGGCATCCTCGCCGCCCTCGCACTGGTCTCGCTCCACATCGACGTGCTCGCCGTGCCCGAGCCGCAGCGTGACCCCTCCACGGTCATCGTCATCGGCATCATGCTGCTGGTATCGGGCGGCATGAAGTTTATCCAGGAAGCCCGCAGCGGCAATGCGGCCGAGGCCCTCAAGGACCTGGTCTCCAACACCTGCTGTGCCCTGCGCGACGGTGAGCGCGTCGAGATCCCCTTCGACGAGCTCGTCCCCGGCGATGTAATCCGCCTCTCTGCCGGCGACATGGTGCCGGCAGATGCCCGCATCATCACCGCGCGCGACCTGTTTGTGATCGAGTCCGCACTCACCGGCGAGAGCGAGGCCGTCGAGAAGACCGCTGCCATCACCGTCGTCGAGGGTGCCGACGGCTCCGCGCTACCACTCTCTGCCTGCAAGAACATCGTCTTTACCGGCACCTCCGTGCAAAACGGCACCGCCATGGCGCTTGTCGTTGCCACCGGCTCGGACACCTACCTGGGCGGCATCGCCAAGATGCTCAACGGGCGCGGCGAGAAGAGCGCGTTTGACCGCGGCGTCTCGAGCGTCTCCATGCTGCTCGTGCGCCTCATGCTCGTTATGGCGCCGGCGGTCTTTGCCATCAACGCCGCCACCAAGGGCAACGTCATCGATGCGCTGTTGTTCGCCACGAGCGTGGCCGTGGGCATCACGCCGCAGATGCTTCCCGTCATCGTGACCACGAGCCTGTCGCAGGGCGCCAAGGACCTCGCCCGCCACCAGGTTATCGTCAAGGAGCTGCCGGCGATCCAAAACCTCGGCGCGATGGACGTCCTGTGCTGCGACAAGACCGGCACCCTCACCGAAGACCGCATCGTGCTCGAGCGCTACCTCAACACCGACGGCAACGAGGATGCGCGCGTGCTGCGCCATGCGTTTTTGAACAGCTTCTTCCAGACCGGCCTCAAAAACCTTATCGACCTGGCCGTCATCGACCGTGCCGATGTGACGCCCTCGACCGTCGTGCCCGATTCTATGCTGGGCCAGAGCCTGCGCGACCGCTATACCAAGATCGACGAGGTGCCCTTCGATTTCTCGCGCCGTCGCCTGAGCGTCGTTGTCGCCGACGCCCAGGGCAAAACCCAGATGGTTACCAAGGGAGCTGCCGAGGAAATGCTCGAGATCTGCTCCTTTATCGAGGTCGATGGCGCCGCCCAGCCGCTCACCGAAGACAAGCTCGCCCAGATTCGCAAGCAGGTCGCCGGGCTCAACGCCGAGGGCCTGCGCGTGATTGCCGTGGCGCAGAAGACCAATCCGCGCTGCGTGGGCGAGTTTGGCATCGCTGACGAGTGCGACATGGTGCTGATGGGCTTTTTGGCCTTCCTCGATCCGCCCAAAGCAAGTGCCGCGGGCGCCGTCGCTACCCTCGAAGCCAAGGGCGTGGCGGTCAAGGTTCTGACCGGCGACAACGACCGTGTCGCCGCCACCGTTTGCGAGCAGATCGGCATCGACGCGAGCAACGTCTTGCTCGGCTCCGAGATCGATGCGCTCGACGACGCCGAGCTTGCCGAACGCGCCGAGAACACCCACCTCTTCGCCAAGCTCTCGCCGCTGCAGAAGGCGCGTCTGGTGCGCGTCATGCGTGAGCTGCTCGACCACACCGTGGGCTTTATGGGCGACGGCATCAACGACGCCGCCGCCATGCGTGCGAGCGACTGCGGCATCTCGGTCGATTCGGCCGTCGACATCGCCAAGGAATCCGCCGATATCATCTTGCTCCAGAAAGACCTGGGCGTGCTCGAGCGCGGCATCATCGAAGGCCGCCGCACCTACGGCAACCTGCTCAAGTACCTCAAGACCACGGTGAGCTCCAACTTTGGCAACGTGCTATCCGTGACCGTCGCGAGCCTGTTCTTGCCATTCTTGCCCATGAGCGCTCTGCAGTTGGTGCTGCTGTCGCTGGTCTACGAGATCGTGTGCATCGCGCTGCCGTGGGACACCGTCGACGACGCCTGGACTGCCCGTCCGCGTGCTTGGGACGCCGCGTCCATCAAGGGCTTTATGCTCGAGCTGGGCCCCGTGAGCTCACTGTTTGATATCGCGACTTTCGCCGCGCTCTTCTTTGTGGTGTGCCCCGCCGCCGTGGGCGCAAGCTGGGCAGAGCTTGCCGCTATAGGCGACGTCGCAGGCATGGCGGCCTTTACGGCGCTCTTCCAGAGCGGTTGGTTTGTCGAGTCCATGTGGTCGCAGACGCTCGTGGTCCACATGCTGCGCTCCCCGCGCCTGCCACGCCCGCGCGACCACGCCGCGCCCGCGCTGTGCCTCCTCACCGTGCTGGGCCTGGTGCTCGTCACCTGGCTGCCGGCAAGCCCCATCGCCGATGCGCTGGGTCTCATGCCGCTGCCGCCAATCTTCTTCGCGCTGCTCATCGGCATTGTCGCCGCCTACATCGCGCTCACCCAACTGGCCAAGCGCCGCTACATCGCCCGCCACGGCGAGCTGCTGTAACGCACGAGTTGTGACGCTCGACCCATCAGGCGGTCAAAAAGTCCCGCCTCACTGTCCCCTTTGTGGTGGTTTTGGTGCGCTACGAGGCATTGGTCAGGCGGCTCCAGAGTTCGTCAATATCGATTTGGTCGCCGCCGCTCAGATAACCGGTGTGAATAAAAGACTCACTATAGATATAGATGTCATGCGCGCTGTCGCCATCATCTTCGGTGTCGTAGGCCGAAATCACGTAACGGCTGCCGTCGAGCGCCTTGACCAGCCAATACACGGAATCGTCGATTGTGCACTTCTCCTGCACTATCGACGCATCGCCGATTGCGCCGGTGAGCGCACGATCGCCCGTCGTATAGCCGCCCACCGAGAGCAAAATCGCCACGCTATCGTCTCCGCCGCCCGGCTCAAGTTCCTCGTACTCGGACACCGAAAGCGGTATCGCACTGTTCGCAAGTTCGTCCACGTCATCCGAAATCTTAGAAAAGGTAAAGGCGAAAAGTCCCGCATCATCGGCGGCACCGTAGCCCACGCTCTCGCCTTGCCACTCATAGTTTTGATGCTTGAGCAGGCGCACCAGGTCGGCGCCATCCAAGTTGATCGCAGCATAGACCGTCACGTTGGCGTTGTCGTCTACACAGGCGGCGTCCGCCGTGGTCGCCTTCTTGGCACCGCTCGCGCCGCCCAATCCGCCCGAGCAGCCAGCCAGCGCACAAGCCAACGCACCCGCGCCTGCCACAAAGGCCGCACGGTTCATCGTCACTTCATTCATCATGTTCGTTCCTCGCTATGGTATTGGCCACGTCGCACCTAGCCGAGCGCGCGTCCAGTCTTTTCCTGCCAAAATTCGTCTATCGTCGGAGCACCGCCGCCCTGGGTAAACCTACCGGTCTTGATAGCCTCCTCGGTAATGAGATCCAAGCGGTAGTCACCGTTTTCCATCGGGCTCGCCATGGCAACGTGCCGCGCCATGTTGGAACCGTATACGCATGCGATCCATGAGCCCGAAGTAATCTGCGCCCGGTCCTCGACCGGCACAGAAAAGCCCGCGATAACATCCTCGCAGCTCGAATAGCCCGAAAGTTGCAGCGTGAACATCACGGTGCTTCCGGTGCCGCCCTTGTCGAGCTTTCCGATTTCGTCCTCGCCGAGCCATTCGGTCGCGCCGTCCTTGCTGATATTGCAGACGCTGAGCACGTGTCCCGCCTCGTCCTCGTACATCTCGAGCGCGTCTTGCCAGGTATAGCCCTGCTGCGAGGCAAACTCCTGCAACTGCCAGCCCTTAAGCTCGAGGAGCGCCGCGATGCTGATGTTGCGGTGCGCATCCCAGCAATCATCCGACCACGTATCGAACGCATCCGCCGAGCCGCTGTCCGCGTCGCCGGAATCGCCCGACGTCGCACCCGCGTCCATCCTGTCCTTTACCGGGCGGTCGTCGTTAAAACCCGTCGCATCCTGCGTCCGCTGTCCGCCGCACCCCACAAGCGTCAGCAGCGCCGTTCCCGCCGCCGCGACAAATGCCGTGCGCGAAAGTACCGTCTCCCTCATCATTGTTCCTTTCCCGTTCTTTAGCACAATGCCGAGAAACACACCCGGCATCGATTCACACATAAGCCACCCCACGCTATTGAAGAGGCAGTTCCGTCCAGCCAAAACCGGGTTCAAAACCATCGCGTGTACCGATCACATCGCCCGAACCGTTGACCCAGGCCTGGTCGGCCATCACCGAGACCTCGACATCGGTGCCGTCGGGTCTGGTGTAATGGTTGACCCCGCGAATGGCATCGGAATACGAGGCGGCGCCCGTCCCCACGCCCGCGCTGGAAAAATTGGCGGCGCTGGCAGCCATATTCGCGGCGTGCTGACGGTCGCTGCGATCGAACCACGCCTGCTGGTAGCTGTCGAACGCCGCCTGTTGCGAGGCATGCATCTGTTGCCAGGCCGCAAACTGCTGTTGCTGCTGGGCAATGTTCATCTGCGTGCGTTGGCGTTGCTCAAGCACCATCTGTTGCTTTTGAGCTGACGCTTCGCGTGCAATCGCCGGATTGAGCCGCAGAGTCGACGCCATTGATGCAAGCGCCGTGGAGGCCGCCTCGTCCAGGCGACCTTCTGGCGCAGCCAAACAGAAGCTGTCCCTGATACGCCACTGCAGCAGGTCGGCCGCGCCCAGCTCGAACGACGCTCCGTCCGGGCAACCGCCTCGACCCGTGGGCTGTTCTTGCGCGACGCCCTGTCCCGCCGCTGCCGCCGCCTGGCGCTCGCGCAGGCGCTTGCCCAAAACACCGCCGATCAGTCCACTCGAAAGGCCCGCGCCCAGCAGCGCCTCGGCCCCAGCGGCAACACCTTTGCCCATAGAACCCGCGACACCGCCGATTGAAAACATATAGCCCTCGACTTTGGCCGCCACCGCGAGCTCGGTGGGCACCGGAGCGCCCGTGAGCCGATATCGACGCATGCGGCACTCATAGACCACATCACTCGGCTCCATCGAAAAGCCCTGGATCGCAAAGTCATTTGCCGCCTCGCGCTTTACGCGGGCACACTCGCGCTCGATATCGACCTCCGCGCTCGATGGGTACGGTTGCTCGGCAACAACCTCTGCCCGCGCACCCAGCCGTGCCGCACAGGCCTGAGCCAGCTCGTCGCAAGCTGCCTCCACGTGCACAAACACCTTGCGTTCGGTTTGCGTGGGGATACGCTTGGCAACGGCGCCCGCATCCACGTAGCAGAGCTCGGAGCGGTACATAATCCGCTCACCCATCGGACCCGCCGCCGTCACGCCAACCGAAATCGGGCAGTCGAAACTGCCGCTGCGCTCAAGATGCGCTTCTTCGATATGCCAGCCCCGCGGCAGCGCCACCTGCGCGAGTGCCTGGCCGCCAGAGGTATCGCATGCGGTATGAAGCTCAAGGTCACCGATGTGAGGCGCATCCGTCGTGGCCGCGTCACGAGACGACGACGCGACGTCGACAGCTTCTACCAGCGCATCGGCCGGCGCGTCCACGCTCGAGTCGGCGCCTTCGTCCGCATCGTCATCGGCAGTCGCCCCATCTGTAGGCCCCACGGCGCCCGAGTAGCCCACAACGCCCTCAAGTCGGACGCCGCATCCCGGGCAAAATCGTACCGGCACGCCGGCGACCCGAGGCAGCTGCGCCCCACACGCTGGGCAGAATCTCAACTCACTCATCCCGTACACCCCTAATTTCGTTAGCTGTTTTTGATCGCGGCAAGCTGCCGCCATAACTCATCGGCACCGTTAAGCCGATACGCCGTCTTATCGAGCACGATGTTTTTGCCCTCAAGTTCCACCGATTGCTCCGAGCCATCCGTATAGACAAAGACGAGCGTTCGGCCGGCATCGCTCGTCCGCTCATCCACCGCATCCCCCACGGTGCAGCCATCGAGCGCAGCAAAAGTCGATGCGACCAGTTCGGCATCGTCGGTCTCATAGACCGTCCGCGCCTCCCCGTCCTCGATAAGCTTGACCGCCACCGGAACGGCGGCGCAATCGTTGAGCGACACCTGCGCGGCAGTCTTTCCCTGAGCGCCATGGTCGCCGGCAACGTAAACTCGCAAGAGTGTCACCGCCGCGGCAAAGACCACCACGGCGATAAGCGCGCCCGCAATTTTATTAGACGCGCAATCCCGAGACGCCATAGGTGCACCCCCTCCGTTCTGCTCTGCTCAGCATCACATTCATATGCCTTTGAGCACCAAAACGGCAGGTGACAAATGTCTCATATTCATATTTTTGCAGGTAAAAAACCACCACAAAGGTGCCTGTCACCTTTGTGGTGGTTAGCTAGTCTTGGGGTGTCCAGGACCAGAAGAAGTTGATGAGGGCTACGCGCGAGGAGGCACCGGTCTTTTTGTTGATCGAAGCGATGTGGCGATAGAGTGTGGAGCGCGAAAGGAAGAGTGCCGCCGCCACGTCCTGCACGCTGTCGTCCGAAACGACCAGCGCCTCCAGAACATCGCGCTCGCGCTTGGTGAGCCCAAAGGCGGCAACGAAGCCATCGAGCCGATCGTCAAACGAAAGCTCCGGCGCCTCCAGGGGCACCGTGTCGGCCTGGCCGGGCTCACAGCTCACGCCAAGATCGTCGGTGGCAAGCGCCAGCCCGCCGTGCGTCGCCTCGCCCTCACCGTCTTGTCCAAACTGTCCCAACAGCGAAATCGCGATGCCGACAAACAGCACGAGCACGACGCTCACTGCCGCCAGCACGTTTTGACTCGAGATAATCGCCACCGCCGGAGCCGTCACGAGCATCGAGCAAACGTTGTTGATAACACGGCCCATGCACGGCCACAGATACGCCCAGCGGGCATACATCGAAATCGCGGCGAACTTCGTGGTGAAGAACACCACGAAAAAGCCCGTGCCAAGGTAAAAGATAATCGTGGCGGCAAGCGTGTTGCCACCGTTGCCATCGGTGATAAGCACAAAGAACGAGAGCGTGGACAGCATGGCGGCGCACGTCATGATGATATTCATATACGAACGCCCACGCAGGTCATACAGGACGCCGGCGGCAAGGGCGCTCACAACCAGCAGCAAGCGCGGCCAGTCGCCCAGATCGATAGCGCCAGCGGCATGCGAGGTCGTAAGGCCGGCATTGAGGGCCGCGAACACGCCGGTGAGGCAAGCGGTCGCCACCGTCAGACGCACCACGGCGCCCTGAAAGGTCGCCTTTGCCTCGGGGTCATCGTGCCACCTGGCGCCACGCTCCAACGCATCGACCGATAGCTCGGCAATCCCGACCTCGAACTCGGGCGCAGGCTCATCACGCAATTTAGCGCGGCGGGCACCGTGAAGCAGCCCCACCAGCGCGATCGCACAGGCAATGAGAACAGACTGCTGGGGAATGCCCGCAGGCATCACCATATGGTTGAGCACCTGCACCAAAATGCCCGCAGCATAGGAAACCGCCACGGCGCGCGCCAGGCAGGGCGTCTGCGCAAAACGCCGCGCAAGATTGGCATGGGCGGTCGATCCGCAATAGCCCAGGGCGCAGCACGCCACCAGGCCGCCGGCAATTACTACCTCAAACCGCACTGCCATAATCATCAGCAGCAACGCCGATACCAACAGCACGCCCGTAATATCGCTCGTCGCATCGATCGTCTGGGGACGGCGATAGTACAGAAATGGGCGCACGAAAAAGCCAATCACGCTCGCGCCGACAACGATGCTCTCGTAGATGACGACCTCACTCGATGGCACGAACTCGGCCATGCGCGCATCAAAGAAATACTCGCACGCCAAAAACGTGAAGAAGAACAGCGCTAGGCACAGAATCTCCCGCATGCCCCGGCGCAAATATGCGGTTGTGTCTCCCAGGTCCCTCATGGTAACCCCCACCCGCTTTGTTGTCCGGAACACCATTTTAATAAAGAACCAATCTCAATATCGAAGCCAAGTTCGAAATGTTGCAAATTCGACCCCAGCCGTCCGCATGACGCCGCGATTTTGAGCCGCATGACCCAGAAGGGGCGCGCGGTCTCTAGCTCGACAAAGAGTGTCCCCAACTGCCACTCATTTAAGCACTCATTTAAGTACGTCCCCAATGAGTAAACAAAGGGTGCGACGGAATGGCTCCCCTTGGCAGCTTGAAGCCGTCATGCAGGAACCATTCCGTCGCAGCCTAATGAAAGGGACTGGGTTGTAAATGTTGTAGAAGAGCCGTTAGCGCCCAGGGGTCAGGATCACCAGGGCGTCGTGCTCAAAGGGATGCTGAGCCACGCGCACGGTGCCGTCACCGTTGTCGCGAACGGGCAGCTTGGCGATGCGCTTGTCTTCCATGTCGAGAACCGTCGCCGTCCAGCCACGCGCGCCGTCGAGCTTAAACTTGAGCGCCGTGGTGCGCGGCAGGTACGCGACGACACGATCGCCAACGCGCGCCACGCGGATGGCCTCGCGCGCGTCGTCGAGGAGCTCCTGCGCCGGAACCACAGCAAGCGCGTCATCGCCAGCCGAAGCGCCCAGGCCGGCAAGCACGTGCTCAATCGCGCCAAAGTCCCAAACGCCCGCAAACTGCAGACACTCCTGCCAGCGGAACGGCATATCGAAGCCCTCGCCCAACACCGAGCCCTGGCTCTTGCTAGTCTGCCAGTTCCAAACACCGTGCGCGCCATAGGTCACACCCGCGCTGGCACCGGCAAGAATCGACGACCATACGCTCGCGCGGCAATCCTGCGCGGTGAAGCGCCAGTACACATTGCGCGACGCACCCATCTGCTCGTAACAAGGCTCAGAGTTGACCATCGGCTTTTTGGGATAGTTGGCGATAAAGTCCTGCGGCAAGTGCCAAGCCTCGGGCTGGCCCTCGTAGTTGTGCCCGGGCTGGAACATATAAAAGTCCAGACGGTCCAGATACTGCGCCGGAATGGTGCGATTGCCGCGGTTGATATGCATGGTGCGCAGCGCCTCGGGCGCACGCTTGACGACCTCGTCGAGCGCGTCCTCGTAATAGGCAATCGCCTCGTCGCCGGCAAAATCGGTATCACCCGTCACCACGTAGGCAGGATCGAACTCGCCCAGGTTCTCGACGACGCGGGCAACGTGGGCGCGAACCTCCTCACGCGGCATAATCTCGGCACCGCAACGCTCAGAGACCTTGGCACCCCAGGTACCGGGCACGTAATTGCACCACATGAGCACGAGCGCCGGACGAATGCCGTGCTCGACGGCAGCGCGACACATGGCGGCGGCACGATCCCAGTACGCTTGGTTGGGTCGGGACCAATCAAAATGCACGCCGTCCTCGCTGGCATAGGGCCAAATGCCCAGATCGGGGCAGCAGCGATCCCACTGCGGCAGCGTGTTGATCTGCAGCACGTTCATGCCCTGCTCGGCGCGACGGGTCAGATAGTAGTCCCAATCGGCCTCGGCAATGCTCGTAAACGCGCTCCAGCACGTATCGGCAAACCAAAAGAATGGCTTGCCCTCGCACAAAAAGCCGTCCTGGCGACCGTTGACGGTCAGCTTTCCCAAACTCATCTGCATGTCCTTTCGTTTGATAAAGGATTTGCGAACCGCCGGAAACTTTCGCGGTAACCCCGCGCGAAAGCCCCTGGCGCTTAGCAAGCCCCGGCGAGTAGGCGCCACGCGCCCCCAATCAGTCTACCTTGTAAGAAGGGCCCCGCCGGGCTTGCGCCTGACGGGGCCCTGTCGTGTAGGTAAGGTCGTATGTGACCGAATGGTTTGGCCTTAGGCCTCCATCTCGGCGAGCTCCTCCTTGGAGAAGCCAGTGGCAAAGACGACGGCTGCTGCGATGACAAAGGAGATTGCCATACCGACGATAGCCCAGACGGTGTTCATCTGTCCACCCTGCAGGTAGTTGGTGAAGACCAGGAAGTTGGAGGCACCGCCGGCCAGGTAGTAGGTAACACCCATGAGGCCGGAGAACACAGCGCCGATGGCACCGCCGATGAACATGCCGAGCATAGTGCGACGGAAGCGCATGAGGATACCGAAGAGCGCGGGCTCGGTGACGCCGCCGGCGATGGCGGAGATGACGTAACCGATGGCGAGAGACTTCTCGTCGGGGTTCTTCATCTTGAGGAAGGCACCGAAGGCGCAGCCCCAGACGGCGGCCATAGCGCAGTTGGTGGAAACGAAGACGAAGGGATCGTAGCCGGCAGCGATGATCTGAACCTGAGCGAGCAGGATGACGGGCATGTGCATGCCGCAGACCACGAAGAGCTGCCAGAAGGCGCCGAGGATGGCCATGACGATCAGGATGCCGATGCCGCCAAGGTCAGCAAGGCCGAAGAGGGCGTTGGCGATCAGCGTACCGATCTCGTTGCCGATCGGAGCGAGGACGATGAAGGCAATGGGGATCGTGACGATCATGGTGCAGAACGGCGTGAAGACCGTGGACAGCACGTCGGGCATGACCTTCTTAAAGAACTTCTCAACAAAGTACAGGACGGGCACCGAGAGAATGATCGGCAGGACGGACTGCTGGTAGTTGGCAGCGGCAATCTGGATGCCGTAGACGGAGATGATTCCGCCACCCTCCTGAGTCGCGACACTCACGACGGACGGGGCCATGAGAGCGCCGCCGAGGAGCATGCCCAGAACCGGAGAGGCGCCGAGCTTCTTAGCGGCGGCATAGCCCAGGTAGATGGGGATAAAGGTGAACGTGGCCTCGTACAGCGTGGTGTAGAGGAACGTATAGGTCGGGTCGTCGGCCGAGAGCACACCGAGCATGGTGGGGCCGAGGACGGCCGCGATGGTACGGAACAGACCGCCGGCCATGAGCAGCGGGATGAGCTGGGTCATGGAGCCCGACAGATAGTCGAGGATGATATTGGGGAGGTTCTTGAGCTCGAGCTTCTCCTTGGGAGCGTCGAGATTCTCGTTGACGGCCTCACCCTGCTTGACGCCGGAGATGGCGACGAACTCGGCGAGCACCTTGGGCACGTTCTGGCCAATGATGACCTGGAGCTGGCTGCCGGCGAACTGGCAACCCAGAACGCCCTTGACCTTCTTGATCTTCTCCACGTCGGCCTTGCTGTTATCCTTGAGCGTCAGACGCAGGCGCGTCATGCAGTTGGTGGCGACGGAAACATTCTCCGCACCGCCCACGAGCTCGAGGACATCGGTGGCAATCTGCTTGTTATCTACTGCCATGGGACCCCTCCCCATATCTTCGTGTGCCTACCCAGTTGGACGTAGGCACGCCTTTGGTCCGGCGGCTATAACCCCTTACGGCCACCGAACCCTTGGATACGCTGTCGTAAACAAAGTGTTTACTGAACGTTTACGGGCTTTAGTTTACACGGAGCGCCGAATTTATGGCAATTTTGCCGTCTACAGTCCGGTGAACGGTAGGAAATCGGGGGTGAACGTATTTGAATGGCGGGAGATGGTCTCTTTGACCCTCTATTGATATATAGCCATTTACGTGGGATTTTATTTTGATGAACACCTCACTGATCTGTTAACTCATCAACAGAATCCCTGCTAGAAGCTAGTAAACATGCGTTTAGTAGTTCACGACGTGTTCAATTTTGCCGTTTACCGAGTTCATCTGGTTATTCTTCAATTCTAGATTACACTAAACATGTTTAGTTTGTATTGCCGCAGATGCCAGGCATTCGCGGCGCAAGGGAGGCAGCTCATGGAACTCAAATTGTGTACCTACGCAACCGTCACCACCTTGGGCGACTTTGGCCCCTGGATCAGCAAGGTCGTACTCGACCTGCCCTGCACCGTGCGCGCCAACGACATCGACGCGAACACCTTCCATATATATGTAGAGCGTCACGAGCGCTCGGGCGATGTTCTGATGCGCAAGGAACGCGGCGCCGACCATGCCGCGCCCTCCGTGGGTTACATCGACATTCTCGCCGCATATCCGTGCGACGAGAACGGACGTAAGCTCGCCGTGGGCACCCATGTGGCGCTCGAGGTCGCCGAGCAGCGCCTGACCAAAAAGATCGAAGGCGGCGTCATGGGCTCGCGCATGCTCGATGACCAGCTGCACATCACGCAGCTCGCGGCTCTTCCCGGCAACGACGGCGACGATCCCACCTGCGGCCTGGTCTTCGACACCTGCCGTGGCGATATCTGCCCTGCGCTCAAAGGCTGGAGCAACGACACGCAAAAGACCGCCGTCGACGGTATCGCGCTCGAATACGGCTTCTTTGAGCCCAGCTTTAAGGCCGAGGACTCGGCATGCTTCAACCCCTTTGCGCCCGAGGCCACGGCCGTGCCCCAAAAGGCACCGCTCGTGGTGTATCTGCACGGCGCCGGCGAGGGCAAGGGCGCCACGCAGGGCGAAGGCGCCACGCGCGCCTATATCGGCAACCGTGTCACAGCCATTAGCCAGGCGCAGATCCAGCGCTACTTTGGCGGCTTTGCCTGGGTGCTCGTGCCGCAGTCGCCCACGTTTTGGATGGACAACGGCGTCGAGCAGCTTGGTCACTCCAACCAGAGCATCTACTCCCCCGTGCTCAAGGCACTTATCGATGAGTTTGTCGCCGAGCATGCCGACCGCATCGACACCGACCGCATCGTGGTCGCCGGTCTTTCCAACGGCGGCTTTATGACCCTGCGCCTGTGCGCCGACTACCCCGATTTCTTCGCCGCGGGCCTTCCCTGCTGCGCCCCGTGGTACAACGCCACGGACGAGGACGTAGCCGCGCTCGCCAAGACGCCGCTGTGGTTTACGCACTCCAAGGGCGACGAGCTCGTGCACCCGCAACAGACCGTGCTGCCGCTGTTCGCGCGCCTGCGCAATGCCGGCGCCAACGTGCATCTCACCTACTTTAGCCATGTCGAGGACCTGACCGGCGTGTATCGCGAGGCCGACGGCTCGGCCAAGAAGACGTTCAACCACGGCGTGTGGATCCACCAATTCAACGACCTGTGTTATCAAGACTTCGACGGGGGCAACGTACTCATCGACGGCGAGCCGGTGGGCTGCTGGGAGTGGTCGGCCAGGGTCGACCGCTAAGCCCTCCCATCGCGGGGACCGGGGTTTAGTCTTGCAAACGTCCTCGGGCATGCATGGGCTGGCGCTTTGCGCTTCGCGCTGCGCCTGCCCATGCCCCCTGCGGAATGTTTGCAAGACTAAACCCCGGTCCCCGCTGCGTTGACGTTGCCGTGACCCTGGCCGGCCGCTTCTAGCGGGCCGCCGGGTCGGTGGCGATGGGGGCGTGGGTCCCGTCTTGCCTTGCGCGTAACTGGCTGAATTGATTTTGATTGGAGCTGTTCCTATGTCCCAGAAGTTGACTCGGGTGATTGTTACCACTGATATGGAAGTCGATGATATGAACTCACTTGTTCATTTGGCTCTGTATCTCAACTTGCTTGATGTTCAGGCTGTGGTGTATACGGCTTCGCAGTATCACTTTCTTGGGGATGGGGTTCATACGCTCGGCGAGGTGAATTCGCATTGGCGGACCAAAGGGCGGCGCTCTTATGAGTGGGCTGTTGTGCCTCATGAGCCCGATCCGCTAGCCGGCGAGCTTCGTGAGTATCGGCCGTTTCCCGAGCATTGGATTGAGAGTCTCTGGAGTAATGAATATGCCCAGGCTTGGCCGCAGTTGCAGGCAAATGCGGACGCCGCCGGTGAACCGCCGTTTCCCACGCCTGCCCAGATGATCGAGCGTACGTTTGTGGGAAATGTTGCCTTTGAGGGTGATGTGACTGAGGAAACTGAGGGGTCTCGCGTAATTGCGCAGGCGATTCTGGATGATGATCCGCGTACGTTATGGTTGCTCAGCTGGGGTGGTATGAATACGATCGTTCGCGCCCTCATGAGTATTGCCGAGCGCTATCGCGCCACGCCCGAGTGGCCCGCCGTACAGCAGCGGGTCTATCAGAAGGTGCGCGTGATGGGCGTTGCCGATGGTGTGGGGCAGGATAACTCGTGGCTCGACCATGGGCGCAAGCTCTTTCCCGAGCTCATCTTTTGGCGTACGCCCTATATGTATGGCAACTATTTCGACGCCAAAACAGCTCAGCCCGATACGCTGCCGCTGTTTAAGGCTCCTTGGCCCGAGCAGAATCTCACGCAGGGCAACGGCCCCCTCATGGCGCGCTATATGCTCTATGGCGATGGTAAGGTCTACGAAAACGAGCCTGAGCGCTTTCAGTTTGGCAAGCATGCCCGTCTGGATTGGGGCCTGGAAGGCATGCCCGCGATGCAGTTTGAGCGCGGCGATTTTATGGCCGAAGGCGACAGCATGACCTATATTCCGCTGCTGCCGTTTGGCCTGCGCGGTATCGACGACCGCGGCTTCGATACGCTGCTGGGACGCATGTTTTTTGATGGGCATCCCGATGCGAACGCGCCCGCCGGTTTTGCCTCCATCGGCACGCCCGCAGACGACAATCTCAATCCCTATCTGCGTGCCTATCAGGAAGACTTTGCCGCCCGCGCGCAATGGTGTGCCCATGATCCGGCAGCCTGCTCGCATCCGGCACATGTTGTCGAGACCACGGCCGACCGCAGCGCCACAGCCGGCGAGCGCGTCGACCTTACAGCGACCATCGTCGACCCCGACGGCAAGGGCTTCGATGTACATTGGGATGTCGCCGTGGACCCGTCGAGCTATGCAGGCACCCAGGATCTGTCGCTGTGGCAAGAATGCACGGTAGACACCGCTTTCATCGTGCCCGCCGACGCGCGGCCCGGCGACCGCCTTGTGCTCACCCTTACCGTGCAGACGCGCGCCGAGCGCCCCTGCAGCCGCTACGCCCAGGTCGCCGTAACCGTGGCATAGCAAGGACGGCGCCCATATTCGGCAGCCGCCGCATTCGACAAAGAGTGTCCCCAGGCGCAAAACGAGCGAGGATTTTTGGACGCCCAAATGGCGAGAGTGGATAATCTCCCACTTTGAGCCCACAAACAGGCTAAAAACGGGAGATTATCCACTCTCGTTCTGCGAGCACTCATTTAAGTACGTCCCCAATGAGTGCTTTCACTTCTTTTAACAAGACGCCCGGCGGGCATTAACTGCTCGCCGAGCGTCTTGGTTAGGAGGCTATAGTTGTTGGGAAAGCCTTAGGCCAGGTCCTCGCCGTTCGTCTCGATGACGTGTTTGTACCAATCGAAGCTCTTCTTTTTGGAACGCTTGAGGGTGCCGTTGCCCGCATCATCGCGGTCGACATAGATAAAGCCGTAGCGCTTGGACATCTCGCCCGTGCCGGCAGACACCAGGTCGATCGGGCCCCAGGTGGTGTAGCCCAGCAGGTCAACGCCGTCCTCGGTCACCGCGTCGCGCATCGCGGCGATATGCTGGCGCAGGTAGTCGATACGGTAGTCGTCGTTGATGGAACCATCCTCCTCGACAACATCCTTGGCGCCCAGACCGTTCTCGACCACAAACAGCGGCTTCTGATAACGGTCGTACAGGTCGTTGAGGGTGATGCGGAAGCCCAGCGGATCGATGGCCCAGCCCCACTGGCTCTCCTGCAGGTAGGGGTTCTTGGCGCCGGCGAAGGCGTTGCCCTGGGTGCGCTCGACATCGGGGTTATCGGCGCCGGCGGAGCAACGGGTGCTGTAATAGCTAAAGCTGATGAAGTCGACGGTGTTGGCGGCCAGGATCTCGCGGTCCTCGTCGGTCATCCCGACGTCGATACCCAGACGCTCGAGCTTCTTGACGGCATAAGCCGGGTAGTAGCCGCGGCTCTGGACGTCGACAAAGAAGTAATTGTCCTGGTTGTCGAGCTGCGCCTGGCGCACATCGCCCGGACGACAGCTGTAGGGGTAGTAGCTACCCGCGGCGAGCATGCAGCCGACCTTGACCTCGGGGTCGATCTCGTGAGCAATCTTGGTTGCCCAAGCGCTGGCGACGAGCTCGTTGTGGGCGGCCAGGTACTCGACGGCCTCCTTGTTCTCGCCCTCCTCAAAGACCAGGCCGGCACCCATAAACGGCAGGTGCAAGATCATATTGATCTCGTTAAAGGTGAGCCAGTACTTCACCAGGCCCTTGTAGCGGGTAAAGATCGTGGTCGCGAGATTCTTGTAGAAGTCGATGAGCTTGCGGTTGCGCCAGCCGCCGTACTCCTTGATGAGATGAATCGGGCAGTCGAAGTGCGTGATAGTCACGAGCGGCTCGATGCCGTGCGCCTGGCACTCGCGGAACACATCCTCGTAGAAGGCCAGGCCAGCCTCGTTGGGCTCGGTCTCGTCGCCGTTGGGGAAGATGCGGGTCCAAGCCAGGCTCATACGGAAGGTCTTAAAGCCAATCTCGGCAAAGAGAGCGATGTCCTCCTTGTAATGGTGGTAGAAATCGATGCCGGTCTGCGCGGGATAGTAATAGCCGTCCTCGAAGTCGAGCATCTTACGCTGGCCGGAGACCACCGCATAGCGCTCGGGGCCGTGCGGAGCCACGTCCACGTTGGCAAGGCCGCGGCCGTCCACGTTGTAGGCGCCCTCGCACTGGTTGGCAGCCGTTGCGCCACCCCACAGGAAGTCTTTACGGAAAGCCATGCATCGATCCTTTCATACGCTGCTTGTCGTGTTTTTAGTATCCCCGCAAATAGGGCCTCGCTCAACGACAGCGGCGCAGGCCGACACTTCTTTTCGCGCACAGACGCCCGGCAGCCGCCCCCGTCTGACACTTTTTGATACCTGCCCGCCCAAACCGCCAACCACCACAAAGGGGACAGGCACCTTTGTGGTGGTTTGGGCCCGGTTTGTCTCGATCTGTAACAGGTAGGCCGCCAAAACCGGGCCTGGTGTTACAGATCGAGATCTTTCGGGCACCCTCTACGATTTATCTCAATCTGTAACAGGTAGAGGCGATTTAACCCGCTAGATGTTACAGATCGAGACAAACAGGAAGCCCCTAGTCGCAGGTGATGTCGAGGTTTTTGCCGACGAGGCCCACGTAGCCGCCTTCGGCTGCCTTGGGGCTGTCGGCGTGGCAGAGGACCCACTTGTCGGCCTTCCAGTAGCAGTAGCTGTCACCGGCGGCAGGCATGTCGGCTGCAGCCTCGGGGCGCGGGCCATTGGTGCCCGCCGGCAGCGCCACCATCACCTGGAAGCCACCGTCGTCGACCATGCAGGGCGTGTAGTGGAGCGTGGTGTTGAAGACCTCAACGACCTTGCCCGCCGGCACGCGGAACGCCTTAACGCACGCGGTGTCAAGCTTGCCGTCCTCGATCTCCCAGCGATGCGCCACGAGCAGGATAAAGTCGCGGGCGCCCAGGTTAAACTCGCTGGCGCGGTGATACTCCAGGCAGTTGAGGCGTGTGTTGTGCCCGTTGCACCAGCCGAGCTGGAAGGGGCGGCCGCCGTACATGAGAAAGCCCAGCTTATCGGCATCCTTGACGCCCTCGAGCTCCGGCGCGCTTGCTACGTACTTACTGCCCTCGGGGATGGGCGTGGCAGAGAGCGCCTCGATGAGCGGAGCGGTCAGGTTGGACGGAACGTCGTTCCACACGCAGCCATAAGATTTGAACTCGTGATCTGATACAGAGTAGATATGCATGTTCGCTCCTGTTCGTTTATGTGACAGTACGAACATTCTAGAACATCATTCATCCACGACCACGTTCAATACCGAAAACATTGCATGACGAAATCACCCGCTCAAAAAGCGACATGCAGTTTCCTAGTCGAGATAATCTTTAAGAAACTCAATAACGCTCATACACCAGTAGTCGGTCTCCGGCGCATGGGGCTTCATCAATGCGTGCCCCCCTTCTGAATACATGACTCCCTCATGGTGTACTCCAGCTGCATCCAGAGCATCGACCATCTTTTCATAATTGTCGGGCGATACAATATCATCGTCAGCGCATTGCCAAAGATATGTCGGAGGATACTGCTCCCACACATGCTGATTAATACAGAAATCATCGAGCGAGTCGCGACCAGCCCCGCCGCACACCGAATCAAGAAATCTATTGTCTGATGCGTTCTCAAAGCCATGAAGATCAATCGGTGCATAACACAGGGCCAAGGCTTTTGGCGCCTCGCATCCGTAGGACGCAAATCCCTTGTTGTCCGTCCCCCACTCGGCAGTTAAATGCGCACCAGCAGAAAAGCCGATAACTGCATAACTTTTGGCTCTGTTAGACCAAGGTTGACATAAAAACGATGTCACCGCGAGGCGG